>NZ_JBXSOL010000010.1:0-214360 GCF_057784555.1 Rhizobium sp. CNPSo 3670
GTGAGATCGAGACATTGGCCTCGCTCAGCGTGCCATTGCCGAGCCGTATCGCATAGACAAAACTATCTTTGAGGATTTCACCGGCAGACAGCGTATTGATATCCGCGCCCGAGCCCGCGATGCCGCTTCCATCGCTAATACGGTATTCAATCTTTCCATTGTTGATCCTGACCCAATTGCCGAGCAGGGTCGTCTCCCAGGCAGATGCCCCATTCGCTCCGACGTCTTTCGCAATAAGCTCATAATCAGTCGTAATTGGATTGCCATCTCCGTCATCGACCGAGAAGAGCGATTTGGCATTCCCGCCAAGATCATTCGACATCACGTCAAGGGTTATGGTTTTGGTGGCCGCATTGTAGAGCTGAAGACTGAGCAGCTGATCTTCCGTCCAGATGTAAGAGTCATCTTTCGCCTGTGGCGCATTGGTGAAAGAAGTTGTGCTGCCTCCGCCTGTGCTTTGCGTAGCCATTAAATACCCCCATGAATCAAAACAAGTAATCTGGAACTGATTTAAGATTATTCAGGCTAACGCGACACGTAGGAACGCGCTGTCGCCCCGGTATTGTCGAGGCAAACACCATTTTTCTTAATTCAGAACCGGAATACTCCCCACTCCTAATAAAGTGTTAACATATATACTGCGAAATAAAAGGCGAATTTCTTGCGACGGTTAATTTCTCCTGGAATTCGCTACGAGAGAAGGCCTCTTGTCAGCGCGGCACGCGCGACGGCGATTGCCGAGGCTGAGATCGAAGGCCGCAACCCTGGCGAGCAATGGAGGCGCCTAGCGCTGGCAACGGGCCGGATCAGGCTTTTAGAACGCCGTACGTCATTTCGGACGCACAAAGGACACTTTGCGTCCACGCCGATCATTTCGTCGAGATGTCGTGAAACTTATTGTTCCGGATCGGCTTTCTACAACGAAGCCAAACAAGGAGCTCCAAATGTCCGGCGAAGCCGAAAATAATGTTAAAACCGCCATCGTTCCAGTTCAGAACCCGTCAGCAGCCGAACAAGCCGCCACTGCGTCCGTGCTCGAAGACATGCAGAAAGCAAGCACGGAGACCCGTCAGCCGGAGCCGGCCGCCGCGTTGTTCTCCTGGGAGATCGGTCCGCCGGAACTGGCCAACCTGATCTCCGAAGTGATGACACTGCCGATGATCCTGTGGTCGACGGGTATATCCCTGACCTATTCCCTCTGGCTGTCTTCGCTGCTTCCCGCACGCGAGACGATCGGCTCGATCAAGCAAAGCGCGGATTACGCTTAGCAACTTCGGCTGACTGCGGCCGACCACGCCCCCGGCCCCTGCAAGCTCCGCCTCTCCGCCCCCGTTCCACAGAATATCTGCTGAATGATGGGCGGAGAAGTGGCAAGCGGCTGCGCGGCGCCGCTCTTCAAGTCTCGCGCAAATGCATCATTCGTTGATGTCAGGCTCGACGACCCGGGCAAGGTTGCGCAGCGACTCCTGCCAGCCGAGGTAGCAGGCTTCCGGCGGGATGAGATCGGGCACGCCGGCCTGGGTGATATCCACCTCAGTGCCGACCGAGACTTTCTTCAGCGTTACGGTGACTTCCATCTCGCCCGGCAGGTTCGGGTCGTCGAACTTGTCCGTATAACCCACGCGTTCGCCCGGGACGAGCTCACGAAATTCGCCGCCGAAGGCGTGGCTATTGCCAGTGGTGAAGTTACGGAAAGACATTCTGAAGGTGCCGCCGACGGCCGGCTCCAGGTAATGCACGGTGCAGAGAAAGCCGTTCGGCGGAAGCCATTTGGCGAGCGCATCTGCCTCGATGAAGGCGCGATAGACCTTCTCCGGGCTCGTGGCGAAAACGCGGTGCAGGCGTATGGTGCTTGGCATGACCGTGATCCTTTGGGTGGACGGAATGAACGAGCTAAGGACGGATAGACCATCGCCGATCCGACACGGGTTGGATCTTTTCTTCAAGAAAAATCGCGAGCAGCCGCGCGGCCGTCAGCTCGGGATGCCTTCGAACTGCGGAAGGTGGAGTGGCGTTGCCCAAGCCAGCCTGCGCTTGATGAACATCTCGACGCCAGGCTGTATCACCTCTGGCCGGTCCAGACTGCCAAGGGTGACGAAGACGAGACCGGGAAAGCTTTCGAGGTTGCTGCTGAACAACCGCGCGCCGCATTCGGGGCAGAAGTTGCGATCGAGCCCCCTGCCGGAATCGGCGACATAGTGGAACGCTTTTGGCCTGCCCGAGGTCAGGGCAAAATCGTCCTGCGGCACGGCGAAGAAAGTGGCGGCCTCGCCGCCTGAGGCCTTCTTGCAATCAAGACAATGGCACTCCGCGACGAAGGTTGGATCAGTATCGAAGCTGAACTGTATTGCACCGCATGCACATTTGCCCGTATATTTCCTGCTCATGCCAGACCCCTTCATCTGGTGTTGCAAAGTCCGCGGCCACTGCCCCGCCACCGCATCTCAGGCTGCCGCCTGCTCGCCCACGGCGTTGAGCAGCAGGCGTGCAGCCTGCTTGGAAGAGGCCGGATTCTGCCCGGTGATCAGCAAATCGTCTTGGACGACATGCACGGCCCAGTCCTCGGTCGCGGAAAACTTCGCCCCCTGCTCCCTCAGCACGTCTTCGAGCAGATAGGGCACGACCTCGACGAGGTGCACGGCGGCCTCCTCGGAATTGGTAAAGCCGGTCACCGTCCGCCCCTTCGCGAGCGGCCCACCATCCGGCGCCTTGACATTGGTCAGGATTCCCGGCGCATGGCAGACGAGCGCCAGCGGCTTTCCCGCCGCAAGCGTCTTCTCGATCAGCGCGTGCGCATTGCGGTCGTTCGTCAGGTCCCAAAGCGGGCCATGGCCACCGGGGAAGAACACGGTGTCATAATCGGCCTGGTCGATGTCGGACAGCCTCAATGTGTTGGCAAGCGCAGCCGTCGCGGCCGGGTCCTTTTCAAATCGCCTCGTGTCGTCCGTCTGAAATGCCGGCTCATTGCTCTTCGGATCGAGCGGAGGCTGGCCTCCTTTCGGCGACGCGAGCACGACCTCGGCCCCAGCGTCACGGAAGACGAAGTATGGGGCGGCAAGCTCCTCAAGCCAGAAGCCCGTTTTCTTGCCGGTATTTCCCAGCTGATCATGCGATGTGAGAACCATGAGAATTTTCATTGCTCAGCTCCTTCGACCCGGCCGTCGGACAAAATCTCCGCTTCCGGTTTAACAGTGAATGACTGTCTGCAATCTCATGCTGAATGAGAGAAACCATAGATCGGCTGCACCCGCGATACAAGCTCTGTGAGTCTTGGGGCTCAGGTGTATGAAGAACGACAGATTGCCCATAGGATCGAGCACATCGCGTTAGCATCCGAAGGACTGAAAGTGAGCAAGCCGAATTACCGGGATATCGCCCGCCATGCCGGCGTTGGAACGGCCACGGTCGAGCGGGTCCTGAACGGACGCGGGGGCGTTCGGCCGGAACTGGTCGAAAAGGTCGTATCCGCCGCGCGTCACCTGGACTACCCGCGCAAGCTTCCCGACGCCCATCGCGGCCTGCTCCGGATCGAAGTGCTGATGGTTCGCCCGGAAACGAGCTTCTATCGTCGCCTTTCCCACGCCTTCGAAAGGATTGCGGCAACTCTCGATCCCTTGGTCGTTGTGCACCGCAGTTTCACCGACGAGCTGAATCCGGAGGCAATTGCCCGACGCATCCTGTCCACCGACCTTTCACGCGCCGGCTTGATCCTTGCCGTGCCGAGCAGCCAGGTGATCAGCGCCGCGGTGGAAAAGGTGGATGCGCAAGGCCTGCCCGTGGTCCATGTCGTCACCCGCGCTTCCGACCGCGTCGGAGAATTCGTCGGCATCGACAACAATGCCGCTGGCCGGACGGCTGCGCTCTATATCAGTCGAATGGCCCTTCGAGCCGGGCCTGTGGTTGCGATCTGCCATCCCATCTATCAGGTGCATCGCGATCGGATCCGCGGCTTCTCCGACTATTTTCGCGATCATCCCGGAGCCTCCAATTTCGAATGGCTAGGATTCGGTGGCGATGACGAGCGGGCCAGCGCCGATCTCCTGTGGTCGGCCCTGGAGATGTATCCCGGCCTTGCCGGCCTCTACAATGCCGGCGGCGCCAATTCCGCCCTGATCGAAGTGCTTCGCCGCCATCCGCGCGGCGGCAACGTCTTCTTCGTTGGACATGAATTGACGGACTATACCCGCGCGGCCCTGAAGGACGGCATCATGGATGTGGTACTTGATCAGGCGCCGGAAGCTCAGGCGCGGAGGGCGCTCGACCACATCCTGCGCCGCATCGGCTTGACCGAGATCGAGCCGGACCGGAGCCCGATCCACTTCATCACCATCACCAAGGAAGGGCTTTGATCTAATTAGATCAAAGAAGCCTTCGCCGTTCGAAACGCACCCTGCTAACTTTTGCGTCAGGAGAAGATCCGGCGCGCAAGGAGCCGCATCGGATCAAGGCGCGTGGGCCGCCCTCACCTTTACTAAAAATGTGTGCGGGCACCGAGACATCAGGCGCCCGGAGGAGACGCCAATGGATGATCTGAACTTCGGCAAGCGTAACAAGCGCGGCGATTGGGCGCCGAACCAGCCGGTCGAAACCGCGCCGCTTTTCGTCTTCCCCCCGCAACTGACGGCTATCCTGAAATGGCTGCCGCACTACTTCCTTCCCTGGAATCTCATTTTTGCGGTGTCTGCAATCGCCTATTGGGCCTGGATCATTCCCCCGGCCGCGACGATGCAGATGCTGAGCCTCGGCTGGATCGCCTGGCTGTACGCCGTGAATGCGATCTGCGTGTTCCTGTTCTATGGCGCCTTCGAACTGCATCTCTATGTTCTGAAGCGGCAGGAAAACCGCTTCAAGTACAATGGCAAGTTTCCAGCCGACCAGAAAAACAACGCCTTCTGGTTCCAAAGCCAGAACCTCGACAATATTCTGCGCACCTTCCTGTCTGGCTTCGTGATCTGGACCACCATCGAGGCTGGTATGCTCTGGGCCTATGCCAACGGCTATGCGCCGTGGCTCGGCTTTGCCGAAAACCCCTGGATGCTGGCGCTCGTCGCGCTCGTGGTTCCGATCATTCACGAGTTCCACTTCTTCTGCATTCACAGGCTCATCCACACACCCTTTCTCTATAAATGGGTGCATTCGGTCCACCACAATTCGGTCAACCCTTCGCCCTGGTCATCACTGTCGATGCATCCGGTCGAGCATCTGCTCTATCTGGGAACGGCGTTTTACCACCTGATCCTGCCCTCCAATCCGGTCATCATGCTCTATCAGTTGCACTATGCCGGCTTTGGGGCAATTCCCGGCCATGTCGGCTTCGACAAGGTCGAGATCGGCAGGGAGACGCTAGTCGATAGTCACGCCTATGCGCATTACCTCCACCACAAATATTTCGAGGTGAATTACGGCGACGCCCTGATCCCGCTCGATAAGTGGTTCGGCACCTGGCACGACGGCTCGCCCGAAGGCGAAGCGCAGATGCAGGAACGCTACCGCAGACGAAAGGAAAAGCTTCAAGCCCGCAAGGCTCGCCTCGAAACGGAAGGAGCCGCCGAATGACCTGGGTTTCAGCGGGCAGACTTGAGGACATCGAACAGGAAGGCGCCATCCGTTTCGATCATGGCGCACGCACCTACGCGATTTACCGGGGCCCGGATGACAGCGTCTACTGCACGGCCGGGCTCTGCACACACGAGGCGATCCACCTCGCCGACGGACTGGTCATGGATTTCGAGGTGGAATGTCCGAAGCATTCCGGCGCTTTCGATTACCGAACAGGTGAAGCGCTGAGGCTGCCGGCGTGCGAGAACCTGAAGACCTATCCGGCGGAGGTCGTCGACGGAGAGGTGCGCGTGGCCCTCGGTTAAGTGGCCAAAGAACCTGGCGGAATCCGCCAACAAGAACTGATCCTCCCCGGCCGGCGTCTCCTCCTCACCAGCGCCGGCTGCTCTTTCTACTGGAGAATGCAATGGACGGTATCGTCATCATCGGTGCAGGCGAGTCCGGAACCCGGGCAGCTTTCGCCCTGCGCGAAGCGGGCTATTCCGGAGCCGTCACGCTGGTCGGAGCCGAGCCTCATATGCCTTATGAACGGCCACCTCTGTCGAAAACTCCCGATGGCATGGTGCGGATGAAACTGATCTGCCCGAAAGAAGCGCTGGAGGTGGCCGGTATCACCTATCTCAAGGGCTGCTCGGTCTCCAAGCTGGATCCCGCCGCCGCGACCGTAAGCTTGAGCGACGGTCAGCTATTGGGTTACGAAAAGCTGCTGCTGACCACCGGCGCACGGCCGAGGCGGCTTGCATGCGCGGGCGCGGAACGTGCGCTCGATTTTCGCACCCACGCCGACGCCGAAGCGATCTTCTCCAATGTCGCGCCCGGCCGATGCGTCGCGATCATCGGCGCGGGTCTGATCGGGATGGAACTCGCATCCGTCCTTCGCGCAAAGGACGTTACGGTCGATGTGATCGAGGCCGCGCCGAAACCCTTGGGTCGCGCCGTCCCTGCCCGTTTTGCCGACAAGCTGCATGCCCGACATGTCGCCGAAGGTGTGCGCTTCCACTTTGACCGCAGCGTTGCGGAAATCGGCGACGACGCGGTCGTCTTGAGCGATGGCACCATCCTGCCCACTGATCTCGTCGTCAGTGCCATCGGGGTCCAGCCTGAAATAACCTTGGCGGAAGCATCGGGGCTGGCCACGGGCAACGGCATTCTGACGGACGCATGTCTTCGCACCAGCGCGCCCAACATATTTGCCGCAGGCGATTGCGCCGCGGTGGCTCAACCCGGCGGAGGACATATCCGCTATGAAAGCTGGCGCAATGCCAGAACGCAGGCCGAGACCGCAGCACGGAACATGGCCGGCGCCGCCGAGACTTTCGCCGCCATTCCCTGGTTCTGGTCCGACCAGTACGATCTCGGCCTCCAGGTGGCGGGGCAGCCGCTGCCCGCGCATCAGAGCGTCCGGCGATCGGCGCCAGAGGGAGAGCTCGAATTCTATCTCGATGACGGGCGATTGGTGGCTGCCGCGGGTCTTGGCATCGGCAATGGCCTGGCCAAGCATATCAAGCTTGCCGAAATGCTGATCGCCGCTTGTATCTGTCCCGAGCCTGCAGCCTTGGCCGATCCGGGCGTGAACCTCAAGACCCTTCTGAAAAGCGCGCGGGCCGCATGATGCAGAAGCTCCTGATCTTCCAGTCGCTCTGGGCCATGGAGCGCCGGCACACCGACGGGTTCGAGCCGAGCCTCGACGACAATATCGCTGCGATCTGCGCGGCGGGCTTCGACGGCATCAGTGCGCACTATACCAACCGCGACGATGTCATCCGCCTCAACAAGGCCATTCGGGGCACCGGCTTGAAGATCGAGGCGGTCTGCTTTCCCCGCAGCACGAGGATTTGCGTCTGCCGCTGGAACTTGCCGCGGCCTTTCCGGTCAGCCACATCAACCTTCAGCCCGATATCCGCCCCCGCCGGATCGAGGAGTGCCTGCCGATTCTCGATGGCTGGATGCGGCTCGCCGAAAATGCCGGTATTCCGGTATTCATCGAAACCCATCGCGACAGGATGACGACGGACCTGTTCTTCACGCTCGATCTGCTCGATCGACGTCCCGATCTGCCGTTGCTGGCCGATCTGTCGCATTTCCTGGTCGGGCGCGAATTCGCCTTTCCGGTCGATGAGGAAAATCACGCGCATATCAGGCGCATCCTGCAGAATGCCCATGCGTTTCACGGCCGCGTCGCTTCACGCGAACAGGTGCAGATCGAAATCTCCTTTGCGCATCACCGGCCCTGGGTCGATCTCTTCCTGCAGTGGTGGGACTACGGCTTTCGCCATTGGCGATCACGCGCAGCCGATGACGCCGAACTGGTCTTTACATGCGAATTGGGCCCCAAACCCTATGCGATCACCGCCAGAGACGGCAACGACTCGACGGACAGATGGGCCGAGGCGCTGGCGCTGCGCCAGATGGTGCGCGAACTGTGGGCTGCCATTGCCTGATCCGCAGCGCACGAACAATCGTGCGGCAAATCTTTCTCTCGTCACCCACGCCGCCACTCTGAGGTGGCGGCCAATGACTCCGTCAGATCAGTGCAGGCGCGTCCACAGCCGTGAGTGCGTTGGCAAAGGTTGGGGATTGTTAATCAGAAATGCCTAATGTATTTCTTAACGTGCACAAGTTGTGCGGCAGTTAAGTTGCTATAATATCTGGTAGGACATTCAATCAGGGAGAGCCTCCGACATGCGGAAAATTCCTGCTGCCAGCTTGGCCCTCGAAAAAACGGAGACAATCGATTCGGGGGGCCCGGTCGACCGGCTTATGTTCTTTGATCGCGATTTCAATCCCGTTGAAAATTTGCTTGGCAATGCGCTGCCCACCTCCTTAAAACCAGCCGCCTCCTTCTGGGAGCATTTTCCGGAGCTGGACAAATCAGCAGTCATGCTGGCTTTCCGTTCACTGGGTGACAGCGCCCAGCCGTTGCGAATAACAGACGCGCTCGGCGGATCACATGACCTGACGATCTATCGGATCGGTGATCTGTTTGCCGTGGTCCAATCCGAGGAGCAGGTTGACGACGAGCGCGCAACTCTTTTGCATCTCGCCACACATGATCCGCTGACTGGACTGCCGAACCGGCGCCAGTTCAGCGAGGACCTGAGCGCGCTGTTGCAGGAGACTGCAAGCTCGAACGAGACTCTTTCATTGATGCAACTCGACCTCGACGATTTCAAGCCCGTAAACGATACGCTCGGGCATGCGGCGGGCGACCAGCTTCTTCAATCGGCCGCAAGGCGTATCCAAGCCTGCCTCTCCAGCGATGACAGGGCCTATCGATTGGCTGGCGACGAATTCACGGTGATCTCCCTTGGCGGAGGACATCCGGCCAAAGCGCACCTCCTGGCCGAAGATCTGGTTGCCGCGTTCAAAAAACCCTTCACGATAGACGGCATTGCGCTCTTTGTCGGCACCAGCATCGGCATATCCACCGCTCCGTCAGACGGCACGAGTCCGGAACAGCTGATGAAGGCTTCCGACCTCGCACTCTACGCCGCCAAGAAAGAGGGGCGTGGTCGGGCAAAAGCCTATGACCCAACAATGCTAGAATTGCTGGAGCAGCGAGAACTGCTGCGCCGCAGTCTGCGCATGGCACTCGACCAACAGCAATTCTATGTCGAATACCAGCCGATTGCCGAGGGCGGCTGCATTGTCGGCTTCGAGGCGTTGCTGAGATGGCACCACCCCCTGCTTGGAAAAATTCCACCGTCGGTATTCATTCCGATGGCCGAGGCAGACGGAATGATGCCGGATATCGGGGCGTGGGTGTTGGAGCAGTCATGTCGCGAGGCGATGAAATGGCCGGACAACTACCTCGTCGCCGTCAATGTGTCAGCGGCTGAATTCTTGACAAGCGGCCTGACCGACCGGATTTCCCAGACGCTGGACCTGGTCGGACTGCCGCCCGAGCGTCTGGAGCTCGAAATAACCGAGAGCGTGCTGCTCGAGCGGACCGTCAACAACATTGATACGCTCAACACGCTCAATGTGCTGGGCATACGAATTTCGCTTGACGACTTCGGTACGGAATATTCCTCCCTGAGCTATCTCAAGACATTTCCCTTCGACACGATCAAGATCGACAAATACTTTATCACTGATCTCGAAACCGATCTGAAAAGCCAGGCAATCGTCCGTTGCATCGTGAACCTTGCACATGACCTCGACATGCAGGTGACAGCCGAGGGAGTTGAAATGCCGGGTCAGGCAGAATGGCTGCACAGCGTGGGCTGCGACCGGCTTCAGGGCTATCTGCTGAGCAGGCCGCTTCCCGTCGAGGCCATTGACGAATTCATCAAAGGGGCAGAAGCATTCAAAAACCACGCCCGACGATAGTGCTCGAAACTTTTCGCCGTGCTTCTACATTGCGTGCAGATCCAACGCTCCTGACAGACGAACGGAGGACATATTGGAAGAGGAAGCATCCCGCTTCGACGACCACGCATTTGAGCCGATGGTATCACTGGAAATGAACATTGCGATGTTCAAATCTCAATGGCGGTTTTGCGACGAGATTACCGAATATCTCTCCGATATCCTCGGCCAGGGTCATAGCGATCCGGCTCGCTATTCCAACTTTCTTTCGGTCGCTGCCAACGAGCTCATAGAACTTGCCTTCCGCGCGACAAACGAACGGGGAAAGATACGTTTCAGCCTCTCACGCAACGCGACGTTCAATCGGCTGAGAATTGCCTTTCCTTGTGATGAGGAATTCCGCCGCAAACACATCAAGGTAGGATCAAGCGAAATAGAGCCTGGCCTCGACAACGGCTCCGGTCACCTTCTTACCAAGCCCAATGAGGCTTTGCTCGGTAATCTGGCGACAATATTAGGCGCCTCTATCCGCATCGAGAGAGACGGCGAGGACGGGATCGAAATCACTACCGATTTCCCCTCGGCCGAGGATTTCCAATGAGCCTGCCTCCCCTGCCCTACACCGTGCGGTTTGATCCGACAAACCAGGAGCTCGTGTTGTCCGGCAAGATGCGGCCCGAAAGCACCGCCGAGATTGCCGATGCCCTCGAACTGTTGCGGCAAAGTTTGGAAAGATACAGCGGCATCGTTTACCTCAATGTGAAACGCCTGACGCACATCAATATGACGGCCTTCGCCGCCCTCTCCGAGGTCGTAGCGGCAGGCTGCCGAACCAGGCCGGAACGGCAGATTAAGATCATTACGTCGAGCGTGATGGCGTGGTCTGCCTCGCTGTTCGAGACATTGACGACATCGCAACCAAACCTGTCGGTTGAAGTCTATGATTCAGCCTTTTATCCCGGGCAAAGCTTTGTCGAGGACGAGAGCTTCATTCCCATTCTGCGCACGCAGACGAAAATGACATGGAGGCACGAACGCGAACTCTTACCACGCCACGGTCTGCGCAACGGTCAGGTCATGGCCGATATCTGTTGCGGCATTGGTGATTTTGCGGCTCTGGTTCAACGGGAATTCAACCCGACGCGCCTTGTCGCACTGGACCACTCCGTGCGCAGTCTCGACTATGCCCGCAAGGTCGCCGCCGAGTTCGGCATGGAAGGCATCGAGTACACCTATGGCGATGCATCACAGATGCTGCTTCGAGACAATCAATTCGATTTTGTAACCTGCCGGCACTCGCTACAGATTTTCGACCGCCCCGAGATGCTGCTGCGGGAGCTTTATCGCATCTGCAAGCCCGGCGGCCGTGTCTACATCACAAATGAAAAGAATTCGCATTGTTTGGGCGAGCCGCATGCCGACTCGATAAGATGGACCTACGAGGAAGTGGCAAAATTGTTCAGGCACTTCGACATGGATGTCGAGATGGGCCCGAAAAGCCGCCATCTCCTCCTCAATGCCGGCTTCGAGGACATCAAGGTCGACTGCTTCATGGTGACGAACCTTGACGGCGACCCCCAGGATTTCGCAGATATCATCGAAGCGTGGGAAAATGTCTATGCAGGCGAGATGGCGGTGCGCCGCGGCGACCCGCCGGATTTCATTCGCAGATTCCGGCAAGGATTCAAGGATCACGTCTTTGCCGCTCTTCACCCTAAAGGTTATGCAGGCTGGCCGATCTGGGCAGCCTCTGGTCGAAAGCCGCTATAATGGATATGGGATCATCGAAAAGACCGGTTGGACTGAGCTCGTTTCGGGCGAAATTCATCCTGGTCGTCGGTGGAGCCGTTCTCTTCGACTTATTGGTCAGCGGCGGGCTGGCGCTTTGGAATGTTCAGAGGCTGTCGCGTGACGCAACGCTGGAAGTCGGCCAGGGCCTGGAAGCCGCAAGCCAGGAATATATCCGCACCTATGCCGATTCGACCGCAGCCCAGGTGAACCTGCTCCTGCGGCAGGTTCACAACGACGTCGACACCTTGGCAGGCGTGCTGCAGGCGCAGATCGACAATCCCGTGCGCAATTCCGATGTCGGCGCGGCAATCGCCCGCACATCGCCGGACAGTGTCAGTCTGTCTTACGATGGGAAGGGGAAATGGTCGCAAAATGCCCCCGGCTCCGCTTCGGTCGTCAGCGTCTGGGGTTACCTGCTCGGTGAGGACCATCAGCCGAAACCCGAAATCAGACGCGATATAGAGACAAGCGCGGTTCTCGATCTCGTTGCGCCGAGCCTGCTACAGCACGGCGCTTCAAAGCTGCAGATGTATTACATCGGACCGAGGGAACGACCGATCTTCAGGACGGCGCCCTATACCGATCAGGCTCAGACCTTCGACCGCCTTTATCCCGGGCATAACGAGGCTGATTTCTGGAACTTCTTTTTTCCCGGCCTGTATGAGTCCTGGCAGGGATGGGCCAGGGACATGAAAACGCGACCCGTCGCGGACGATATCACGCAGACGGCTCCCTATACGGATGCCATTACCGGCAAGCTGATCGTCAGTTTCTTTCATCCGCTCTGGACCGCCGACCGCAAGGACGTCGCCGGGACAGCCGGCGCCGATATCACGCTCGACCAACTCGCCCAGACGGTTGAAAATGTGAAAGTGGCCCAGTCCGGCTTCGGCTTCCTGGCCATGTCCGACGGAAACGTGGTTGCGATCAACGGAACAGGCGAACAGACGCTCGGGCTGCGTTCTGCGAGCGGTGCGAGCGGAACCGGCGTGACCGGGCTGGAGCGTTCCTTGAAAGGAAGCGCCCAGCCTGCGATAGCGAAACTGGCTCTCGACCGGGAACAGGGCATTCAACATCTGCTGCTGCAGCGGGACGGTAACGAGGTTCCCTATATCGTTATCGTCAAAAAACTGCCTGCGACGAATCTCTGGTCCAGCGGCCCGGTTCGGCAGGAGGCGATGTTGCTGGGAGTGGTTGTGCCGGAACGGGAAATCGACGCCTCGCTCTATGCCGCCCAGGCGAAAATTTCCGAAGCCACCAACCGGATCGTGATCTATCAGATCCTGGCGATCTTGATGTCGCTGCTGATTGTGACGATCGCTGTGTTTGCGGCTTCGAAACGCATAACGAGCGGGATCAGCGCACTTGCGGGGGCCGCTAAGCGCATTCAGGCCCAGGACTATTCGGTCAGAGTGGCGATAACAAGCAAGGATGAGGTCGGTGCTGCCGGTGAAGCATTCAATCGGATGGCCGAACAGATCAGCTATCACACCGAAAATCTCGAGCAACTCGTCGAAGAACGAACGGCCCAGATCGCAGATCAGAAGGAAGAGATCTCGGCGTTGAATGCACAGCTCCAGCGAGAAAATCGCCGTCTCGGAACAGAGGTGGCCGTCGCTGAAAGAATCCAGCTCATGGTTCTTCCGTTGCAACAGGAGCTGGAGGAATTTCAGGACATCGAGATCGCAGCCTATATGAGACCTGCGGAAGAAGTCGGCGGCGACTATTACGACGTCTTGAAGAACGGAAAGCGGTTGAAGATCGGGATCGGCGACGTCACCGGTCACGGGCTCGAAAGCGGCGTGTTGATGCTGATGGTCCAGTCTGTCGCCCGCGCCCTTCAGGAGGCGGGGAACACCGACGCCGTCAAATTTCTGGCGGATCTAAACAGCGCCCTGTTCAAGAACTTAGTAAGGACGAGAATAGACAAGCATCTCACCCTGGCCTTTCTCGACTATGACGGCAAGGAGATGATCTTGTCCGGGCAGCACGAGGAAGTCGTCATCGTGCGGGCGAACGGTGAGATCCAACGCGTCGACACCATGGATCTCGGCATACCGATCGGCTTGGACGCCGATATTTCTGCATTCATCAAAACTCGTGAAATAACGTTCGAGAAAGGCGACCTGATCCTCCTGCATACCGACGGCGTAACGGAAGCAGCGAACGGCGCGGGGGAGATGTTTGGCATCGAACGTCTCTGCAGCGAAGCGCTTCGCTTGAAGGGGCAAAGCGCCGAGAAGGTCGTTTCCGGCATTGTCACGACACTGATGCACTTCATCGGATCGCAGAAGATCTACGACGACATCACGCTTCTCGCAGTACGGCATAGGTGAGACATGGCGCCTAAAATATACGGCATCGAATCTTTGGCGGAGATAAGCTTGGATTCTGGCGCTCGCCTGACATTGAGTGATGGGCCGCTTCAGCTTGGATGGAAGCATTCAGGAATGACTTCGGACTTCATAGCGGAGATCATGGCGCTGCCCTATTCCCGGTCAAGGAAAGATTACCTGCAGGCGCATCATGATATCGGATACCTCAGCAACGAGCTGATCGAAAATGCCGTCAAATTTCGACAGCCTGGCGAGATCCTTATCGAAGCCGACATTATCGATGGAAGCTTTCTGTTCAGGGTCAAGAATGCCATTGACGGCGCGACATCGTCTCGCTTCCAGCAGCTCCTGCAGCGCCTTCAATCGAAGGAACCCGGCGCACTTCTTCTTGAGCAAATCGAAACCAACGCCATATCGCCGGAAAGTGGTTCCGGTTTGGGCCTGCTAACCCTTTTGAGCGATTACGATGCGAGAATGGCATGGACATTCGAAGAGAATAATGACGAGCATATCATACTGACGACGACTGCAGCTGTGGCGATGCCACCCTCCTCCAATCGGTGAGCGAAGAATGGAAATCAGCGACGAAAGCTTCCGCGTATGGGCGGAAAAAAACGAGGTGTATTTCGATGGCGTCTTCCGCCTGGCAGGACCGGACGCCTATGCGCCGATCTATTCATTGATAACAGGCCTTCTCCGTGAGGGGCACAAACAGGTAACGTTCAACCTGACGGGCCTCGAATTCCTGAACTCCTCGGGCATCAACCTCCTGGCGAAGCTGACCATCGAAGCCAGAAAGATGGACGACCTGCTGCTCATCGTCAAAGGCACCAATCAGCATCCGTGGCAGGCAAAATCCCTGCCGAATCTGAAGAAGCTGCACCCGCTGCTCGATTTACGCCTGGCGTGATTTGCGGCAAACAACTCTCCTTCTTCATTCCTGTCGCGGGCTGACCCGCGGGAGATGCAGTCGCGCGCAATACTGCGAACGACCGCGGTGTTGCCCCCACCAGATCGACCTTCCAACGCCGACCCCACCAGTTGGCCGCGACGAATAGCGCCGGTGCTCTGCTCCCACATTGTCCTCGGGCCACAATCTATGATCGTCTTTCAGTGGACGAGCAACGGGAGTTTTCTCCATGAAGCTGATGCTGCGGAGCACGATTTCTCACCCATCCGGATGATTGTAATCACTGGTCCGATCTATAGTTTAGAGCAGGTTTTTGGCGACGCCACGCGACTAGTCGACGATCGGGCTCGGATTTCGCGAAGAACTCTTTTTGCAAAGAGCATGCACGAGCAAGCAGATGTGGCAGGTGTAAAGGAACTTTCGTGGCTGGACTAGCTTCGAATAGTCCGAATGATGTTTTAAAGGTAACAACATGCGTAAAACAGTAGCAGTCGGCCTGGCAGCCCTGATTGCCATGTACCTTCTCGGCGGCACGAGCGCGAGACATGAGATCTTTCCTTGGCCGCAACTTTCCGCGGCGAAGAAAATAGTAACCGGAGAGCAGGCGGCAGCTCCAAGCCGTTATACTTTCGACGATAAGGAACGACTCATTGCCGATGAATCAAAAACCGCTGTGACCTGCCCGACCCAAACTGATCGAACTGCTGTCCTACTCATTCTTGGCCAATCGAACGCGGCCAACTACGGTGGGCAACGGCACCGGTCGGATTATGGCGCTCGCGTTGTAAACGCCTTTGACAAACGGTGCTTCATCGCGGCGTCGCCGCTTCTTGGCTCGACCAATACCAAGGGAGAGTACTGGACGCTTCTTGGGAACAAATTGATCGCGTCGGGACAAAACGACAGTGTCGTGCTCGCACCTCTCGCATACGGCGGATCAGAGGTCGCACGATGGGCGACAGGCGGTGACCTCAATCCTATGCTTGTCGATACAATGAAACAGCTTCACGATTCCGGTTATCGGATAACGAGCGTCCTCTGGGTGCAAGGAGAGGCAGACCTCGTTCACGGCACCACCGGGGAGGCCTATCAAAAACATTTCATGTCGATCGTCGACACATTGCGTCAGCACGGCGTCGAAGCACCCGTTTACATTTCGATCGCATCGAAATGCCTGGAACCGAGCAACGGCGGCTTCAAGGAGCACATTTCGGACAATCCGATCGTACGGGCGCAACTGGCTCTATCAAGAAGTGGCCACGGTATCCGAGAGGGCGTCAATTCTGACGCGTTACTCGATGGAGACGACCGCTACGACGATTGCCACTTCGGGGGCACAGCCGGAGAGAAAGTGTCGCAGGCCTGGCTGAACCTTCTGCGTGGCGAGAGCCACCTGGAAAGCTCGCGATAGTCTTCCCTGAACCGGTTCTCGCGCCTTCGCGAGCTTCGACCATGGCCGCCCGCAGGCCGAGTCTCAGATGCTTCTTCTGGGACCATAGCCGGGCCTTTCGCCAGACCTCCGTCCGATGTGCAGAGCGCGATAGCAATCTATCCTCCAAGTCAGATCTCGTCGTGCAGTTGCACGGCATCTGGTCTCATTGGAGGAAACGATGCGGATAACAACCTTAGCGTCCCTGGCCGTGCTTTCGCTGACGCTTGCAGCAAGCCCGGCAACGATTGCGGGGCTCGACATGAGCGCACTGGCAAAGGACGGCGGAAACGGCGGCGGCCATGGTGGTGGCAACGGCGGCGGTAACGGCGGTGGCCACGGAAACGGTGGCGGCCGCAACAGCGGTTCAAACCACGGCAATTCCAACTCGTCAGCCGTGAGAGGCAAATCGTCCGAGGCACCGGGCAAGTCCAAATCAGGCAAGTCAGACACCGCAACGACCAGCACCAAGGAGAAGAACCTGTCGGCGCAACTTGCGGGCCTGAATTCCTTGAAACGAAATTACAGGGCGTTGATGCATACATCGGACCCGCGCATGGCTGCCATATCGGCCTATGCCGTGGCTTATGCCCAGTATGAAATCGACAACGGTATCGAGCCTGCGGCCGACGATCCCCTGCTGGGCGATCAGGCGCTGGAGGACGCCTTGGCTTCCGCAACGAAAACCGGTCAGGTCAGCCCGACGGTCCTGGATAAAGCCAAGACCATTCTCGGGGTTGGCGATGCCGACGGCAAGATTGATCAGATCCGCACCTCGCTGGAAAACGCCGCGTCGGCGGCGCCAGACGAATAGCCACCTGGCGAGATGCGAGAGGTGCGAAGCCGACATTGATATTACTGCGCACCAAACTAGGAGAGCATTTCCGTTCTGTCTGAGTCCGGAAATGCTCTATTTTTTTGCCATTCACGCTGGGGAGAAGGGATTATGCCGCGAGGTCTCGTTTCCCTTTTCTCCCCAGCGGGGAGACGGTGCCCTAGGGCGGATGAGGGGCCGCAAGGCACACCCTCGCGAATCCTCAAGCCGCCTTCTCCACCGCCACATCACTCATCGCCTGCGGTCTGCCCAGCAGATGCCCCTGCGCCTCGTCGCACTGCTCTTCTAGAAGCGTGTCGAGCTGTGCCTGCGTTTCAACGCCTTCCGCCAATACCGGCACCTCAAGACTGCGACCCAGCGCGAGAATCGCGCGGACGATGGCCTTGGACTGGGCGTTGCTCTCGACTTCGGCCATGAAGCTCTTGTCCAGTTTGATTTTGTCAAAGGGGAAGGAGCGCAGCGTTTCCAGTGAGGAATAGCCGGTGCCGAAGTCGTCGATGGCGATAGAGACGCCGAGCGCCTTTATCTCTCGCATGGTCCCCAGCGCCTTGTCCTTATCGATGATGATCGAGCTTTCGGTGATCTCGATTTCGAGGCGGCGTGGGTCGAGACCGGTTTCGGAGAGGATGGCAGAGATGACGGCCGCCATGTCGGCATGGCCAAGCTGGACCGGCGAGAGGTTGACGGCGATCTTGTGGTTGTTGTTCCACCTTGCTGCCTCCCGGCAGGCTTCGCGCAGCACCCATTCACCGATCGGCAGGATCGCGCCGCATTCCTCGGCAAGGCCGATGAAATCTATCGGTGGAATGTTGCCGCGCTCGTGGTGGTGCCAGCGAAGCAGGACCTCGTAACCGGTAATCTCGCCCGTCCGCACCGATTTCTGCACCTGATAGTGCAGATGAAGCTCGTTGCGATCGATTGAGGCCCAGAGGTCGTTGGCAAGCGCGCGGCGGTGGCGCGCTGTCTCGTCCATCGCGGCCTCGTAGAAGCAGACTTTCTGCAGCAGGGATTGCTTGGCGCGGTACATGGCAAGATCGGCATTGGCGAGAAGCCCGTCGACGCTCTCGGCGTCACCGGGATAGATCGCAACGCCGAGGCTGGCGCCTGTCTTGATCTCGAAGCCGTCGACGGAGACGATTCCACCGAGCGCGCCTTCCAGGCGGGTGATGAAATCGTGGAGGGCGCTCAAATCGTCGAAGCGCTTGATCGCCGCGAACTCGTCGCCGCCGAAGCGGGCGATGAACTCGCCCCCCTGCTGCACCTCGCCGAGACGGCGCGTCAACTCGACGAGCACCATGTCGCCGGTGCCGTGCCCGTGTTGGTCGTTGACCTCCTTGAACTTGTCGAGGTCGATGCCGACGACCGCCACCTTGCCCCTCACCCGCTCCGCGACCATCAGTTCCTCCGAGACGCGCTCGCCGAACTGCAGCCGGTTCGGCAGGCCCGTCAGCGCATCATGCTTGGCCAGAAGGCGACCTGCTCCTCGGACTTCAGCCGATCGGTGATGTCCTCGAAGGTCACGACCCAGCCGCCATTGGGCAGCATGTTGACATTCTGCTGGAGCGATTTGCCGCTCGGATATTTGTGAACCGCGCTGCCGGCCCCGCCCCTGATCAGCGCCATGTTCCTGGTATAGTGCGCCTCGGCCCGCGCGGCCGCTTCCGCCGCGTCCTCGGTATTGGCAGCATAGCCGATTCCGACGATCTGCCGGTAGGCCATTCCGGGGTGCACCGACCCCTCGGGAAAGCGGAAGATTTCGAGATAGCGCTTGTTGCAGAGCACCAGGCGCTCATCCCCGTCGAACAGGCAGATGCCCTGCCCCATATTCTGCAGCGCGACGTCGAGATTGCGGGTTACCTCCTCGATCCGGTCGGCATCCGCCTTCTGCTTGGTGTTATCCTTGGTGATATTCGCAAAGCCGATCAACGCGCCGCTCTCGTCGTTGATCGCATCGATGACGACATGAGCCCAGAAGGAGGATCCGTCCTTGCGATAGCGCCAGCCCTGGGCTTCGAACCTGCCTTCCCGGCGGGCGGTCTCCAGCGCCCGCTGCGGAAGGCCCTTCCGGCGGTCTTCCTCGGAATAGAACAGCGAGAAATCCGCGCCGATGATCTCGTCGGCGCTATAGCCTTTGGCGCGCTCGGCGCCGGCATTCCAGTTGCTGACCTTGCCGTTAGGGTCGAGCGTGCAGATGGCGTAGTCGGTCACGCCCTGGACGAAGAGCTTGAAGTTGCGCTCCGCCCTGGCGGCCTTGGCCTCCGATCGCACGGCGAATATGGCTGCCGCAAAACCCGCGGTCAGCAGCGAAAAGGTGACGGCGGCGATCGTCGCCACCATGACATCAGGCGAAAGCAGCGTTGCGGGATCCAGCGCCGCAACGCCTGGCGTTACGGTGACACCTGCCATCGCGGTGAAATGCAAGGCGACGACGCCTGATGTCAACAGAAGCGTTGGCGCGAACCTGGCCAGAAGCGACCGCCCGCCCCTGCCCGCAAACCGAAAGGCGGCAACCGAAAAGGCGATGCCGAGAACAACCGACGCCGCCACGAATTGCTCGTCCCAGGCGATCTCTCCCGGAGATTCGATGGCGAGCATGCCGGTAAAGTGCATCGACGCAATGCCGACGCCGAAGAGCACGCCCGCAAGCGCATTCGCCACCCACTTGTCATGGGCGATCTTCGCCGCAACGGCGCCCATCGTCGCCACGATCGCGACCAGCAGCGAAACCAGCGTCAGGCCGGCATGATACCCGACGACGACACCGGGGTCATAAGCCAGCATGGCGACGAAATGCGTGGCCCAGATCCCGAAACCGCCCGCCGCCCCCGCCGTCAGCATCCATATCCACCGCGCAGCGCCACTCGACGACATCGCCCGATCGAGCAGAACCATCGCGCAATGGCTAGCAAGAAAGCAGATCAAACCCGCAAGCCCGACCAGCGAAAGATCGTGTTGCTCGGTCATGCATGTCAGAACGGTGAACATGGAGTGGACCCCCTCGATTTTGAGGGTGACGGTATGGGGCGGGCGCTTAAGGAAGGTTGAAATGAAGCGGGCGGCGAGTGCGGAAATACCGGTGTTTGGGAGGGTTGGGCGTGGGGTTGTGAGATTAGGGTTTATAGCGGGTGTCTTGGTATGGTGAATGGATTTTCGACTGGCGCGAGGCCCCGCGAAATAGGGCTTGCCCTGCCCCACCACGGGTCAAGTTCGGTTGGGCTGTGGGCGAGCTCCGCGCCGGCGACTTCGATCTCCCCAATTTCACCCAAGCACGGTGGTAGCGGGCTCTGATCAAGGGAATCCGGGATGTCGATCTTGCTAAGAAGTTTGTCACTACTGGTTGGAATAACATTGTCGGTACCAGCCTTCGGCGATTGCTTAACCGCTAAAGAAGCCGAACAGGGCGTGCTCCTGACCAGAGAAGCGCCTTTCTATTCCGTTTTCTACAAGCCGGAGGGCCTGGGTCTCACCGAACAACGGCTGATGGAGCGCGATGGCTCACTGCAGCCGGTGTCGGCTGTATATTTGCACCCCTTGCTCGTCGAAAAGAGAGTGAGTGCCAGCGGGACGCATGAGTTGAAATACGCGAATGCGATTGCGTTGGACGATCTACCACAAAAGAAGAACTGGCAATCCGGCACCACGCTTTTCATCAATGGCAAAAAATCCGTTTCGGGCACGACTTTTCTTAGGTTCGACGGCTTGGGAGAGGAAACTATTGAATCCTGTTCCTACAAGGTTTGGGCCATCAACAGCCGTCTGGAACTGACGGAATTGCCTCCGATTATTTTCGAACAATATTATTCCCCCGAGCTTCATCTCATTCTTCGTTCGGTAAGGCTGAGCACTGCCAACCGGCCGTTGAGCGAAATTCGATTCGATCGATTCCAAATCGGCTGGGGCAACTAGGGATATTGTGTCCCTCTATCAGCCGGAGCCTAGTTAGCGACCGCCAGCCCGCTCCAATTAATCACCTCACTGACAGACTGTCCTGCCTCTGAATGTAGACGTCTACATATCCGGTCTTAAGGCTGTAATTCACAGGCCAAGCCCCCGGATACCACTCGCAGACTACCTCGCCTTTGTAGAATGTCCGCAATAGGCGCGGCCGACGAACACCCGGCGGTATGCGACGTAACCGCACGTCGGTCCGCCCCCAGCTCATGTCTTACTCGGGGCCGGAAGCCACCCGTCCGCTGCTACTAAACCCAGCACCAAAAGCGGACGTCAAAGTTCTTGCCGCCAAAGGCTGGGATTTGCCCAAAGCAGACAATGAGGTACCCGCAGGAACGTCAACTGCTGACCAGCCCTTGCGGATAAGAGGCAAGTGCGCTGCAGAAATGGCCGAGATATCTGCGCCTGCGCAGGGGCTGTCGGCGGCGACAAAATTGGCGTAAGCTGTGAAGGAGGTTCACTATGCGCAGCAGCATCACTGCAGCTATCGTCGCGCTCGTCGTTTCGCTCGGCAGTATGGCGCGGGCGGAGATCCTGATCGGAGCGGCAGGCCCGGTCACAGGACCGCTCGCCTGGATTGGGGAGCAGATGCAGCGCGGCACAGAGATGGCAGTGGCCGACATCAACGCGACTGGCGGCGTGCTCGGGCAGAAGGTGCAACTCATCACGGTCGACGACTTTTGCGATCCCGAGCAGGCTGTGGCGGCCGCCCAGAAACTGGTGGCTGATCGCGTAGTGCTCGTCATCGGGCATTATTGTTCCCAAGCCTCAATCCCGGCGTCCAAGGTGTACGAGGCCGCGGGAGTTCTACAGATTTCACCCGGTTCGACCAATCCGCTCTTGACCGAACAAGGTCGCGCCAATGTTTTCCGCGTCATTGGCCGCGACGACGCGCAGGGGGTGGTAGCCGGCAACTATTTGGCCGATCGTTGGGGTGACAAGAAAATAGCGATCCTTCACGACAACACCACCTATGGGAAGGGGCTCGCTGACGAGACCAGGAAGCAGTTGAATACGCGGGGTGTCACCGAAGCGATCTACGAGGCCTTCACCCCTGGGAAGAATGACTATACGGCCGAGATCTCTGCGTTACAGGGCGCCGGCATCGCCGTGTTGTATGTTGGTGGGTATTTGCCCGAGGTCGCACTTATGGCTCGCGCTTCGCGAGACAGTGCCTACGCACTTCAACTCGTCTCAGGCGATGGCATGGCGAGCGAGGACTTTGCACTGATCGCCGGATCTGCCGCGGAGGGTACCCTCTTCACGTTTAGTGCGGACCCACGGCGCGTTCCTCAGGCGGCTCAAGTCGTCGAGCGTTTCCGTGCCGAGAATTTCGAGCCGGCAGGCTACACACTGCTCAGTTACTCCGCCGTCCAGGTCTGGTCGCAGGCGGTGAAGAAGGCCGGTTCTCTAAGGCCGCAAGAGGTGATCGGCTCAATGCAAGGCAATCAATTTGAAACGGTAATGGGCCGGATCGATTTCGACGACAAGGGCGACCTCACCGTTCAAAGCTGGATTTGGTATGTCTGGAAGGGTGGCGAATACGTGCCGCTGGAATAATCAACCGCCGGCCGGATGGATCGTTTTAGGCCAATCTGTGCAGACTTTAATGGCTGCGCAAGCAAGACCTTGCAGTTGTCGCTATGTTTGAAAGCGTCGGTATACGAGGGCGCTTATTGCTCGCTTTCTTCGGCATCAGCACCTTCGCAGTGCTCGCGACCGCCGCAGCTCTCTATGCCTTCCTTCAGGTCGGCGACGTGCTCGATCGCATCACCAAGGAACGGGTGCCGACGGCGCTCGCCTCTCTCCAACTGTCGCGCCAGGCTGAGAGGGTCGCCTCAACCGCGCCGTCCGTGCTGGCGGCGACCAGCACGATTCAGCACAACGAGGTCTCGGCTGCGATCGGAGTCGAGATGGGGCGTCTCGAAGAGTTGCTCGCCGCACTCAAAGGCACCGCGGCCAACGCGACGGCGGTGACTGAAATCGAACATGCGGTGATTGGTCTACGACGAAACCTCGACGCTCTCGACGATCTTGTCGCCGCTCGCCTTACCATAGTTCAGCGCAAGGCGGAGTTGCTGCGCCGCTTATCGGACACGACAACTGCAAGTCAGCGTCTCATCGCGCCCGGTATCGCCGTGATGAACTCGAAGGTTCCCCAGTGGCGCGCAGCGGCGGCTGATTCCGCTGCACCACCCAACGCGCGTGCTGCGGCGCCGAGCGACCTGGTCAAGGCAATCGCGGCCTACATCCCCCAGCAGAGGGCGCAGCAGGAAATCTCAGCAGTCAATGATGCGCTGGTCAAGACTGCCAACGTGCATACGCCGGGAGATCTGAAGCTGATCCTGTTTCCGCTGCGCCGGTCGCTCGCCGTACTCGAAACGGTCTCCACGGAGATCGACGAAAAGTTGCGGACCCGCTTCCAACAACGGTTGGACGAGTTGAAGTCGCTGACCGAGGGTGAGAACGGGATCCCGAAGGTACGACAGGACGAGTTTGCTGTCCTGGCAAAGGGGGAGCAGCTTTTGGCTGAAAACAGTCATCTATCGCGCGACCTTACCGCGGCCGTCGATCGCCTGGTTGCAAAGGCAAACGATGAGATCGCCGCGTCCGCCCTCGAAGCCTCGGTCGTCCGGCGCTACGGCACCGGCATTGTCCTTGGCTCCGCCCTTCTAAGCCTGCTGAGTTCGGTTCTGGTTGTCTGGCTCTATGTCGACCGCAGCCTTCTCGCCCGCTTAGGAGAGGTGAGCCAAAGCATGCTGGCAATCGCGGGCGGCAATTTGCATGCGCAGATGCCCGTAGGAGGCCGCGACGAAATCGGCCGCATGGCCGGGGCGCTCAGGCTGTTCCGGGATACTGCGGTCGAGGTGGAGGAAAACAGCCTACGCGAGGTTGCGGAAGCGCGCCAGCGGCTTGTGGATGCCATCGAGAGCATTTCCGAGGGATTCGCTCTGTACGATGGCGAGGACAGGCTCGTGTTGAGCAATAGCCGCTACCGCGAGCTGTTGTACGCCGGCCTGGAGGAATTGATTCCCGGCACGACATTCGAGCAGATTATTCGCCGGTCCGCTGAGGGCGGCTACATCAAGGATGCTGAGGGGCGAGTCGAGGAGTGGGTTGCCGAACGGCTTTGGCGGCATCGCAACCCTGGTGAAACGTGGGTGCAGCGGCGTCGCGACGGGCGATGGATCATGATTAGCGAGCGGCGGATCACGGCTGGCGGCACGGTGGCCGTCTACTCTGATATCACCGAGCTGAAGCAACGGGAGGAAAATCTTGCCGAGAAATCCGCAGCTCTCGAGGCGCTTTCCAGCAAGCTGGCGAAATACCTGGCGCCACAAGTGTACAACTCCATATTCACCGGCCGCCAGGACGTCAGGATCGCCAGCCAGCGGAAGAAGCTGACGATATGCTTCTCCGATATCGCTGGCTTTACCGAAACCACAGACAAAATGGAATCCGAGGATCTCACACAACTCCTCAATCACTACCTGACTGAAATGTCGAAGATTGCTTCAGATCACGGCGCGACGATCGACAAGTATGTCGGAGACGCCATCCTGATGTTTTTCGGCGATCCGGAAACCCGCGGCGTCAAGAATGACGCGCTCGCCTGCGTGCAGATGGCTCTCGCCATGCAAAAGCGAATGAGCGAGCTTGGGGAAATCTGGCGCGATATCGGGATTGAAACACCGCTGCGCTGCCGCATTGGCATTCACACAGACTACTGCACTGTGGGCAACTTCGGCAGCGAGGACCGGATGGATTACACGATAATCGGCGGCGCCGTGAATCTCGCCTCGCGCCTTGAGCAGGAAGCGGCGCCGGGCACCGTGCTCATTTCTTATGAGACGTTTGCACAGGTGAAGGACATGATCGACTGTGAGGAACTGGGGCATGTCCACGTAAAGGGAATAGCCTATCCAGTCGCCACCTATCGCGTGGTCGATCTGAAGGAAAACCTGATCCGCAGCCATCTTACAGTCCGGACCGAACTGCCGCACCTGAGATTGGAAGCTGATCCCGAGCTTATGTCTACCGATGAGCGCGATCAGGCCGCCGCCGCACTTCGAGACACGCTCGATCGACTTTGTCACAAGCCCGGGTCGTAGGCTCCCGTTCGCGCGCGCTGTCGCCTCCCATAGGCACCACCCTCGTTGACCGGCCTTCGGGCTCGCAACTCGACCTCCTGCAACGCTGGCTTGGCGACGAAATGGCGCGGTCATTCGTCCGAATTCGGACGAGGACGAAGGACTGCTGTCGGCGAAACTGCGACCCCATGTTGTCACTTCACAATGTCAGGTTTGCAGCAACAGCGAGCGGTAACTCGATGATCATTATGGGGCGCAAAGGAGCCTTGTCTCTCAATAATGAGATAGCTCGGACCCAACAGTCGCTGCCCGTTGAAATCGGCGAATTGCATCCGATCCCAATGCTCCTTCAATTTGAACTACCACCGGAGCTACAACTCTGCACAGACGTCCGCGCGCAAAGAGCGCGCGCTACACCTTTCTTCATGGTTGGCGCCGCCCCTCACCCCTCCACCTCCACAATCGCACACCCATACCCCTCAAGCTCCAGCCTCCCCACCACCATCTTCTCCCCATCCAGTAGATCCCGCCCGGCAGGCACGCCATCCACCGTCACCGCCTGATCCATATAATTCTGCACAAACAGCAGCCGCCGTTCGTCGTTCATTCGCATCGTCACCTCCACGCCCTCCGGCAGCCCACCAACCAGCGGCTCCACACCCGCCGGCGCGAACAGCCGCTCCGTCAGCGCCTCGGTCAACTCGGGCGTGAGATACGTCCCGAGATAGACCACCTGTCCCTTGCCGACCTTGCGGGAGGTCGCCATCGGCTGGCCTTCGGCGTAGCGGTTGGACCAGGCTGCGATAACTTCGACGTCGGGATCGATGGTGAGGTTTTCGTAGAAATGACCGGCGGTCATTTCGCGATTGCCGATCTTGAAGCGGCGTTGGCGGCGATGGCTTTCGGCCGGCTTGTTCGGCGGGATGACGAGACCGCCGGAGCGCTCCATCACGTCGAAGAGGCCGTTGGCGCCGGGGGCGGCGAGACGTCCGAAATCTTCGACGCGGACACCGGTCAGCCTAGAAAGCGCGGTGCCGGGCGCGGTTTCGCGGATGACGTGATTGTCTTGCGTGCGGGTGCCCGTGCGCGCGCCGATGACGACGGTGCCGCCGGACGCGGCGAAAGCTTCGAGCCTCGCCGTCCATTCGTCCTTCCACATCACCCAATGGGGCACATAGAAGAGCTTCAGCTTGGAAAGATCGTCCTCCGGATGGATGAAGCCGCAGGCGATGCCGCGGTCGTAGCAATATTGATGCAGCAGGATCGCGTCGTCCTGCGGGCTCGGCAGGCCGATCGGATAGGTCTTGTGGGCTTCCTGATTGTCGAAATCGGAGCCGGCGATGCCGACATCCATGCGGACATAGGTGCCGAGGATCTTGTCCTTCAGCGCCGTCATCTCGGTCGCGAAGCGCGTAGCCTCCTCATAGCGATGGCGGCCGATATCATCATGGTCGATGATGCCCATCCAATAGATCTCGGCGCCAAAATGGGCGGGCCGCCAGCGGAAGAACATCAGGCCGTCAGCGCCGTGCGCGACCGAGGAGAGCGCCATGCGGCGCAGTTCGCCCGGCTCCGGCGTCAGCGTGCAGAAGCCCGGCTGGCTGCCGAAGCCCGATTGCTGCTCGGGCACGATGTAATTGCCGGAAAAGCCGCGGCAGATATCGAGGTGCAGCGCCTGCACCTTGGCGTGGTTGCCGAGCCGCATGAACTCGTCATAGAGCATGGGATAGATGTCGTAGCCGACGAAATCGAGATCCTTGCTGAACTGGCCGCGGAAATCGATATCCCTCAAGCCGCCGAGATTGTGGAAGACGAACCAGGAAGGTTTCACATCCCTGAGGATCTCCACCTGGTCGTGCTGGAAGCGCGCGGTGGAGAAGGCGAGGAAGCGGTGGTAATCCTGCAGATGGCCGGGGCTCGGAAAGGTCGGGCCGAATTCGATCGGCAGCACCACCTGTTCGAAACTGTCATAGGCCGTCGCCCAGAAATCGCCGCCCCAGGCGGCGTTGAGCTTTGATATTTCGCGGTATTTATCGGCGAGGAAGGCCTGGAATTCGCTGAGCGTCGCCTGGGAAAAGCTCTCCGGCATGCTGGTGTTCAGCTCGTTATCCGTCTGCCAGCCGACGACGAAAGGATTGTCGCGGTAGTGCTCGGCCATCGCCCAGGTGATGCGCTTGCTATGTTCGCGGAAGACCGGGCTTGCCGTGTCGCAATGCTGGCGCGAGCCGTGGCTCATCGGCCGGCCCTTGCCGTCGACCCTTAGAATTTCGGGGTGGGCCGCCGTCAGCCAGCGCGGCGGCGTGGCGGTCGGCGTGCACATGATCGTGTCGATGCCGTGACGCCCGAGGATTGATATGGCGCGGTCGAAGAGATCGAAATCATAGGTGCCGAGCTTCGGCTCCAGAATGTGCCAGGCGAATTCGGCCATGCGCACGACGTTGAAGCCGGCTTTCGCCATGCGCTCGGCATCGCGCTCCCAATAGCTTTCGTCGACATGCTCGGGATAATGCGGCACACCGACGAGGAAGCGGTCGGTCTTGACGGTGTTCCATGCGGAGAGGGTCTTGTCGGACACGGGCGGTTCTTTCCTAATTACTTGTCGAGGATCGTCTTGCGGGCGCTGATCGTGCGGCCGCCATCGGGGGAGAAGAGATAGAGCTCGTTCGCATCGAGCTTCAGCGCCACCTTCTGCCCGGCGGCAAAGGGCGCGACGTAGGAGAGCTGCGCGGTGATGTTGCCGGTGCCGCTTTCCGACGCGATGGTGCGGAGATTGCCGGCATCGACATAGAGAATGGTCTCGCGGCCGAGATGCTCGACGAGGCGGACCTCGCCATGCATGGCCCCGTCCCCACTGCCCTCGACGACCACCGAGATCGCCTCCGGCCGCACGCCGAGCGTCAGCCCGGTGCCCTTCGAAAGCGCGGTCGGCTGGGCAAGCTCCACCGTCAGCGGCGAAAGGCCGGGCGCCGAAACCGTGACGCTGCGGCCGGCGACGGCGTCGATGGTAACGCCGAGGAAATTCATCCTTGGGGCGCCGAGGAAGCCGGCGACGAAAAGATTGTCGGGGTTGCGGTAAAGCTCCAGCGGCGAGCCGACCTGCTCGATGATCCCCTTGTTCAACACGACGATGCGGCTTGCCATGGTCATCGCCTCCACCTGGTCGTGGGTGACATAGACCATGGTGGCGCCAAGCTCGGCATGCAGACTGCTGAGTTCGACGCGCATCTGGGTGCGCAGCGCCGCATCGAGATTAGACAGCGGCTCGTCGAACAGGAAGACCTCGGGCGAACGGGTTATCGCCCGGCCGATCGCCACGCGCTGGCGCTGGCCGCCGGAAAGCTGCTTCGGCCGCTTCTCCAGCTGGTCGTCGATGCGCAGGATCTTGGCGGCGCGGGCGACCGCCGCATCGATCTCGGCCTTGGGGCGCTTCGCCATCCTCAGGCCGAAGCCCATATTCTCCGCCACCGTCATATGCGGATAGAGCGCATAGGACTGGAACACCATGGCGATGCCGCGATCGCCCGGCTCCTGCTTGCTGACATCGCGGCCGTTGATCAGGATCTGGCCAGAAGAGATCGCCTCCAGCCCGGCAATGCTCTTCAAGAGCGTGGACTTGCCGCAGCCGGATGGCCCGACCATGACGATGAATTCGCCCTGCGCCACGGAAAGATCGATGCCGCGCAGCGCATGATAGGCGGCATAATTCTTGTTGATCGCACGAAGTTCGAGACTGGTCATATCCTGGCCCTCTCTTGTTGAAACGGAAGACGCCGACTCATCCCTTCACCGCGCCCATGGTGAGGCCGGCGATGAAATGCCGCTGCATCAGGAAGAACATCACGACGGGCGGCACGGCGACGACGATTGTGCCTGCCGAAACGAGGTTCCAGGCCGAGACCCACTCGCCGCGCAGATTGGCAAGGCCCGCCGTCACCGGCTTGACGCTGTCGCTGACGGTCAGCACCACGGCCCAAAAATAATCGTTCCAGACGAAGGTGAAGATCAGGATGGCAAGCGCCGCCAGCGCCGGCCGCACCAGCGGGATCACCACATGGATGAGCGTCTGGAAGGGCGACGCCCCTTCCGCGCGCGCCGCCTGGAACAGCTCGTCTGGAAGGGCCGCGATGAAATTGCGCATGAAGAGCGTCGCAAAGCCGGTCTGGAAGGCGACGTGGAAGATGATCAGCGCCACCGTCGTATCGATCAGGTCGAGGCGCACCATCAGGTCGCGCACCGGGATCATCATGATCTGGTGCGGCAGGAAATTGCCGCCGACGAAGAGCGCGAAGATCAGCATGTTACCGCGAAAGCGGTAGCGTGACAGCACGAAGCCCGCGAGCGTCGACATGACGAGTACGCCGATCACCGAAGGAATGGTGATCGTCAGGCTGTTGAGGAAATAGCGCGCCATCGGCGTGTCGGTGAAGACGGCCTTGTAATTGTCGATGACGCCGATCTCGGTCGGCCAGCCCCAGAGATTGCCGCCCATCACATCGGCCGTCGAGCGGAAGGAGGTGAGGACGATCGCAAAGAGCGGGCAGAGCCAGAGGATGAGCACGACGACGACGGCCAACACATAGAAGCGGCGCTGCCAGATCGCGGTTTCCGGAATAGGACGAGGATACATCAGCCTCCCCTCTCTTCGCTGCGGATGATGTGGGTGAGATACCAGGCGATGAACACGGCCATGATCACGAAGAGCACCGAGGCGATCGCTGCGCCGTAGCCGAAGCGGTAGGAAAAGATCGACTGCTCGTACATCTGGTATGCGAGCACCGAGGAGGAGCCGAACGGCCCGCCCGCGGTCATCACCGAGATCATGTCGAAGGAGCGCAGCGCCCCGACGACCGTGACGGCAATGGCGATGAAAGTGACCTGGGTGAGTTGCGGCAGCACGATATGGCGCAGCATGTTCCAGCCCCTCGCCCCATCGACCCGGCCGGCGCCGATCAGCTCTTCGCTCAGATTGTTGAGGCCGGCGAGATAGAGCACCATGCAGAAGGTGATCTGCGGCCAGAGCGCGGCGATGACGATCGCGAAAGTGACGAAATGCTCATCGGAAAGCACCGCCGGCGCCACCGCCCCGAAGGCGCGGAAGATCAGCGCCAGCAGCCCGAACTCCGGCGTATAGACCCAGGTGAAGACGACGCCCACCGTCACCGAAGCCAGCACCAGCGGAATGAAGAACAGCGACTTCAGAAAGCGCATGCCCGCGATTTTCTGGTTGACCAAGAGCGCGATCGACAGCCCGATCGGCGGCGCTGCCATGAACATGATCAGCCAGATCAGATTGTTCTTCAGCGACACGTAGAATTGCGGATCGTTGTAGAGCTCGACGTAATTGCCGAGCCCGATCCAGACCATTGGCCCGAAACCGTCCCACTCGTGAAAGCTGATCCAGACGCTGCGCACCGCCGACAGCAGGATGACGGTGAAGAACAGCGCGATCGCAGGCGCGATGAGCAGAGTCGGAGTCAGCCACCACCGCTGGCGGCGCCATAATGTCTGCATGTCAGGAGCCCTCATGTTATTCGTATGAGCTTTTCTGCGCTCAGGTCGCTGTCAAAGCCCGCCAACCCCTCCTTTCGTCATGCTCGGGCTTGTCCCGAGCATCTGACCACGTCGATGCGCTGCAGATCCTCGGCACAAGGCCGAGGATGACGTCGAGTGGAGGGAGGGCGCCGCCGGGAGTAAAGCGACGCCCTCGGTATGCTGGCAAAGCCTGCCACCCCTCCTTCGTCATGCTCGGGCTTGTCCCGAGCATCTAACCCCGAACCGATAGGGCAGCAGATCCTCGGCACAAGGCAGCACAAGGCCGAGGATGACGTCGAGTAAAAAGCGCGGTCCGGCAGCAAGCTCAGATCTTATAAATCCGCTTCCGGGTCCCCTCGAGCCGCGTCAGGATCGCCTTGCGCCGTTCCGGCTTGGCCATGAATTCCTGGAAGCCGACGAGGCCGGCCTGGGCCATGTCCGGGTCGCTGTCGCGGTCGTAATATTGCGAGGTGCCCTGCACCGTCTTCATCGTCTCGACAGCGATATTGACGAGCGGATCGTTGCTGGGCGGCAGGTCGTTGCGCGGCGGCACGTTGCCGCCCGGCTCCAGATAGGTGGCCAGGTTTTCCGGACGATAGAAATAGGCGAGGAATTCGCGTGCGCCCTGCTTGTTCTTGGCCTTTGCGGGAATGTGGATCGAATTGACTGAGAACTCCTCGAAATGGCCGATCTTGGCATCGAGCACCGGGAAGGTCGCGTAAGCGAGCTGCGGCAGATCAGCTTCGGTGAAGGCCGAACGCAGGAAGGCGCCGAGGTTCATCATGCCGGCCTTCTTCTGTGCCAGTAGTGCGGCGGCCTCCTGCCAACCGAAGGAGGTGTGGTTCGGCGTGAAGAAGCCTTTGCCGATCATCGCTTCCCACTGGTCGAACACCGCCGTCAGCGCCGGATCGAGATAGCTCATCTCGCCGTTCATCAGCGCCATATGCTTGTCGAGGCCGTTGATGCGCAGGTTCATCTGGTCGAACCAGCCGGCCGCCGGCCACAATTCCTTGGTGCCCATCGCAACCGGCGTGATCCCCGCCGTCTTGCACTTGTCGCCATAGGCCATGAATTCTTCGGCCGTCTTCGGCACCGTCAGGCCATGCTGCTCGAACACATCCTTGCGGTAGAACATGCCCCAGAGCGTGCCGCCGGTGGGCAGCCCGTATTGTTTGCCGTCTTCAGTGACGGCGCCGATGGTCGCGCCGAGCACGTCCTTATATTTCTCCTTCTCGACGAGATCGGAAATATCGTCGAACAGGCCGCGCTTGACGAAGGCGCGCATGCGGTTGCCCGAAAACCAGGAGCAAACATCGGGCGCGCCGGCGACCAGATAGTTGCGGATCGCCGTTTTATGGGCCTCATGGTCCATGTTGTTGATGACGACGTTGACGCCGGCTTCCTTGCTGAAGCCAGCAGCAATTGCCTTCAGCGCGTCCAGCGCAGCTGCATTGTTTTCGTCGGAGATCATGGTGACCTCCTGGACCTGCGCGATCGCCGGGATCGGGAAGCTGCCGGTGACGGCAGCGGCAGAAACCAGGCCCGCACCCTTTAGGAAGCGCCTGCGGGTAGTCGACGGAAATTGCTTCAAAAATGCCATTGAATTCCTCCCAGTTGATCGATCGACAACTCCCAGCCATCGCCTTCCCCGTGGAACGACTGACCAGGTTTTGCAACGCGGAGATCACCCGCCAATTCCAGCGATAAAACGCTTGGCTGAGTTGATCCGCAGCGGAACTTATGCATAGATCTTTTCAGCCCGCAATAATTAATTTACAAAATTAAGGAATGCATCGTGAAGCTGAAAGGCGACCAGACCACGGCGAGAGCCATGAACCGACGCCTCATCCTCAACCTTCTCCGCCGCGAAGGGCCGAGGAGCCGCGCCGATATCGCGACGGTGATCGGCTTGAGCCCGGCCGCCGTCACCTTCGTCGTTTCAGACCTGCTGGAGGAAGGCATCGTCACCGAGGGCAAGGCCGTGCCCGGCCTCGCCGGCCGCCGGCCGATCCCAGTCGAGATCAATTACGAGCATTCGCTCGCCCTCGGCTTCAAGCTGATGGTGGATTCGGTGGAATGCGTGGCGACCGATCTCGCCACCAATCCCGTCGCCGCCATGCGCGTCGGCCTTGAGGGCCATGATCCGGATTATGTCGCCGACCTGCTCGCCGGCACCGTGCCCGAACTGGTGAAGCTCGCCGGCCGGCCGAAAGCCAAGCTCGCCGGCATCGGCATCTCCATGCCCGGCGTCATCAACCACGAACAAGCAGCCTGCGTGCGCAGCCACCGCTTCAAATGGGACGACGTCCCCCTCGCCGCGCTCGTCGCAAGCCGCGTCCACGTGCCGGTCTGGCTTGAAGACGATACCAACGCTTACGCCATCGCCCAGCAGCTCTTCGGCCTCGGCCGCCAGCACCGCAACATGGCCGTGCTCGCCGTCGGCGTCGGTATCAGCTGTGCGCTCGTCATCGACGGCAAGCTCTATCGCGGTGCCAATGGCGCTGCCGGCAAGTTCGGCCACACGCTGTTCGAGGAGAACGGCCGCCTCTGCGAATGCGGCAAGCGCGGCTGCCTGATGGCCTACCACTCCGAACTCTCGATGCTGCGCCGCTGGCGCGAGGCGACCGGCCGCGGCGAGGAACTCAGCCTCCCCGAACTCCGCGAAGCGCTCGCCTCAGGCGACGCCACCGCCACCGCCCTCGTCGCCCATTCCGGCCGCGGGATCGGCACCGCACTCGCCAACCTCGTCAACATCACCGACCCCGAAGTCATCGTCGCCGGCGGCGAAGCCGTCTCGCTCGGAGACCCCTTCCTCACGCCCTTGCGCGAAGCGCTTGCCGCCCGCACCTTCCGCACCGCCCCGCCGCTGCTGCCCGACTGGGAGGATAACTCCTGGGCTAGGGGCGCGGCTGCGCTGGTGACGCAGAAGATCTTCGATTTCGAGTCATCGGGCGGGGTGACGGATATTGCGACACTCGGCGTGAGAGGTTCGACGTCGGCGGCTTGAGGGTGAGAGCGACGGGATCTCCCTTGCCGGGGAGCGGTACGGCATACCCCCTCTGCCCTGCCGGGCATCTCCCCCACAAGGGTGGAGATCGGCAAGAGGTTGGACCATCGTTCCCTCACCGCCGCAGCGCAGCAGCTATACGGTCTTTGCTTGGGGAAGCCATCGCGCCCATCCGATCTCCCCACCTGTGGGGGAGATGCCCGGCAGGGCATAGGGGGTGCCACACGGCACGGCGAAAAAGGCCGGCCCCCCGTGACCGCCTCTCTCCCGCCCATCTTCCAGGCCCCGTTGCATTTCGCGCTCACGCGATTACTTTTCATGCAAGGCCGCTGCCCTCCGGCGGCGAAGAGATATCACGTGAGCAAACCATGTGCCGAAACATAAAACCCCTGTTCAATTTCGATCCGCCGGCGACGAACGAAGAGATTCACGATGCCGCGCTCCAATTCGTACGCAAGCTCAGCGGCACGACCAAGCCGTCGAAGCGCAATGAGGCCGCGTTCGAACGCGCGGTGGGTTCGATCGCTGCCTGCGCCCGCGAACTGCTCGATTCATTGGAGACGTCTCAGCCGCCTCGCGATCGCGAGGAAGAAGCGGCGAAGGCGCGCGCGAGATCCGCGATGCGGTTCGCGTAGGAAACCCCGCTCTTGCAGACTCCCGGTCGGGTCCGCGGATACACTTGCTTACAAAAAGGCAGGTTTCCAGACACATGCCTGGTTCAATCATCGACTGAAATGGCGATGCGGCCAACGAGCCGGAACGGTCAATTCAGGAAGGATGACACGATGAAAATGATCCAGGCCATGGCGCTCGCCTTCGTTCTCGGCGGCGCTGCGGCAGCGCATGCGGAGCAGCCGATAGAGCGCACCGACCTCATCAAGAACGATATAGACGTGCCGGGCCACGAAGTCGTCCAGGTGCGCGTCGATATCGCCCCGGGCGTTCTCGCGCCGAACCACTCGCATCCGGGCGAAGAGATCGCCTTCGTTCTCGAGGGCACGCTGGAATACAAGCTCGAAGGCAGGGAGCCGGTGACGCTCAAGGCCGGTCAGTCGCTGTTCATTCCCTCCGGCGTGGTGCATTCGGCAAAGAACGTCGGCAGCGGCATGGGCTCGGAATTGGCGACTTATATTGTACGCAAGGATGAGGCGCTCGTCGTACCCGCCAAGTGAGATGACGTCAGGATTGGGACGGGCGATTGAAGTTTCCGTCCGTCCCTCGTGTCGTTCTAAGGAAAATGCCGGAGTTCCGCCAACCGCAACCGCAATCGGCTTCCAGGCAGCGCCCGGAACAAACGGCGGGCGCTGCGGCCTTAGGCACAAGCCTATCGCTGCTGCGGCTGCGCCGGCGGCGGGGTGCCGATCTTGTCCAGAACCTTCTTGGCGAGAGCCGGGTCGCTTTGCGCGGCCGTCAGGATCGAGGAATATTCCTCGACGGAGATGTCGGGAGAGGCCTGGACGGTTTCGACCATCTGCTTCTTGGCTTCATCCTGCAGCTTCTGCTTCGAAGCCTGATCCTTCGTCGCGTCAATCTTGGCGGAATATTCCTGCCTGACTTTATCGACCTGCACGTAGGCAACGGCAAAGGCCTCGAGTTTCTGATCACTGACAGGGGAAGCCGCACCGGTACCACCCTGTCCTTGCATGGGCGCCTGGCCCTGTGCCGGCGGCTGCTGTTGTGCCTGGGCAAGCTCGGTCGCGGATGCCGGGCTGAGAGCAAGCAGACTGAACACCGCGGCTGTCATCGTTGCGAGGGATGTGTAACGAGTGATCATTTTCATTCCTTTTCCGGTGATTTGGACGGCAGCAAAGACCGCCTCGGTCGATCGCTCAGCCGCTAGAAAAGGCTGGCGAGGTCGCAACGATGAAGGCTGAAAAGGGCTCGGTGCGGCGACAACAGGGCTATTTGCTGACGATTGAGCGGCAGCTTTGTGGCCTGAGGCAGCCACTACCTCGCGAACTTCCGCGCGCCCATCACGCAGAGAATGACCGCGACCGTCACGCCGAGCATGGCCCACGTCACCGGCTCGTGCAGCAGGGTGGCGGCAAGCGCCAGACCGAAGAAGGGCTGGAGCAACTGCAACTGGCCGACGGCGGCGATGCCGCCCTGAGAGAGGCCGCGATACCAGAAGATGAAGCCGATCAGCATCGAGAACAGCGAGACATAGGCAAGTCCGACGAGCGCCGGCGTTTCTATTCCGGCGAAACTTGCCGGCCGGTAGATGAACGCGACGGTGATCATGATCGGCAGCGACAGGACCAGCGCCCAGGAAATCACCTGCCAGCCGCCGAGCGTGCGCGACAGCCTGCCGCCCTCGGCATAACCGAGACCGCAGGCAAGGATTGCCGCAAGCATCAGCAGGTCGCCGACCGGCGAGGCCGTCAGGCCTTGCGTCAGGGCAAAGCCCCCCACGAGCGTACTGCCGAGAACCGAGAACAACCAGAAGGCCGGCTTCGGCCGCTCACCGCCGCGGATGACGCCGAAGATGGCCGTTGCAAGAGGCAGCAGACCGACGAAGACGATCGAATGGGCTGACGTGACATGCTGCAGCGCCAGCGCGGTCAGCAGCGGAAAGCCCATCACGACGCCGAGCGCGACAACGGCGAGCGAGAGGATATCGCGCCCGGCCGGCCGCTTCTCACGAAAGACGATCAGCAGGCAGAGCGCCAGCAGCCCGGCGATCGCCGCGCGCGCAACGGTCAGGAAGACGGGATCGAATTGCGCCACCGCCAAGCGCGTCGCCGGCAGCGAACCGCTGAAGATCACCACACCGATCAAACCATTGACCCACCCTGCCGTCATTCGCTCCATCATGCATTCCTTCCGAGACACATGCCGTCGAAACCCTGCGGCCTTGAGAGAACGGCATGCATAAACAATAACCTGAGGCGCGTTAGTTGAATCGAATTCGCAAGAACGGGCCGTCCAGTCTTATCCGCCAAAACCGATAGCCACGACAGTGACGGTCTGATACGATTTTGCAAAACTGTTATGGTTCAAAAGGCAGTACGGATGAACGAAGAGATAGCGGGACGCACGCGCGTCGAGATGGTGATGACGACGATCCGGCAGCGCATTGCCGGTCGCAGCCTGACGCCAGGGGCAAGGCTGCCCTCGGTGCGCGGCCTCGCAGCCAGCATGAAGCTCTCGACTTCGACCGTTGTCGACGCCTATGAGCGCCTGGTCGCCGAAGGCGCGATCATGTCCCGGCCGGGCTCCGGCTTCTATGTCGCCAACCAAGCGGCCCCCTTCGCGCTGACCGAGGCCGGACCGAAGCTCGACCGCGCCGTCGACCCCTTCTGGATTTCGCGGCAATCGCTGGAGGCGGATGAAGCCGATCTGAAGCCCGGCTGCGGCTGGCTGCCGCCCTCCTGGCTGCCCGGCGAGGGCGTGCGCCGGGCACTCAGAACGCTTGCGCGCGCCGAGGGGAAGGCCCTTGCCGATTACGGCTCGCCGCTCGGTCTGCCGCCGCTGCGCCAGCTGATTTCGCGGCGCATGGGCGAGCGTGGCATCGAGGCCTCGCCGGATCAGATCCTGCTCGCCGAGTCTGGCACGCAGGCCATCGACCTTCTCTGCCGTTTCCTGCTCGAACCCGGCGACACGGTGCTGGTCGACGACCCCTGCTACTTCAACTTTCACGCATTGCTGCGCGCCCACCGGGCGAAGATCGTCGGCGTGCCCTACACACCGTCAGGCCCCGATCTCGAACTCTTCGCACAGACGCTCGCCGAACATCGACCCCGGCTCTACATCACCAACTCGGCCATCCACAATCCCACCGGCGCGACACTCTCTCCCGTCACGGCCCACCGGGTGCTGAAGTGCGCCGAGCAGTTCGACCTCACCATCGTCGAGGACGATATCTTCGCCGATTTCGAATATGTGGCAGCGCCCCGCCTCGCCGCTTTCGACGGGCTCGAGCGGGTCATCCATATCGGCAGCTTTTCCAAAACGCTTTCGGCCTCCGCCCGCTGCGGCTTCATCGCCACCAGGCCCGAATGGATCGAGGGCCTCACCGACCTCAAGATCGCCACTTCCTTCGGCGGCGGCCGGATGACGGCCGAGCTGGTGCTCAACGTCTTGAGCGACGGCGGCTACCGCAAACACATGGAAATGCTCAGGCAGCGGCTGGCGCGCGTCATGAGCGAAGTCTCCGCGCGCCTAAAAAGTTCGGGGATAAAACCCTGGCTTGAGCCCCAGGCCGGCATGTTCCTCTGGTGCCGACTGCCGGACGGCCTCGACGCAGCTGATGTCGCGCGGGCGGCGTTGGAAAAGCGGATCGTGCTGGCGCCGGGCAATGCGTTCAGCCTGTCGCAATCGGCGACGAATTTCATGCGGTTCAATGTGTCGCAGACGCTGGATGAGAGAGTGTTTGCGGCGTTGGGGGACGTGTTGGGAAAGGCCGCACGATAAAGCTTACAACACATCCCTCGGAAAAACGGTAGGACATCAGAGCGACCGAAAGGTCATGCAGTGCCGGCCATCTCCCCCACAATGAGGGAGATCGGCTGGAAGCGCCGGTTTCCCCAAACAATAACGCCGCAAACTGCGCAACATTGGTGATCCGCGAAGGTCAGGCCTCCTGCCGATCTCCACCCTTGTGGGGGAGATAGCCGGCAGGCCAGAGGGGGTGCCACACAGCACGCCGATCGAATCAGCCAACGATTTCGGACGCGCTGGTCTCGCCCACCCATCAAAACGACCGATTGAGCGCCTTATCGTTCTCCAGCCGCGTCACGCAGCCCTCCAGCTTGGCAAGCAGCAGGTCGAAGTCGAGCGGCTTCGTCAGATAATCCGCCGCCCCGGCCCGCAGGCCGGCGAGCGTGTTTTCCCGGTCTGTCAGCGCCGTCAGCATGATGAAGGGAATGTTGGAGAGCTCCGGATGATTGATCTGGATTTCCGCCAGAAGCTGATGCCCATCCATAACAGGCATGGAAATGTCGCTGATGACGATATCCGGCCATTTCGATAGGATCATTTCCAGGCCTTCTGCGCCGTTCGAGGCCTCGAGCGTCCTGTAGCCCGCTTCGTTCAACTCTTCGACGAGGAGATTCCGGATCTCGACTTCGTCTTCTATGCACAGGACTGTAACCATAAGCTCTTCCTTAAGCTGCGACTTGTTGATCCGACAATAGAGATTCTATTGGCAGAGAAATGGCAAATGTAGTGCCCTTGCCAAGCTCGCTCGTCACCTCGACGGTGCCGCCGTGGAGCTCGACGACCTGCTTGACGACGTTGAGGCCAAGGCCGGTTCCGGCAATGCCCGTCGCGCTGCGGGCGCGATAATAAGGTTGAAACAGTTTCGGCAGATCATCCGCGTCCATGCCGATGCCGCTATCGGTAATGGTGATTTCCACCATTTTCTCGTCAACCCGCGCGCGCACATAAATATCAGGCTGATCGGGCGAATATTTGATGGCGTTCGAAATCAGATTGGTGAAGACCTGCTCCATCGCGCTTCGGTCGAAGGTCAATATGCCAGGTATGAGCTCGAGATCGAGATGAAAGACATGCGAAAGGCTAAGCTCGCGCTGTCGATCGCAGCAGGTGATGAGCAAGACTTTCAGATCACCCTCGCTCCGCTTCAGTATGATCTTTCCGGTTTCGAGCCGGCCGCTGGCAAGGATGCTCTCCATGAGATCGACCATGCGCACCACCGCGCTGCGGATCACTCCGGCTTTTTCGTGAACATACTCACCGCTGACGTTGGTCGTCGAGCGGCAGAGCCGCTGGGCGGCCGCGTCGATGATGGCAAGCGGCGTTCGAAATTCGTGCGAAGCCATGGCGACGAACTGGCGCTGCAGCGCATTCACCTGGCGTTCGTGCACCAGCAGGCGGTCCAGCTCCTGCCTTTGCCTTTCGATTTCGGCCGTTCGGTCCGCCACCATCTCTTCCAGATGGTTGCGGTGGCGGGTGAGCTCGGCCTGACTGTCCAGCAGGGTCAGCGAAGTGCGATGCAATCCCCGTCCGAGCCAGAACACCGCAGCGATCAGCAGGGCCAGACAGCCGAGCCCCGCCGGCGCCACCTGCTGAAGCAGCATGAAGCCCGGGCGGATCGGCTGCCACACGAGATAGCCGACCACCCCACCGTCATGAGACAAGACAGGCACTTGCGCCCGCTCGCCGTCACCCTTCGAAGGAGAAAAATGCAATCCTTCCAGCCGCGCATAATGGGCGACGCTTTCAGCAGCCTTTCCGTCGATGAACTTGACAGAGACGGCGATGAATTCCTTACCCGCCTCGATTTGCATCCTTATCGAACTCGGCAGAATGGGGCGCGCGCTTGTTATCGCCGGTCTGTTGCCGATCATGACCGTGCGTACCCTGGCCAGCTGGCCAAGCGGTTGACACGCAAAAGTTGACGGACGGTGAATTATGCGCTTCGGTGCGTGTCCGCGACATGTCTGTCTTGGATATCTCGCTGTCTGCGAAGGAGAGCTTGTGGCCGCAACGACACCCAAAACGTCAGGCATCAGCGTCGAACCGATCACTGCTGCGCATATCGACAGTTTTCATCGCGCCCTCGACGTGGTTGCGCGGGAGAAAAAGTACCTATCTATGCTGGAAGCCACGCCCCTGCCTCAGACGCGTGAGTTCGTAATGGGCATGATCGCAAAGGGCAATCCGCAATTCGTTGCCGTGATTGGCGAAGAGGTCGTCGGCTGGTGCGACATCAGCCGGCATTTCTTCCCGTCCCACGCTCATCGCGGAAAGCTCGGCATGGGGATTCTTCCCGCCTATCGCGGCCAGGGTCTTGGACGGAAGCTCATCGAAATGACTTTGAGAGCCGCGCGGAAAGCTGGTTTTATCAGGATCGAACTCGATGTGTACGAGGACAATAGCCGTGCCATCGCACTCTATGAAAAACTGGGCTTCGTGCGCGAAGGCATAATCCGTCGCGCCGCGCGCATCGATGGTCGGTTCATCGATGCGATCGGAATGGCGCTTTTATTCAAAGATGATGGGTCTGCATAAACCGGCGTATTCTCAGCGATTTTGTTTCCGCATAATCAATTGGTTGGTGCCGGCACTCAAGAGAGCCTCATCCCCCGGGGCCGCAACGGCGAATGTGGACGTGCTGGCGACGGGGGCGGCAAGGAGCAGCGTTTGGGCGCGTGCTTCGAGGCTCCGCCCTAAGGGCTGCGCACCTCAGCATGAGGGGCTCGGGGGAATGCCGCGCCTGAAGCTAAAGCAGACGGATATCGCGCCAAAGCTCCTTCTTTTAAGGAGCAGCACCCGCGCCCGGCGGCGCAGCGCTCATGGCCGGCGCACGGCGCGGATCTTGCCGCTATTGCCTCCGCCACAGAAGAAGCAGCCTGCGCCGTCGGATTCCAGCCCCGAGACGCCGGCGCCTTCGGGCATGTCGAGCCGCTCCAGCACCTCGCCCGTCTGCGGATCGATGCGCCTGACGTCGCTGTCGTCGCCCTCCCAGGTCCCGTGCCAGAGCTGGCCGTCGACCCAGGTGACGCCTGTGACGACGCGGTTGGATTCGATGGTGCGCAGGATCTTGCCGGTTTCGGGATCGATTTGATGGATCCTGCGGCCGCGATGCTGGCCGACCCAGAGCGTACCCTCGGCCCAGGCAAGGCCGGAATCGCCGCCATTGCCGGGGGCCGGGATGGTGGAAAGGATCTGGCCGGTCTTGGGGTTGATCTTGTGAATGACATCCTCGGCGATCTGATAGAGGAACTCGCCGTCGAAGGCCGTGCCGGCATGGGAGGCGACCTCGATTGACCGCACCACCTCACCGCTTTCGGGATCGAGCGCGTTCAGCCTGTCGCCTGAGGCGAACCAGACATGCCGGCCGTCAAAGGTGACGCCGTGAACGCGCTCAGCACCCGGAAAGGGTCCATATTCACGCAGAATGGTCGCAGCCGATGTCTTCATGTCTTCCTCCATGTCGGTTGACCCATACTAGTCGCTCGGCAGTGGTCCCGGGAGTAACAAGATCGTCGGGAAAGAGGAGAGCGGCGGGCTCATCCAGCGGCGTGCCCGCCCGCGTCCGATCGCTTGCACCTTCTCCTCGCCAGCGAGCGCATCCAGCGCCCGCTGCACGGTGCGCGGACTGGTGCCGAGCGCGATTGCCAGCGCCGAACTCGACCACGCTTCGCCATCGGCGAGGAAAGCGAGCACCGCCGCATGCGGCCCTTCGACGAGCGGCGCAAGCACGGCAACCTCAGAAGCGCCGGCAGGGGAAAGGGCAAAACCGCGCTTGGTAGCCGAGACTTCCGCCAGGCCGGCTAGTTCCGCGCGCAGCCGGCCGATCTCGACGCGCAGCCGGGCGCGATGCGATTCATCGGCATGCTTGCCGCGGAAGGCGCGTGCGATCAACGCTCCCCGCGACACATCTGCCGGCCAGGCTTCGACAAGCGCACGGGCAAGCGCGAAAAGCACTGGCCGGCTCGCCAGCGGCACCACCGCACCGCCCGCGCGCACGACATGGCGGCAGGCGTCGACGACGAGCGTGCCATTTGAAAAGAGCGCCTCCACCTCGGCAAGCAGCAGCGGCCGGTCATGCCCACGCGAAACCAGCCGCGCCGCAGGCAGATCGAGCACATGTCCAGCGGCTTCGACCTCCGCCGCCAGCACGGGCATATTCGCCCGCTCGGCCGCAAGCTGTGCCCGTTCGAGTGCTGCGCGCGCCACCTGCGTGCGCAGGCGCCGAACGGCGATGCCGGCCGCGACAAGTTCATGGGCGGTCCGCAATGGCGGCGGCAGCGGCGTCGGGTCGAGCGCAGCCAGCGCCTGCTCGGCTTCGTCGAGGCGGCCGATCAGCATCAGCCGGCGAATGGCGATATTACCGGCATGGGCGGCGTTGATCCGGTCGCCATGCGCTTCCAGAACCTTGCGCGCCGCCTCCAGCGCCTTCGGCGGCCAGGTGAGATCGCGCGAGACGAGTGCGATCTCGGCCTCGGCGACGACGCAGCGGGCGCGGGCCACGGCCTCCCGCGGCCCGAAGGCGCGCGCGGCACTCTTCAACAGCGCCTTGGCGCGGATGAGATCTCCGAGCTGCGCCATGGCGATGCCGCGCAGCGCCAACGCCGGCGCGTCGTCGCGCAGCGCCACCCGTTTCAGCGCTCCAAGCGTATCGCCGGATGCCAGCGCCTGTGCAGCGGCCGTAATCAGCGAGTCCATTCAAATCCCGTCACACTTGTCACTCCCGGCATTTGTCCTCCCGCCGTAATCTTCGCTCAACGGCAGGCAACCGCGCCGGATGTTACGACGAGAGACAGGCAAAGGAGAAGACCATGACGGCAATGCTGAACGCAACCCGCGAGCAATGGCTGGCGGCGAGACTTGATCTGCTCGAGGAGGAAAAGGAACTGACGCGGCAAAGCGATGCGCTGGCGGCCAAACGCCAGCAATTGCCCCGTGTGAGGATCGACAAGGACTACCGCTTCGATACCGAAGGCGGCGAAGCTTCGCTGAAGGATCTGTTCGGCGGGCGTTCGCAGCTCCTGATCTATCACTTCATGTTCGGACCGGATTACAGCGCCGCATGCCCCTCCTGCTCCTCGATCGCCGACGGCTTCAACGGCTTCTTCGTCCACCTGGAAAACCACGACGTCGCCTTCTGGGCCGTCTCGCGCGCGCCGCTCGCAAAGCTTGAGGCCTTCAAGCGGCGCATGGACTGGAGTTTCCCCTGGGCCTCCTCCGCCGGCAGCGATTTTAACGCCGATTTCAGCGTCTGGTTCAGCCCGGAGCAACAGCGTCGCGGGGAGATCGAATACAACTACCGTCGCGAACCGCCCGCCCCCGAACCGCCAACTGGCAAGCCCGTGCCGGAATGGCAGTCGCGCGGCAGCGACGAACCCATCGTCCAGATCGCTTCGATGACCGGCACCGACGTCCCTACCTACACCCGCGACCGCCCCGGCGTCAGCGCCTTCGAACTCATCGACGGCGTCGTCTACCACAGCTATTCGAGCTATGCGCGCGGGCTGGACGGGCTCTGGGGCATGTACCAATGGCTCGACCGTGCCCCGAAGGGCCGCAACGAAACCGGCATCTGGTGGCGCCATCACGACCGCTACGGCAAGGAGTGACTGTCATGTCCTCCTCCGCCGCCGATTACCTGTCGCTTGCCTCCGCTCCGACATTCGCCATTATGGCGGTGCTGACGGCGGCAACCGGCACCCCCGACATGATCTGCATGACCACGCCCAGTGCCTTCCCTGTCGGCGGAATGATGCCGATGTACCTGCTGATGAGCGCCTTTCATCTGGGTCCGTGGCTGCGGCTCGCCAGCAGGGAGGGCTTGGGGCGCAGATGATGGTTCGACGCCTCCCGTCGGTTTATGCCGCACGGAACGCGTATAAACATCCAGCATCTGCACCACCCGACCCCTACCAAAACCGAGGCCGGTTGCCCGAAGCCAGCCGCCGGCGTGGGTACCTCCTTGCCCCGGCAGCCGCAAGCGCGAGCACAACAACCGCGACCAGACCGAAAAGGAGCGGCGCCGAATACCGGTGCGGCGATCGCAGCCCACCATCGATCTGGGCGGCGTCGGTGGAGGGCCGGTAGAGATTGCCGTCGCTTTCGACGGCGCGCGGCGCCCGCTTGAAATAGGCGCCCATCAGCCGGCCGAGCGCTCTGGCGGCGAGATTGGGTGCCAGCAGATGGGCGAGCCGCGTCGCAGTTGTGACCACGCCGACGGTGGTGGTTGCGCGTGGCGATCTGGCGACGCCGACGATCGCCTCGGCGACCCGGCGCGCATCGAGAACCGGCGGCGGCGCGGAAACCTGGCGGCCGACATAATTGGCGCCGTGCCTGAGGCCAGGCGTATCGACGAAGGCGGGATAGACGTCGCAGACATGAATGCGCGGCTTGTCGGCAACCTCCGCCCGCAGCGCCTCGGAGAAGCCGCGCAGGCCGAATTTGCTGGCGCTATAGGCGGCCGCGAACGGTGCCGCCGCAAAGCCGCCGAGCGAAATCATGTTGATAAAGACGCCCCGGTCCTGCTTCAAGAAGATCGGCAGCACCGCATGGGCATCGTTCATGTGGCCGATCAGATTGGTGCGGATGATCTGCTCATGCGCCTCGATCGGCGTCTCCTCGAACCGACCGACCGCGCCGACGCCGACATTGCTCACCCAGACGTCGATATCGCCGAGAGCCTTTGCCCTGTCGGCCAGCGACCGCACGGCAGCAGGCTCGGTGACGTCAGTAACAACGGAAATCGCCTCCGCACCCAGACCCCGGCACGTCTCGGCAACCTCTTCCAAGGCCTCGCCGTTGCGGGCCGCGAGCACCAGCCTGCTTCCGCGCCGAGCGAAGGCCTCGGCAGTGGCCTGACCGATGCCGCTCGATGCTCCCGTAATGACGACCACTGCATTTTCGAGATTGATAGACATCGTTCCGCCTCTCTGTCCTGGGGAAAGCGCCGGCGCCACAGGCGCATCCATCAAACACCTCCGTGAAAGCGGAGTTCCCGAATGACGACCGCTGCCTGCATACTCGGCCCGGGAAAAGCGACTCATTTCCCGATATTTGCGGGCATTGTCTCGCATCCCGCTTCTGCAAGAGTCGCCGGCCAAGCGCAGGTTCCATCCGGTTACGATTGTCTTGCGCACCGAAACTATGCGATGACCAATCCACCAAGAGATGCAACGGATAAAAGGCGCGCCATGAAGAAGATCGGTTTTCTCTCGTTCGGGCACTGGACGCCCTCGCCCCAATCGCAGACGCGCTCGGCAGGTGATGCGCTGCTGCAGTCGATCGACCTTGCCGTTGCGGCCGAGGAGCTCGGCGCCGATGGCGCTTATTTCCGCGTGCACCATTTCGCCCGGCAGCTCGCCGCGCCCTTTCCGCTGCTTGCCGCCGTCGGCGCCAAGACCAGCCGGATCGAGATCGGCACGGCGGTTATCGACATGCGCTATGAGAACCCGCTTTATATGGCCGAGGATGCCGGTGCGGCCGATCTCATCGCCGGCGGGCGGCTGCAACTCGGCATCAGCCGCGGCTCGCCGGAGCAGGTGATCGATGGCTGGCGCCATTTCGGCTATGCGCCGCCGGAAGGCCAGAGCGAGGCCGACATGGCCAGGCATCATGCCGAAGTCTTCCTCGAAGTGCTGCGCGGCGAAGGCTTCGCCAAACCGAACCCGCGGCCGATGTTTCCGAACCCGCCCGGCCTCCTGCGTCTCGAGCCGCATTCGGAAGGCCTGCGCGAGCGGATCTGGTGGGGCGCAAGCTCCAATGCCACCGCCGTCTGGGCGGCCAAGCTCGGCATGAACCTGCAGAGCTCGACGCTGAAGGACGACGAGACGGGCGAGCCCTTCCACGTCCAGCAGGCGGCCCAGATCCGCGCCTATCGCGAGGCCTGGAAGGCGGCCGGCCATACGCGCCAGCCGCGCGTCTCTGTCAGCCGCAGCATTTTCGCGCTGGTCGACGACCGAGACCGCGCCTATTTCGGCTACGGCAACGACGAAGGCGACAAGATCGGCTTCATCGACGAGAAGACGCGGGCGATCTTCGGCCGCAGCTACGCTGCCGAACCTGACGTGCTCGTCAAGCAGCTTGCGGAAGACGAGGCGATTGCTGAGGCAGACACACTGCTGCTCACCGTACCCAACCAGCTCGGCGTCGACTACAACGCCCACGTCATCGAGGCGATCCTCGCTCACGTCGCTCCGGCGCTCGGCTGGCGCTGACGGCGAGGCTTGGCGCGAGCCTTCGATATGCGCTGTAGTAATGCGAAACGGCAGCTGTCGTTGGCCGGCATCATTTCGATGCGTCCGGGACCTAACTGGCGCGGTCGGCGTTGATGATGCGAGCCTTGAATCGGTCACGTCGCGACCGACTTAAGGCTGCAGTCGAATCGCTCGAGTTGCCTCATGCCGCGCACTAACCTGAACGACATCCTGATCTTCATGGCCGTCGTCGATGCCGGAACCTTTATCGCCGGGGGGCAGGCCATGGGCCTCTCCCGTTCCGCGGCGGGAAAGGCCGTCACCCGCCTCGAGGAGCGGCTCGGCGCGCGCCTGCTCAACCGTACGACGAGGACACTCAGCCTGACTGATGAAGGACGAGTGTTCTATGACCAGGGGCTGCAGATCCTGGCATCGGTCGACGAGGCGGAGGCGAGCATTGCGGGGCGAAGTGGTTTGCCGCGAGGCGTTCTCAGGCTCGCCGTTCCCGATGTCTTCGGGCGGCTGGTCATGCTCCCTTTACTCGAAAAATATCTTCGCACGTGGCCCAACGTGCAGGTCGAAGTGAGCTTCACCGATCACGCCACCGACATCGTCGAGGATGGCTTCGATCTGGCGATCGGGATTGGCGCGAAGTCGTCGGCCGCCGACAGCCGATTGATCACGCGCGTGATCGCCAGTGACAAGGTGCTGCTCTGCGCCTCGCCCTCCTATCTCACCGAACGCGGCGTCCCCAATGATATGGCGGATCTGGCCGCCCATGACTGCCTGTTCTTCACCAACCGCGACCAAAGGCAGGGCTGGCGCTTTCGCAGCGGTGGCGGCTGGATCAAGGCGCAGGGGCGCAGCCGCCTGAGACTCGACAGCGGTGAAGCCCTCCACGACGCTGCCCTGGCCGGCTTCGGGATCGCGCTCCTGCCGAACTTCCTCATTGCCGCCGATTTGACCGCCGGCCGTCTCCGGCAAGTCCTCCCTGATCTAGAAACCGACGACACGAAAATCGTGGCGCATTATTCCGACAAAGGCGTGTTGGAGCCGCGCGTCCGCTGCTTCATCGATCTGTTGATCGAGGAAATCGGAGGTCAAGGCTAGGCCCGCGCGGCGCTGATGCCACCGCCTTGTCAAAACCGCGAAAGCTCTTGAGCGCCAGCGGAGAGAGGGTCGCGGCGAGGTAAGCGAGGCCGCAGAGGAGCAGCGCCGCGCCAAGCCCGATTGTGCTGATCAGCGCGCCACCGACGAGGCCGCCGAAGGGAATGAGAGCAAAGCACAGGGCGGTGTTCATCGCGGTGACGCGCCCGGTCAGCGGTTTGGGGATCCGCTCGAAGATCACCGCCGACAGGATCGGGTTGAGGAAACCGGAGGCAAAGCCTGCGATTGCGAGTGTTGCAAACACGGAGCCGAGCGGCGCATCCACCACGAGCATCAGGAAGCGCGGAAATCCGGTCAGGAGGAAGGCCACGGTATAGACGATCAGACGCGGCATGCGTTCGCCGATAACAGCGGCAATCGCCGCGCCCGCGATGGAAGCGCCGGAGAAGACGGCAAACATCGCGCCGAGCAGCTCCGGCCCGTGACCGGCGTCCCGGATCCAGACCGGCAGCAGCACGGCGTGATAAGCCTGATCGAGCAGATTGGTGATCGCCACCATGGCGACAATGCTGACGAGCACGGCGTCGCCGCGGAGAAAGCGCCAGGCTTCCCGGAGATCGTCGAGATAGGAAGGCAGCTTGCCCGACGGCGCGACGGACCGATCGGGAGCGCGCCGCATGCCGGGTATGCCGGTCGCGACGACCAGCGCTGCGGCGGCGAAGGTGGCGGCGTTGACGAGGAGCGCCTGACCCGGGCCTATCAACCCGATCAATGCGCCGGCGCCGGCAGCGCCCACCGTTGAGGCCAGCCGTTCGATGGCGCTGGAGGTGCCGGTCACCCGCTCGAGCGGCACGGCTGCCAGCGCAGCAATATCGGGAACCATCGCCTGCTTGGCGGCATCGGAGGGCCCGCGCAGCACACCCATGGCAAAGACGAGGGGCAGCAGCACCGGCACGGTCAGTACAGCGAAGAGATCGAGAAGCGGCACCAGCCCGACCGCGATCACGGAAGCCGTGTCGCAGATGATCGCGATGCGCTTGGCGCCGATGCGGTCGATCAGCGGCCCGCCGAGCGCCTTGGCGAGCACATAAGGCAGCATCTCCATCATCGCCGTCAGCCCGGTCAGCACCGGGCTGCCTGTGGCGCTCAGCACCAGCCAGGGGATGGCGATGGTCGATAGCCGGGTGCCAGAAAGTGAAAGTGTCTCTGCGGCGGCAAGCGCCAGGAATGGCCTGCCTTCTCTCACCGCTCGTCCTCCCGCTCGCAGTGCGGCAGCCGGCCCGGATAGGGGAAGGCGTGCAGCATGACATAGAAGGGAACCATGCCAGGATTCCGGGAAGTCGCCTCCCCCAGCGGCGGGGCGGCCCGCATCGCTTCAAGGATGATGCCTGTCAGCCGCTTCGTCAGAGCCTCGGCCTGTTCCGCCGTCATTGGGATGATGATGTCGTCGGTCGTTGTCGCCCTGCGCCATTCCGCCGGCAGCTCGGCATATTCCTCCAGCGCCTGCTGCATCTGGCCGACCTGCAGCGAGAGAGCCGCCTGGTTGAAGGCCATGTCGAGATCGAGCGCCTCGCCTTCGGATTCGCTCGGGGGAACCGAGGTCAGCTCGTGGCGGGCCTGCCACCAGCGGTCGCGCCGCGAGACATGCGGCGCTTCCTCGATGAAACCGTATTGGGCGAGCTGGCGCAGGTGATAGCTGGTCGCGCCGCTGTTCAGGCCTAACCGAACGGCGAGCTGCGTCGCAGTGGCGGGGCCGTCGATCCTCAGCATGCCGAGCATGCGCAGCCGAACGGGATGCGCCAACGCCTTCAGCGCGGTGGGTTCGGGCACGACCCGGCTGACGGTGCGGGAGGCGGCGGCATCTGCCGCAGGCTTGGAGCGTGGATCTTTCATGGCTGAAGCGTACTATTGCAAACACATCTTTGCAAACATTTCTTTGCAATGTTACTTGGAGCCGCGAAAGGTGCTTGAAAACCAGCTTCGGCCCTAGCCAAGCACAATCACGCACCCTAAGACCGGCGCCACGATCCGCATGATGTGAGGGTGAGGGATGGCTGAGGATGCGCAGAAAAACATTGGTACCTGGTACATCGACCCCGATGCCGAGGACAGGATGGCCGATGGACATGCGCCCATCTGGCGCCACCTGATCGATCTGATGCTCGAGCGAGACCTCTCCGATAAGAGCGTGCTCGATTTCGGCTGCAATCAGGGCGGCCTGCTGCGGCACCTTTATGCGATCCGCCCCTTCCGCAAGGCGCTCGGCATCGACATAGCCGAAACCTCGATCGCCAAGGCCGAGACGCTGAAAGGCAATCTGCCGATCCAGCATCAGGTCGGCGGCAGACTGGAGGGCTGGAGCGAGGAATTCGACCTCGCCGTCAGCCATGAGGTCATCTATCTCGTCCCCGATATCGACGCGCACGCCGCCGATATCCGCCAGGCACTGAAATCAGGCGGCGTCTATTATGCGGTGACCGGCTGCCACACGGACAATCCGCTCTGGCCGAAATGGCGCGAGCTCGTCGCCAACCGCACCAACACCGTCGTTCAGGATCGGTCGATCACCGATTACGGCCGCGCCTTCGAAAAAGCGGGCTTCGACGTCTCCGCACGCAAGCTCGAATATGACGGCTTCATCCCCTTCGTTGCGGACGGCTGGACGCCTGACTTCGCCGATGCGCTGGACTATTACACCCAGACGAAAATCGTCTTCAGGTTGGTAAAGCGCTAGATACTGCCGGCTGCAGCCGCATCAGCTCGACATCGAAATGCGGCGGGCTGTCGGGCGTGACCTGGACGAAGCGGCCCCTGACGCGGAAGATGTCCTGGACGAGGTTGCATTCGGCAAGCTCACGCGGCGGGCCATCGAACCTGAGCTGCCCCTTTTCGAGCAGCGAAATGCGGTCGCTGACGGCAATCGCCTGGTTGATGTCGTGGATCGCCATGACGATGGTCACGCCCTTCTTCCGGCTCAGCCGATGCAGGAGATCGAGCACCTCGACCTGATAGCCGATATCAAGGAAGGAAGTGGGCTCATCGAGCAGCAGGATCTCCGCTTCCTGGGCCAGTGCAGCTGAAATCCACGCTCTCTGCCGTTCACCGCCGGACAATTCACGCAGGCTGCGGTCGGCCAAATCGGACAGGCCGGTGTTTTCGAGCGCCCATTCGATCGCCTCTTCGTCGCGGCTGTCATAAGAGCGGAACAGGCCGACATGCGGATAGCGGCCCTGGCGCACGAGCTGGGCGACGGTCATTTCATCCGGTGCGGCCGGCTGCTGCGGCAGGAAGGCGAGCCTTTTTGCCAGCATCCGGCGCGACATGGAGGCGACGGCGACGCCGTCGAACGACGCCCTGCCCGCAGCCGGTTGGATGAGGCCCGCCAGCGCATGCAGCGCCGTGCTCTTGCCAGAGCCGTTCGGGCCGATCAGCGCCCGGATCTCGCCCTTTTCGAGCGAAAGGCTGAAGCCGCTGAGGGCCTTTCGCTTGTTGTAGACGACCGAGAGGTCGGAACAGGACAATGGCATTTCGGCCTCACATGGTTTTGCGCAGCAGCGCGAGCAGAAGCGGCACGCCGAAAACGGCCGTGACCACGCCGATCGGGATTTCCTCGGCATGGCCGAGTAGCCGGCCGATGAGATCACCGAGCGCGACGACGACGGCGCCGAGCACGATCGTCAGCGCCAGCGACAGCCTAAAATTCCGCCCGGCCAGGAAGCGAGCGAGATGCGGCACGATGAGCCCGACGAAGACGATCGGCCCGACCGCGCCGACGGCACTTGCCGCAAGCGCGCAGGAGACGATCAGCACGATCGAGAACTGCCTGCGATAGCCGAGCCCGAAGGACCGGGCGACGGCCGCATCGAACTGCAGCAGCATCAACGGCCGGTAGATCACCGGCAGCATGGTGAGGCCGGCGATGGTGAACGGCAGCAGGAAGAGCGCGTGATCCCAGCTGCGGGCGTAAAGGCTGCCGGACAGCCATTCGAGAATGATCTCGATGCGGGCCGATCCCCATCCGGCGATGAGGCCGATCGCCACCGCATGTAGCACCGCGCCGACCGCCACGCCGCAGAGCGTGATGCGTAGCGCGCTGAGGCCGAGACGGAAGGCAAGCAGATAGATGACGCCGCCGGCAAGCAGACCGCCGGCTAGACCTGCCGCCGGCAGCCATGCGACCGGCAGTTCAGCCAGCGTGTTCGAGCCTGGTTTGAAAATATAGACGGTAAGGAGCAGGAAGATCGTCACCGACAGCGTCGCCCCCTGCGACACGCCCATCAGCGACGGATCGGCAAGCGGATTGCGGGTGATCGTCTGCAGCAGATATCCCGCCAGCGAAAAATGGATGCCGGCGAGAATGCCGGTGGCGATGCGCGGCAGCCGGATATCGAAAATGATCAGCCGCGCTTCCGCCGAGCCGCCGCCGGTCAACACGGCCGCGACGTCGGCCACGGGAATATCGGCGACGCCGAGGAAGACAGCCGCCGCAAGCGACAGGATGGCGAAGACGCCAAGCGCGACGGCCATGCCGAGACTTGCCGAACCGGCCGATGTCGATGCCGGCGCGCTCATCGCGTCTCACCCGCGAGGCTCAGCCGCCCGCGCTGGACGAGATAGATGAAGATCGGGCCGCCAAGCATTGCGGTGATGATGCCGACGGGCAGTTCACGCGGGATGGCGATGCTGCGCGCGAAAACATCGGCGACCGTCACGATCAGCGCGCCGAGCGAGGCGCTCAACCCGATCTCCCAACCCGTGCCGCGGGGTTTCAGCAGCCGGGCGATGTGGGGAGCGGCAAGACCGACGAAGGCGACCGGCCCGGCGACGGGCGCAACGCCCGCGACCGGAATGACGGCAAGGATGAGAACGAGGGGCTTCCACAGGCCGAGCTGCAGGCCCATGCCGGCCGCCGCATGATCGCTCAGCATGAACATGCCGATGACGCGCCGCAAAAGGAGCGCCCCGGCAACCCCGGCGATCGTCCAGGGCAGCATATAGAGGACATGTGACCAGCTGCGCCCCTGGAAGCCGCCGGCGAGCCAGAAGAGCAGCGATGCCGATTGCGGCCCGGTCAAGAGCAGCACATAGGTGGTGATCGCGCTTAAGAACAGCGAGACGCTGACGCCGCCGAGCGCGAGCTGCAGCGGCCGCCCCTGCCCGCCGCGCGAAACGCAGAATGTCACCGAGGCAGCCAAGACCCCGCCGGCAAGGCCGATGAAGGGATAATAGGCAGGCGAAAGCCAGGGCAGATAGACGAAGCAGCAGACGATCGGCGCGACCGCCCCGGATGTCACGCCGGTAATGCCGGGATCGGCCAGCGGATTGCGCGTCAGCGTCTGCAGCAAGTAGCCGGAAACGGCAAGGCCCGCCCCGCCGGCGGCCGCCGCCAGGCTGCGCGGCAGCCGCAGCGTCCAGACGAGGACAGATTCGAGCTTGCCGTCGGGCGCCAGGAGCACGCGCAGCGCTGTCTCGGCCGAAAGCGTCTTAGCGCCAACCAGCAAGCCGAGCATCGCCGCCAGCATCGCGGCCGCGACAATGAGCCCTATGGCCAGGAATGATTGCCGGGGGCTCATCGCAGGCCTTTTCCTTGGACTTAGTTCTGCAGTTCGGCCGGGATCAGCTTGGCAGCCTCGGCCTTGACATCGACAGCCGGGAACGTGTCGGGGTAAAGGTAGTGCGCAGCCTCGCGCAGCACGATTTCGCGGGCGATCGGGCCGTTGGTCTCGACCCACTGGTCGCCGACGTAGAAGACGCGGTTGTTCTTGACTGCCGACAGCTGCGACCAGATCGGGTTGCTCTCATGCGGGCGATCCGGGCCGGAATCATAGACGAAGATGACCTCCGGATCCTTCTCGAGCATGGTTTCGAGGCTGAGGTCGATGCCGAACTCGCCGCCCGGAGTTTTCGGCCCCGGAACATTGTCGCCGCCGATCGCGGCGACGATCGAGGCCGAGGTATTTTCCGTGTGGAAGGCGAAGGGTGTCGCGCCGCCCCACATGATCAGGAAGCGCGGGTGAACGCCCTTCGGCGCCTTGGCGGCAAATTCCGCAAGATGCTTGCGGAATTCGGCGTTCAGCTGCTCGCCGCGTTCGGGCTGGCCGAGCAGCTTGGAAAGGGCGGCGGTCTCGCTGTAGCTCTCTTCGAGCAGTTCCATATTATAGGCGACGTAGGGCGCGATGTTTTGAAGCTGCGCCGCATTGCCGACCGTATAGCGGCGGATCGCGACGATCAGATCCGGCTTGGCTTCGGAGAGAAGTTCCAGATTGGGCTTAGCGCGCTGGCCGATCTGCTTCATTCCGGAAGTCCGGCCCAGCAGGAATTCGGGCTCGCGGCCTTTCGTCATATAGGTGCTGGCGACCGGCTTGATGCCGAGTGCCAGCGCGACGTCATCTGCGAAATAGGAAATCGAGGCAAGGCGCTTCGGCTGTGCCGGAACCTCGACGGTGACGCCGCGATCGTCGACGACCGAGACTTTCTTGCCGTCATCGGCCTGCGCGGCCCCTGCCACGAGCATTGCGGACAGGCCGAGGGCCGAGAAAAATTTATGTACGTATCGAGTCATATCTGAAAACTCCCCTCTGACCGGCAGAGGCTTTAGCCAAAAAAGCGGAGTTTAACAATCATGATTCTTTTGCGCTGTTTCTGGGAAGGGACGGCACTGCTTGCACAAGCGGACAGTTCTCATCTCAGGCTCAATCCTCAGCCAAAGTGAAGACGGCGCACGGCTCGGCGATGCCGCGCAGGGCGTGCTCGCCGAGCGGCGTCAGCGCGGCCTGGGTATTCGCCGCCACGGCGCCTGAGATCAGCACGCTGTGGCCGAGCGGCTTGCAGAGCCCTTCCAGCCGGCTGACCAGATTGACCGCCGGGCCGATGGCGGTGAAGTCAAGCCTGTCGGCGGCGCCGATATTGCCCCAGAGGATTTCGCCGAAATGCAGGGCGGCCCCGAAGGGCAGCGGCGCCAGCCCCTCAGCCTCACGCATCCGATCGAGATGAACCATGCCGGCGCGGCAGGCGGCGACAGCCCGAAGCGCCGCCTCACAGGCCTCTCGATCAGCTCCGGCCCCGTTGCCGGAAGCAGCAGTGACGGGAAAGATCGCCAGCACGCCGTCGCCGATGAATTTCAGCACCTCGCCGCCGAAGGCATGCACGGCGCCGGCGACGCGGTCGAAATAAGCGTCGAGCGCGGATATCATCGCCTGCGGCTCCGTCACTTGGGAAATCGCGGTGAAATCCCGCAAATCGGCGCAGAGAAGAGCGGCGCGAATGGTTTCGCCGGTCCCCCGGGCAAGCGCACCCGACTGAACGCGAGCCGCACTGCGCCGGCCGAGGTAGGCTTCCAGCAGCGCCGCCTGCGCTTCCCGCGCCGCAAGGGCTGCGAGCGGCGCCGCAGCAAAACGCGCGACGTCCTGCAGCCGCGCGGCTTCATCAGGAGAAAATTCGTCCGCCCCTGCCCCCTTGCCGATGCCCGCCCAGCCGAGCACGGCGCCGTCCCGCGAAGCTCCAATCCTCTCCTCCCAAACCGGCCCGAGCCCGGCTAGCCATTCGCGCCCGGCATCGCTTTGCGGTGCGGCGGCAAACCCCAGCGCCTCGATGACGGCTCCGGTTTCCGCCCGCCACAGCCAGCTACGCCGCGCTATGATCGGATGCGGCACCGAAAGTGTCAGCGCGCCGCCGGAAAGCTCCAGGCCGTCGGCCAGCAGCCGGCGCCCGAGCTCGGCCAGAAACCGTTCGGGGCCGGGCGAAGCCGCAGCCTCGTCAATCAGCCAGGCAATGGAGGAAGGCAGATCCATGGGTTAACATTGGCATTTGCAACAGGACGCGGGCAACCCCGGGACATCAGCCTGACACCTGTGGTGGATTTCCTATCGGCACTTGCCCCCGCCGAGTCCCTCCGCAACCCTGTCAACCCCACCTCCAAACAAGTCTGTGGAAAACCATTCATCACGGTGGAAAACAACCCAATAAACACCTTTAAATTGCGCGACATTGATTCGATTATGTGCGAACTTGTCATTAGCGATTGAGGGGTTGCTATGGGCACGACATACTGGCCGAAAGACCCGCTGGACGGGAATGACATGACGTTGCTGACGTCGATCCTTCGGCGCTGGTGCGCGCGTTATGGGATCGAGTTTACAGCCGAAGAAAGCAAACGGAAGGCGAAGGAACTCGTCGAATGGTTCGAGTTCGGTGTCAAGCATCCGGCCGAGCTCGAAGAGCTGATCGACGGAAAGCACTGGCTCGTCAGCCGCATCTGAGCGCAGCGTTATTTCAGCTGATAAAGGCCGGGCGAAACATCGCACCGGCCCTCGTTCGTTTGCCTCTGTCAAAGAGTTTTAGTAGTCATCGCGCCAGCGACGTTCGCGGTCCCAGCGCCCCTCATAGCGCCAGCGCGGGCCATCCCAATCGCGATGACGCCGCTCCCAGCCCCAGCGGGGCGGACCGCCATAGAAAGCTACAGGCGGCGGGCGGCGCCAGTTGCGCCGGCATTCGCCCCAGCGGGTCAGATGCCAGCCGCGACCACAGGCGTAGTCGACCTTTGTGACAGTGCTCTCAACCTTGATTGCCCCGATCGGCATCGCCTGAGCTGTGCCAATCGAGAAGCTGCCAGCGAGCAAGGCAGCCGCGATAGAAAGTGCCTTCATCGAAAACTCCATTTCATCCAGCCGCAATCACCTTAGGACCGCCAAATTGAACTGGAGATGAACTGCGCGTTCATGTTGCGGACGATAAAGCAGCACTTTTTTTGACCGCAGCGGACCGTTCTTCCCGTAGCGTCAAGCGCTTGGGGAGCATCCCGTCGCCTGCCGAAAACCGTTCATGTCCTTCCGTAAAAAGGATCTGGACCCGGGTCCCGCCCGACCGCGACTTCCGTGAGCCGGCCGAGATAATGCGCCCAGCCCTCCTCATGACCGGCGCATTGCTCCGCACTCGGCAGACCGCTGTGGGTGAGCCGCAAAAGCGTTCCTCCTCCTTGCTCGATCAGGTCGATCTCGACCAGGCTCGATCCCGGCGGCACCACCTCGCTGCCATCCCAGCCGAAGCTGTAGGCAAGCCGATGCACCGGCACCACCTCGCGAAACGAGCCACGCGCAAAACGGGCGCCGGTGACGTTGACGAGATAGAGCCCACCCGGCTCCGGCTCGACCTCGGCCTCCGTCCCCATCCAGCGCAGGATCTTCTCGGGATCGGTCATCAGTGCAAACACCGCCGCCGGCGGCGCCGCAAGATGCGCCTCGCGGCGCACGACGAAAGATTCTGGCATCGCTCTCTCCCATGATTGCTGCTCTACCCCTCAATGAGGCCGAGCAGCATGCTTTTTCGACATGGATGTCCTCAGCGGAAGCATGTAGGTGGATGCGCGCGCTGCGCAAGGGTGATGGGGCACGTGCCCTTCGGACGAAAACGTCTTCCCTATTGCCAGCCCGCCGCCTTGGCCCTATTGTCCGCGCCGTTCTCAGGGCGGGGTGAAAGTCCCTACCGGCGGTATGCAGTTTCGATTGCGAGCCCGCGAGCGCCTTCCTCGGAAGGGTCAGCAGATCAGGTGAGATGCCTGAGCCGACGGTCATAGTCCGGATGAAAGAGAACGTGCGCTGCTGCTGCCCTCCGGGCTGGCTGCGGATGCTCGTGATCGCCTTGGGTGATGTGTCTGTACGCCAAAGGAGATTACCATGACACCCACCCGTTATGCCTTCGTCAAAGCCGGCTGGCACGCCGATATCGTCGACCGTGCGCTCGAAGGTTTCCAACAGCTTGTTCCCGCCGAACAGATCGACGTATTCGACGTCCCCGGCGCCTTCGAAATGCCGCTGCTGTCGCGCGATCTTGCCGCGAGCGGGCGCTATGCCGCCGTCATTGCCGCCGCCTTCGTCGTCGATGGCGGGATCTACCGCCACGAATTCGTCGCCCAGGCCGTGGTCGATGGCCTGATGCGCGCCGGCATGGATACCGGCGTTCCGGTGCTGTCGGTCTCACTGACACCGCATCACTATCAGGAAACGGAGCATCACACGCAGATCTACCGCGCTCATTTCGTCGAAAAGGGCCGCGAGGCTGCGCGCGCCGCTCTGATGATCGGCAAAACGCGCGCCGCCCTTGCTGCTTAAAAGCTAGCGCAACAGACGGCGGGATGGCCCGCCGTCTTCTTCATGTCGACAGAAGAATTGATTCGACGCTCCACCCGGGCTGTGGTCCACTCGATCCCGACATGTATCGCCATTCTTAATGCGTCCAAACCTCAAGGGAGCTGAAGATGAGCAATGCAATGCGCAGTGAACCCCCAACCGAATCCATGAAAACACGACCGGTCGACACCAAGCTCGAAGTGGTCGTCATTCCCGTTTCCGACGTCGACCGTGCCAAACGTTTTTACGAGAGCCTTGGCTGGAGGCTCGACGCCGATTTCGCCAATGACGCCGATTTCCGCGTGATCCAGTTCACCCCACCGGGCTCCGGTTGCGCGATCATCTTCGGCAAGAATGTCACCGCCGCCGCTCCCGGCTCCGCCCAAGGCCTCTATCTCATCGTCTCCGACGTCGAGGCCGCAAGGCGCGATCTCATCGCCCGCGGCGTCGAGGTGAGCGAGGTCTTCCACGATGCTTCAGGCGTCTACGCCGGCAAGGACGAGCCCTATCTCTTCGGGCGCCTGCGCATCGCCGGCCGCGACCCCGACCACCGCAGCTATCGTTCCTTCGCCTCGTTCAAGGATCCCGATGGCAACGGCTGGCTGTTCCAGGAAGTCACCACACGCCTGCCAGGACGCATCGACGCCGATGAGACGGCCTTCTCGACATCGAGCGACCTCGCGGCCGCCCTCCGCCGCGCCGCCGAGGCCCACGGCGAACACGAGAAGCGCAATGGCGGCAAACACGACGAGAACTGGCCGGACTGGTACGCCGAATACATGGTCAGCGAACAGGCCGGCAGGCAGCTGCCGTTATAGGTGGCGGCACGGAGCAGCCGCCTTGCCCGTCGGCACCTCAAGGTGAGGCTCTTCGAGTGGCAGATGCTTTCTTCTTTGCTTTGTCGGTATGCCATGTGACAACCACACGGCATACCCTCTCCGGGCTCATCAGGTCGCGACTCACCGATCGAATATATCCCGCCACTGCTTCTCGCCTATTAGACAGTCCGCCGTCGGCGCGTCGGCGGCTATCCTCTCCACCGTCGGCGAGGGTGAAATGCCGCTGATCTCGAGCACCAGCTTGCGGCGCACGGCGATGGCGAAATCCTCAATCCTGTGGACCGGCAGCACGAAGCTGCCGGGGCCGCCGATCACGCAATCGGCGTAATATTTGTCGAGCCCTCCGGGAGCATCGGAAGGACGCAGCATTATCGCCAGCCCGTTGATGATCATGCCCGACGCCACCGCCTTGTCCCTGGTGCCCGTCACCGGGCTGCCGGAATTGTTCGGACCGTCGCCGGAGACGTCGATCACCTCACGCCTGCCGCGAAAGGGTCCGGTGGTGATCATGCTGGCGCCCTGATCGATGGCTGTTGAGATCGAGGTGCGCCGTTGCGTGGCTATCGGCCGGGCGCCAAGCTTATCGGCGAAGGCGATCGCATCCGCTTCCGTCTCAATCACCTGCCAGTCGATCATCGAATCCTGGACGACATAGCCCGCCCATTCGAAATAGCTGATGGCGATGCGGCCGGTGAGCCCGCCCTTGACCGCATCGATGAATTCCTTGTGCTTGAGCGCCTCGACATAACCGTCGCGCTGAATGCCGATCTCTTCGAAATCCATTGACCGCGAGGTGTCGACGGCAAGCACCAGCGTCACATCAACCTCGTTTGCGCCCGCCCCAGCTGTCGGCACGACTCCGGTAAGACCCATGAGCACCGCAAGTGTGGCCAGCATCGGCAAATCCCCGCGCATCGAGCAGGGAAATGTAACACAGCTTGGCCGGCGAAGGACGCCCGGCCTCGTGCGGGGTTTCAATTTTCAGTGATATCAGGAGCGCCTGCCTTGCCCCTCGAGGCCGCTGCGGGGAACTCATAGAGAGACTCTCCTGCCATGCAGCTTTCCAGGACCTCAACGCAAAGGCGACCATAAAGGGTTCTTCCACGCCTTCAGCGCTTCCAGAAAAACCTGCAGGCGCAGCGGCAGGAAGCGGCGGGTGGGATAGACGGCGTGCACGAAGATTTCCGGCGAGGACCAGTCCGGCAGCAGGCGAATGAGCTCGCCTCGGTTGATCTCTTCGTCGCAATAGGTCGAAGGCAGCAGCCCGATACCGTGGCCGCGATAGGTAAAGGCGCTGACCGCCTCGAAGTCCCGACTGGAGACCGGCCCGGACACGCGCACGTGGGCCGACTTGCGGCCGCTGACGAGATGCCAATCCGCCTCGCCGTTGCGGCCGTTCAGGAGCACGCATCGATGATCCTTCAGGTCCTCGGGCTTTGATGGAAGGGCCCTGCCCTCAAGATAGTCGGGCGTCGCAACCAGATAGCGCACACTCCGGCCGAGCCGCTGCGCGACGATGGAAGAATCCTTGAGTTCGCCGAAACGAATGGCGACATCGACATTCTCGGCGACCAGATCGAGGAAAAGGTTGGTGACGAAGAGATCGATCTGGATATCGGGATATGTCCTCAGGAAGGACGAGATGAATTCGTAGAAGACGTCCTGCCCGAAGATGACGGGCACGGAGATCTTCAGCGGGCCTTCCGGCTGCCTCTGCGTCTCCGTCAGCGCCTGCTCGGCGTCCATGAGATGGGCGAGCGGCTCGCTGCACCTGTCGTAATAGGCCCGACCCTGTGCGGTGAGGCTGAGCTTGCGGGTCGTGCGCTGCAGCAGCGTTACGCCGAGCTGCTCTTCGAGGGACGTCACCTTCCGGCTGACGGTTGAAACCGGCATGCCGAGGGAATGGGCCGCACGGCTGAAGCCGCCATACTGCGCCACCTTCACGAAAACGGCGATGTCGTTGAGATCGGCCATGCGCCCACTTTTGCACTGATGCAAAAGAGAATCCAGATATTTCCATCTAATCGGGGAATGGAGTTTTCGCCATCTTCCTCTTGCGAAAACGAACAACAAGCCGATGGCGGCGCGATCGCGGCGGCCCCATCTCGAGCGACCCGGCCGATCAGGCGCGACGTTGCCCGAACCAGATCACGGAGTTCAACATGACTACGAATAAGACTGTCATCGTCACGGGCGCCTCCCAGGGTATCGGCGCAGGCCTCGTCAACGCCTTTATCGCGCGCGGCTACAATGTCGTCGCCACCTCGCGCCGGGTCAGCGCCTCGGACGCCTTCGAGGCCTCCGACCGGCTGGCTCTCGTCGATGGCGACATCGGCGATGCCGAAACCGCAGCGCGGGTTGCAAAGACCGCGATCGATCGCTTCGGCTCTATCGACGCGCTCGTCAACAATGCCGGCATCTTCTTGGCCAAGCCGTTTGTCGATTTCACGATGACGGATTTCCGGACGTTGTCTTCGACCAATCTCGAAGGTTTCATCCATCTGACCCAGCTGGCCGTCAGCCAGATGCGCGCGCAGAAGTCAGGCGGCAGCGTCGTCAGCATCACGACGCCATTGACCGATCATCCGATCGCCGGCTTCTCCGCTTCGGTGTCGATGATGACGAAAGGCGGCATCAACGCCATCTCCAAAAACTTGGCGATGGAATATGCGAACGAGAAAATTCGCTTCAATATCGTCGCTCCCGGTGTCGTGGACACGCCACTGCACAAGGACAATCCGAAGGATTTCCTGAGCACGCTCTCTCCGATAGCAGGCATTTCCAATGTCGACGAGATCGTCGAAGCGGTCCTCTTCCTGACGGAAGCCCCACGCATCACCGGGGAGGTGCTGCACGTCGACGGCGGCGCACATCTGGGCAAATGGTAAACCATCAAAAAGCGCAGGCAGCCGGCGCGGAACAGCGGCTGCGGGACCTCGGCATCACGCTTCCCCCGCCGCCGACGCCCTTCGGGGCCTATGTCGAGGCGATCCGGACAGGCAATCTCGTCTTCTTCAGCGGCATGCTGCCGGTCGTCGACCGCAAGCCGCGGTATATCGGCCGCATCGGCGGCGCGTTGACATTAGAGGACGGCAGGAAGGCCGCCGAAACGGCGACGCTCAGCGCCCTCGCCGCCGCCAGAGAGTACCTCGGCTCGCTGGACAGGGTCGTCAGCGTCGTCAAGCTCGGCGTCTATATCGCGACCGAAGGCGATTTCCGCGACCACCCGAAGGTCGCTGATGGAGCATCCGAAATGCTGCTCCAGGTCTTCGGCGAGGAAAGACTCTCCGGCCGCGTCGTCCTCGGCGTCGCAAGCCTGCCCTTAGGTGTGCCGATCGAGATCGAGCTCGTCCTCGAAGTCGAGGATTGAATGGTCAGGGCGTGCCTCGGCGCGCCCTGCCTCCCTGAGGTCGCCGCCTCACTCTCACCCCGCCGCCAAGAGCAGCACATAGGCGATCACGCTCACCATCAGCCCGCGAAAGGCAAAGATGACGCAGCGATACTTGTTGCAGGCGATGGCGGAGAGGATGTTGGCGTTTTCGAAATACTGGTCGAAGAGGTAGCGCTCGTCACGGCGGACAGCCGCCTCGAAGAACATGTCGCGATGCTTGGGCCAGGCGCCCCAGAACAGCGACGTGGAGGTGCCGAGACGCCGCGGCAGCACGACGAGAATCGCCGACAGCATTGAGAAGACCGAAGCTGCGGCAAGCAGGCCGGAGAACAGTATGCTGCCCGGCGTACCGCCGGTGTAGCGCCCCAGGCTGAAGACGGCCCTCACCTCGCTGGAGCTTACCAGAAAGGCGAGCATGAAAGTAAAGATATAAGCCGCCTTCTGATCGGATATTTTGATCTGATCATAAAATATGTCATTGATTTTCTTGATATGATCGAAATACTCGGTACTGACGTCCCCGCTCGAGGGATTGCTCAGCATTACCTCAGTGACACTTTCAAATTCGCTCACCTGAATACTCCATACCTCAAAGTGTTTCCCTGATATTACACTTGTTGGCGAAAGCAAGAACACGTGTGCAACATGCTTGACTTTTCCACTCTACGCGGACAAAGGGGAAGCGGGGTATGGGGTCGAGGACATGCGGGGTTATTCCAGTAACATCTGTCGCATCGGGGTGGCGCTTGCATTTGCCGTGCCTGGTTTCGGACTGCCGGCAATGGCCGATCCCGTGCCGCGCGCCACGCCGGTCGCCGGCTCAGTCATTGCCCGCAAGACCGGTGAGGAAGTGCGATTCATCGACGTGTCGGACTGGCGCGTCGTTGACATCAATCAGGATCTCCTCACCGGCGACGTGCTGCGCACCAATGCCAACGGCCAGCTCGCCATTGTCTTTTCCGATCACACGCAGGTCCGCCTCGGTCGCAATTCGTCGCTGCAGGTCAAGAAGATGGCCGCCAGCGGCGATACGGTGCTCAATCTCCAATCCGGCACCATCTGGGCACGCGCCGAGCGCGGCGGCCAGGGCCTGACTGTGGAAACACCGGCTGCCGCAGCAGCTATCCGCGGCACCGACTGGACGATGACCGTCGAAGACGCCAAGACCTCGATGATCGTGCTCGAAGGCCGCGTGGCGCTCAGCAACCCGCAGGGCAGCGTCGATGTAAGTGAGGGCGAAGGCGCCGTGGCGTCCATTGGCCAGGCGCCGCACAAGATCCTCAGCGTCAATCCTGACGACCGTGAACAGATGCTCTTTTATCTGGACCTGCGCGGCGGCTTCGACTTGCTGCCGACGTCGCCGCTGCGAGCCGATCGCATGGCGACCGAGCGTCGCCGCCTGCTGGCGCTGGCTCCCGAGCGCCGCACCACCGAGGACTGGTTGGAACTGGCCGAAGCGCAGAGCGCCTACGACGGACGCCAGGCAACCACCGCAACACTGCAGAATATCCGCGGCCGCAAGCTGACGGCAGCCCAGCAGGCGCGCGTCGACCTGATTGACGCCACCATTGCCGGCTCCGAAAAGCGCTATGGCGATGCCGCAAAGCTCTTCCAGAAGGCCCTGCCGCAGCTCGACCCGACGCGTCGCAACATGGCGCAATATGGTGGCTATTTCGCCCGCTCCCTCGCTGACCCCTCCCATGCCGAACCGCCGCCGGCCAATAGCGCCGGCCCTTATGGCGCAATCATGCAGGCCTATACCGCAGGCTTCCTGGAAAACCCGCGCGCAGCGCTCGAGATAATAAAGAAAGCGGAACGGCGCTATCCCGATGACCCGACCCTGCCGGCGGTCCGCGCCGAGTTGGCGCAGCTCACCGATGACCGTGAGCAGATGAAGGAGGCGATAGAACGCTCGCTGGCGCTCGACCCCGACCATCCGATGGCGCTCTCCGCCCGCGCCGAATACAAGGCAGCCTATGAAAGCGATACAGACGGCGCTCTCGCGGACCTGAACCGCGCAATCGAGCTTGCGCCCGGCTCGTCGGGCACGCTGAACTCGCTCGGCCTGCTGCAGAGTTCGCGTGACGCCAATGGCGAAGCGGAGGAGGCCTTTCTCAAGGCGATCGCGCTCGATCCGCAAGATCCAGTGGCGCATGCCAATCTCGCGATCCTCTATCTCGATCAGGGGCGCATGAAGGAAGCCAAGCGCGAGATCGACACGGCGCTCGCCGCCGAGCCGGGCTTCGACATCGCCATTCTCGCCCGCGGCCGCTACTACCTGCAGATAGGAGAGCGCGACAAGGCGCTGGAAGACCTGCTCGCCGCCAGCACCGCCAACCCCACCCACTCGCAATCGCAGCTGATGCTCGCCGCCGCCCATTATGAAAAGGGCGACCGCATCCCCTCCGAGCAGGCGCTCGACAATGCCGACCGACTGGACAACAACGATCCGGCGATTCCAGCCTTCCGCACGGCCGTCGACATCGACGACTATGACGCTGATGGTGCGATCCGCAATGCCCAGGAATTTCTGCGTCGCTCGCGTGCCCGCGGCGGCGATTACAGCGGTCTTGGCGCCAATGCAAGCGCCGGCTCGACGCTGAACAACGCCTTCCGACTGCAGGGCCTGGATGCCTGGGGCCGCTATTATGGCGATGCCGTTTTCGATCCTTTCGAAGGCAGCGGCTATATCGACCAGTCGATCAAGGGCAGCATCTTTCCTTTCGTAAACGCCGCCAACTTCAGCGACGACAATATCATCCAGAACCGCGGCAATGCGTCGAGCTACTCATCCTTCATCCAGGGCTTGCTGATTTCTCCGCACATGCTCTCCGGCCGTTCGCGCTCCGCGTCGCTCTTCGATGTCCCCTTCATCGAAGGCTCGCTCGGCGGCGGCATCAACAGCGTCGACGGGCATACAAGACGTATCGGTGAAGCCGATATCCAGGGGTATTCCAATGAGACCATCCCGATCAGCTTCTACGGCAACTTGACCTGGGAAGAGCTGGCGCTCGACCGCGACTACCGGAATTTCGGCGATGTCCAGACGGACAACAAGCTGCTGGGCGCCAACGGTTATCTGACGGCAACGGTCACGCCTGATGATCGCGTGGTAGCCTTCGTCAACCATGGCAAGAATGATGGAACGCTGGACGCGCAAACGCAGGGCACGGTCCTGACGGACCTGTTCAATTTGGCGGGCATTCCGATCAGAACGATAGTAACGTCGGAATATTTCCGCCGCGATGTGGAGAACGAGCTAACCAATGCCGGCATCGGCTGGAGCCACACCTTCGCCTATGAAAATATATTGAACGGTGCATTCCTCTATTCGGAAACCAGATCGCGGACAGCAAGCTCTCTTCAAGCCGACGATGCGCCTCTTTTCCCCCTACCCGATCCAGACATCATTCCCGTCCTTGATGGGGTCGAGGACATCTCATCCAAAACTTACATCGGGGCGCTCAGCCATTCCATCGGCAGCGGGCCGCTAACCTGGCGATACGGGATCGAGGGTGGGTGGATAGACACCAGCAAGACCGTCTCATCCCGGTCTTATGAAATCATTCCTCTCTTCCCGGTCATCCCGGAAGTCATCAGCGGTCCCAGCACAGCCAACAACACCGTCAGTATCGGTCGCGCCTATGTCGATGTGCTGCATGAGATCACGCCCGATCTCAAGGGCGAATACGCCTTGTTTGCCACGCGCCTGGAAGGCGATGGCATCGACATCAGCCGGCTGGAGCCGCGCTTCGGCCTCGCCTGGGCGCCGGTTCAAAACCACTGGCTGCGTGCCGCCTTCATGCGGCAAAGTGTTGACACCACAGTGCCGACCCTTGCCCCAATCGGCATACTCGGGCTGCAGGCCAACCAGTTCTCCACCAATCCGCAAGGCTATACAGATACGCTTGCCCTACAATGGGATGCCGAATGGACTGACCGCTTCTTCACTTCGGTGGAGTACCAGCATCAGGAACTCCACGATTTCTCGATCGATTTTCCGCTGATCTCGCTTCCCTCGGATACCAGCTTGCCGATTTCGCGCGGCAGCATCGATCGCGCTTCCGTCACTGCCAACGTCGCGCTCGGCAACGGTTTCGGTCTTTCCGCCACCTATGCCTATATGGATTCGGAGAACAGGGACCCGCTCGAGCCGATCTACGGTGGCCCCCTTCCCTTCATACCGCAGAACTCCGGACAGATTGCGCTGACCTGGGTGAACGAAGCCAAGGTCAAGGCCACAGTTGCCGCCAACTATATCGGCGAGCGCGACGGCGATCGGTTCGGCACCAAGCTCGACGATTACTGGACCCTCGACGCTCACCTGGTCTGGGAGCCGTTCGACAAGCGGGTCGAGCTGGAGGCAGCCGCCTATAACCTGCTCGATGAGGACTTCGAGATCACGCCCGGCGTGCCCGGCTGGGGCCGCGCCTTCAAGGGCACGCTCAAAGTCCGCTTCTGATGCGGATGCGGGACAAGCCCCGGCAGGCTAGGCAGATCAGGAGCCGTCATCTCAGGCTCCTGATACTGTCGCTGACCACGCTGATCGCCATCTCGCTCCTGTCGCGCCTCCCCGCCTGGTCGCTGCTGGAGCTCAGAAGCTTCGACTATCTGTCGACCGTCGACGATCCCCGTCCGCCACCCGGCGGGCCGGTCATCGTCGCCATCGACGAACCCTCGCTTGCCGATATAAACGCGCAATGGCCCTGGCCGCGCAGCCTGCATGCCGAGCTCATCAGCCAGTTGCGCGCCGCCGGCGCCCGCGTCATCGGCCTTGATATCATCATGGCCGAACCCTCATCATCGGATAATGACGCGGCGATCACCAGGGCCGTCGGCCCCGATGTCGTGCTGGCCGGCGACGAGACGCTGATCGAGACGCCGCAGGCATCGCAACTGATCCGGGCGACACCCCTGCCGCAATTGACCGAAGCGGGCGCCGTCACCGGCATCGCCTCGATCGATCTGAGCGGTGACGGCATCTTCCGACGCATCCCGGGCTATGAGGATGGCTTCGCGGCGATGCTGGCAAAGGCCTCGGGCGTGGCGCCCGAAGCGCTGCCTGCCGGCCGGCTTATCCAATCCTTCGGCCCGGCCCGCAGCTATCCCACGGTCTCCTATTACCAGGCGCTTGACCCGAAGAACCTGCTGCCGCCGGGCTACTTCAAGGACCGCGTCGTGCTCGTCGGCCTCAGCCTGCAGAATGCGCCCGCCATCGACAAGGGTGGCGTCGACGCCTTCGCCACACCCTATACAGTTCATACCGGCAAGCTAGTCTCCGGCGTCGAAATCCAGGCTACGATCTACGACAATATCCGCGGCGGCCTGTCGATCGCCGAGGCCCGGCTGCCGACGGTAGCCGCCTGCATCCTGATATCGGTGCTGCTTGCCGCCGCCACCGTCTGGCGCTCAACGGGCTGGCTGACGGTCGTGAACAGCGTGGCGGCCCTCCTCGCCTTCGCGGCCGTCAGTGCCGCCGGCATCCGGCTCACCCATGTCTTCGTTTCACCGCTCGGCCCGACGGTCGCCTATATCTCGGTTGTCTTCGGCCAGGCCGCCTTCGATTTCGCCGAGGAGCGCCGCAACAAGCGTCAGATCACCCGCGCCTTCGCCCAATACATCTCGCCCGATCTCGTCAAGCGCCTGTCGAGTGACCCGTCGCAGCTGAAGCTCGGCGGCGAGCGACGCACGCTTTCGGTTCTGTTCTCAGACGTGCGCGGCTTCACCACGATCGCCGAGACGCTGAAAGATGATCCGGAGCAGCTGACCGGCCTGATCAACCGGTTGCTGACGCCGCTTTCAGACGTGGTAATGGATCACGGCGGCACGATCGACAAATATATGGGCGACTGCATCATGGCCTTCTGGAATGCGCCGCTCGACGACCCCGACCATGCGCTTCACGCCGTGCGCGCCTCGCTCGCCATGCAGGCGGCGATTTCGCGTCTGAACGGTCAGCTGGAGCGGGAGGCGGCCGCACTCGGCCGCAAGCCGCATGTCTTGAAGATGGGCGTCGGCATCAACACCGGCGAGTGCATCGTCGGCAACATGGGCTCGACCCGCCGCTTCGATTATTCCTGCCTTGGCGACAGCGTCAACCTCGCCTCCCGCCTCGAAGGCGCCTCGAAGAATTACGGCGTGGCGCTGCTGCTCGGCGAGGAAACCGCAAGGCTGGTCGCTGACACCTATATCGTCGTCGAACTCGACCGCATCATCGTCAAGGGCCGCACCGCCCCCTCACCCGTCTTCACCGTCGTGCACAAGGCCGACGCCAAAGCGCTGGCCGCCCACCAGGCATTCATCGACGCCAAATATGCCGCCACGCTCGCCCCGTCGGACCCGGTCTTCGACAAGCTGGCCGCCGATATTCCCGAGCTTGCCGGCTATTACGCGATCGTGCGGGATGGGCTGGCCGCCGATGGCGAGGAATGACCTGAGGGACTAGATTTCACCAGCAGGCGGCTTCGGACTAGGGGTTAATCCTAGCGACCCGCTGACCGCAGCCTCGCAAACTCAGGGGCAACGACTGCGATGAACACCCCGGTATTGCCCAAAGCCCTCGCCGACAGCATCGCCCCATGGACCGATGCCATCAGCATTTGCGCCTGCTCCTCCGGCCGCTTTTCCAGCTGAAACAGACCTTGCTCGACCCCAGCCTCCAGCACCGAGGTTAGCCAGCCCGCGAGATTCTGGAAATGCGCGCGGACGCGGGATGCGACCTCGTCCGGCAGCATTTGCATTTCACTCGCCAGCATTGCGCAGACGCAGAACGGCTGCGAGGCATCCCGAATGCATGTGTGCCAATAGTCGATATAGAACTGCAGCTGATCGGCCGGGTTTGCGGCCTGCTCGCGCAGAGACTGCAGACCCGCCTGCGCCTGCTTGATGTAGCGATCCACCAGCGCCGAGACGAGATCGGCCTTCGTGGGAAAATGATGGTGGATGCTCGCTTTCCTGATGCCGATGGCAGCCGAGATATCGGCATAGCTGAAGCCGTTATAGCCTCCCGCAACAATGAGAGACTGTGCGATGTCGAGGATTTTATCGGAAGTCGAAGCCATTGCTTTCATAGCGTCGCCTATCTTTTGGTAGGCATATTGTCAAGCCTATTGCTGTCCTCATCCCCTCACAAGAAGGTGTCCGGCCATGGCGTTGACTCGATCCAATAGACTTCCTACTAGTAGGTAGCCAAAAAACAGGGAACCCTCCGATGCAAAGCTTTTCCTCAAGCCAGTCCAACTGGCTGCCATCCTATTATTTCACACGTGCCGCATTCTCCGTCACCTGGATTGCCACCGCCATTCTGTTGGGGCGTCAGTCTGGCCCCGCCGCCTTTCTGCTGGTGATCTACCCTCTATGGGATGCGCTGGCCAATCTGGTCGACGCCCGGGCCAACGGCGGCCTGAAGGCCAACCCGTCCCAAGCGCTGAATGTCGTGGTCAGCACGATCATGACGCTCACCGTCATCATCGCCGTCAGCAGCAGCACCTATGCGGTTCTTGCCGCGTTCGGCGTTTGGGCGATCTTCTCCGGCCTGTTGCAACTCTATACCGGCGTCAGGCGCTGGCGCCTCTACGGCGCCCAATGGGTGATGATCCTGAGCGGCGCCCAATCGGCCCTTGCCGGCGGCTTCATGATCAGCCAGTCCCTCGGCACCACGGCGCCGACGATCCTGGATATCGTCCCCTATGCGGCATTCGGAGCATTCTACTTCCTGCTTTCGGCAATCTGGCTCGTCGTCGCATCCTATCGCAAGGCGCAAGCATAGACGCTGTCGGTCCTGCGGCGGCAAGTTCGAAGCCGCTTGCCGCCGTTGAAAGGCCGACCGCCAGTGTGGCCTGCGATTTGCGGAAGACGATCAAGCTCTTTCGCGCTATGAAGAGTGACCGCATATCCCGCCCACAGACCCTGAGGTCACTCCATGGCTTTGAAAGTCCTCTTCATTGGCGGCACCGGCCAGATCTCCCATCCATGCGTCGAACGCTCCGTTGCCGAAGGCCATCATGTCAGCGTCTTCAATCGCGGCCTGAGAAGCGCCGCCTTGCCTGAGGGGGTAACCTCGATCGTCGGCGAACTTGGATCGGCCGCCTATGTCGATCTCGCCAGGGCGAATTACGACGTCGTCTGCCAGTTCATCGCCTTCACGCCGGATCAAGTGTCGCGTGACATCGGGGTCTTTTCGGGCAATTGCGGCCAATACATCTTCATCTCATCGGCCTCGGTCTACGAAAAGCCGCCGCGTCATTACGTGATCTCCGAGGAGACCCCGGCGATCAATCCTTACTGGCCCTACAGCAAGGCCAAGATCGCCTGCGAGGAACTGCTCAGGAAATCCGGCGATCTTGCATGGACGATCGTCCGCCCCAGCCACACCGTCCGCACCGGCCTGCCGATCATGATGGGCGACAGCGATATCATGGCGAGGCGCATGCTCGACGGCGACCCCATCATCGTGGCCGGGGACGGCCACACGCCCTGGACGCTCACCCGCTCAGTCGACTTCGCCGTGCCCTTCGTCGGGCTTTTCGGTAAAAAGGCCGCGCTGAATGAGATTTTCCACATCACCTCGGACAGAGCCCACATCTGGGACGATATTCAAAAGACGATCGCAAGATTGCTCGGCGTGGAGGCGAAGATCGTCCATGTGCCAACGGACACGTTGATCAAGTACAATCCGGAATGGATCGGCTCCCTCCTCGGCGACAAGGCATGGACGGCAATTTTCGACAATTCGAAGGTCAAGCGTGTGGCGGGCGACTTCACCTGTGCCGAGAGCCTCGATGAAATCCTCGCCGAACCGATCATGCACCTCAAGCAGCGGCTGGCCAAAAGCCGCCCGCCGAGAGGTGAACTCGATGCACTGATCGACAGGATTTGCGCGGAGCAAGGGGCTCTTGGTTAGTTTGGTCCTTTGCGGGGGCGCGGTGTCCGCGGCTGGTACAAAATTGCCGTGACGCGTTGACCACTAACGGCTCTTTGCTGCCGGTCGAGGTCGGTCCGAGCAAGGCGCGGTATGTGCTAGAATGCTGCCCTTAGGCGGAATGCGACAGACGCACTGCGAGGAGCGATGTGACCGAGGGAATTCGCGCAATGGAGAGCCGACGTTGTGCTCTTGGAAGGGGAGACGAGGACGATGCCGACACCACAGCAACCCAGTCTGATAGTTCGACAGAAGTCCCCACCAAACACCGAGTTTCCGTTTGCGTCGCTCTCCGATGGGCTAATCCCAACCGAGCTGTTCTTCGTGCGAAACCATTTTCCGTCACCGGAGCTCGATGCGCGAGACTGGAGATTGCGTATTGACGGGGCGGTGGAGCGGCCGATCGAACTTGACCTCGACAGCATCAAGGCGATGCGGAGCACGACATTCACTGCAGTCGTCGAATGCGCGGGGAACGGGCGCGTCTACTATGTGCCGCCGAGGGAGGGGCTGCAGTGGCAGAACGGCGCCGTCGGCAATGCCGCGTGGACAGGTGTTCTTCTGCGCGAGATTCTGGAACTGGCCGGTATTAAGCGAACCGCACGTGAGGTTCTGCTCATTGGCGCCGACAGCGGCGTCGTCGACACGAACAAGAAAACGGCTTCTCCCGGCCCCATCGCTTTTGCACGCAGTTTACCGCTTGAGAAGGCCATCGCTGACAGCACGATCCTTGCCTATTCGATGAACGAGGAGCCGTTGACGCGCGATCACGGCCACCCGCTACGCGCGGTCGTGGGTGGCTGGTTCGGCATGGCTTGGGTCAAGTGGATCACGCATATCACGGTCGTGGAGCAACCCTTCCTTGGCTATTGGCAAGCGCGCGACTATTTCCGTTGGGAGCGCAGCCTCGGGGAACCCACGCTGGTCCCCCTTGCGGAGATGGAGGTCAAAGCGCAGATCGCGCGCCCCGTACAGGGGGCGCATCTCATCGTCGGCCAACCGTACCGGATTTTCGGAGCCGCCTGGAGCGGAGAGGCTGCTGTCCGGCAGGTTCAGGTCTGCACCGGAGATGGCAGGGGCTGGCGCGAGGCAAGGCTCCTCGAAACAGAACGCCCCTTTGCATGGCGCTTGTGGGAGTACATGTGGACCCCTGAAGACGTGGGGCGATATACGCTACGATGTCGCGCGGTCGATGCGGCGGGGTGCGTGCAGCCCGACCTCCAGCGTTCCGACTGCGAAAGCTACGTGGCAAATTGGATCATTCCGGTGGAGGTTACGGTCGTCCCTGAGCCACAGGCGTACCAAGAGGAATTCGTGATCTAATCACCCGCATGAGGCGGAATGGCGGGTTATGGCGCGAAGCGGCCGAGGCTCGTCGGCTGTCGGCCCCAAGCGCCTAGTGATCGGGAAATGCTGCGTTTTCATCGTAGCCGGCCCGCCGACAATGAACGTCGTCCTCGCGCGCAACAGGAGAAGTGCCGACGCCTTCATCTGTGCAGCCCCCGGGGAATTGTGGCATAACTGGGCCATGGTGATACATGTCTTGGCGGTCCATCGCGACACGGTCGAGACGGAACAGGCGGCGAGCGGTTCGCCTGCAGGCGCCTATTCCGTGGGGGTTTTCTGCTGGCTGCTGTTGGCCGGCGTCTATATCGCCGCGAAATGGGTTTCTTCGGAGATGCCGCCCTGGGCGCTTTGCTTCTGGCGGGTGCTGATCGCCTGGGCGATCCTGATGCCGATCTTGCACCGGCATTTCGGCGACATGGTGACACTCGTGCGGGCCCGCGGCCTCGAACTGCTCGTCATCGGCGGAATGGGGCTCGCCATCTGCCAGGGGCTGATCTTTGTCGGCCTCGAATATGCCGATGCCACCACCGCCGGCATCATCACCATGATTCTTGCACGGTTCATTCTGGCTGAGCCGATGGGACGCTGGCAGGTGATCGGATCGATCCTCGCCTTTTCCTGCTGAAGCCAACGACCAGAGTCGAGGCGACCAAGAGCTGAGCACGAGCGAAATGGCTTTCATAGTGGCCGCTTCTGGTGCCAAGCAGAGATCGTCCTGGGCCTGCGCACTGTTACCGTGGGCGTCTGGATGACCTCGCGAACATGTACATGTTGGTGGGCGCGCCGTGCAGGATCACCTCGCGCTCGAAACAGAAGCCGCATTTCTCAAGAATGCGTCTCGAAGCGGCATTGGCGGTTCGAACCAATCCGATCACCTTCTCCGCCTGCAGATCGTCGAAGGCAAAGGTCAGCGTTTCCCTGACCAATTCCGTGGCATATCCGCGCCCCCAGCTATCAGGTTGCAGATGATAGGAAAGATTGACGCCTTCGAATTCCTTGGAAACGGTTACGCCGCCAAATCCTATCAGGGCATTGTCTGACTCGACCGCCCAACGCCCGAACCCATGATCTTTCCAATGGCCGATGTCACGCGCAAGCCGTGCTGCACTTTCCTCCGGCGTATCGGGCCGGGGCACGGGCCGATGCGCGACCACTTCCGGCCGCGAAAAAAGTCGAGTGAGGAAATCGAGATCCCGTTGCATGGGAATTCTGAGCAGCAATCTGGCGGTACGCCTCACTCGCGGCTGAGAGGCATTCTTGAATTCGGTCGCAAACATCTTCCATCCAATCTCGAACACTCGCCAATGTTACAGATACTCTTCCGACCGCCGCGCCGCCACCGGAGCCTCCTGCTTGAAGCCATTGAAACAGCGCCCGCCGTGTAAGTCGAGCTCCCTGTCGGCCAAGGCCAGGAACCGGGTGCTGTTACCCTGCACCGCAAGCCTGAACGCCGTATCGAATTCCGCCGCCAATCGGGGCTCGAGCTTCCTGATGAGGCGCGGCGCCCACTTGCCGCGGCCGGTCCATGCGCCGCGCCCGAGCAGGATGAGGTCGGCTAGCTGCTGGTAGAGAAGTGCTGAGATAGCGGCGATCTCTTCGGGCGGGCGGGCGCCGCGCAGATCGTCGGCGAGATCCGTGACCTGATAGCGCAGCATATCGTAGCTTGGGCCGTCGAGAGGTTTCGGCCCTGCCGCCAGCACTTTCGCCGCCTTTGCCTGGATAGCGCGGGCGCGCTCGATATTCGGCCCTACGATGCTGCCCGTCGCAACCATATTGACCATGATCGGACAGCGGCTCTCCGCATCTGCATGGAGATAATGCGCCAGCGTCTGCGGATCGTGGACAAAGGCCTCGACCGGAAAACCGTCTTCGGTGAACGATTCCCGCCAGGCTGTCTGGAGCGACGGAAACACCACGACGAGATCGATGTCCGAAAACGTGGTCCCCTCACCGCGCATGATGGAGCCGGTGACATATGCAAAGGCAGCCCCTGCATAGCGGCTGGCGAGACAACAGCCGGCAGCGGCAAGCGCCCGCTCGGCAAGATTCTGTTTCTGAAGTTCGTCCACGATCTCGTCCTCGAATGCGGAAGACGAGCGGCAACAAAAAACCCGCTCGTTTCCGGCGGGTTGGTGTCTTCTGCAATGAACGGATCAGTTCACGCGTCTGCCACCCACCGCCAAACGGTGGTCGGAGACGTCGTGGAGACTGCGAAAATCCGGCTCATGGCAGAAACGATATCGCCCTGCGGCGGCAGCGTCAATCTGCCGGGCACGCTTCCCCGCCGCGCGGTTTTCCGTCTAAGATGAGCCAAAGACTCGATAAGCACAGGAAAGGCCCGCTATGCCCCATCCCGCCACCGTCATCCCGCGTCCCGCACCGGTTCTACTGCCGGTTGAAGGCAGCGACGAGCGCTTTCCGGTGCGCCGCGTCTATTGCGTCGGGCGCAATTATGCCGACCATGCGATCGAGATGGGTCACGATCCCTCTCGCGAGCCGCCCTTCTTCTTCCAAAAGAACCCCGACAACCTGCTGCCGGCTGGCAATGCTTTCCCTTACCCGCCGCTTTCGAACGACGTGCATTACGAGGTCGAATGTGTGCTGGCGCTGAAATTGGGCGGGGCGAACATTCAGGCCGCCGATGCGCTCGGCTGCATCTATGGCTATGCCGTCGGCATTGATTTCACCCGCCGCGACCTGCAGGGCGAGGCCAAGAAGCTCGGCCGTCCCTGGGAGCTTGCCAAGGCCTTCGAGCAATCCGCCCCGGTCTCCGCAATCGTCCCGGCAAGCCGCTTCGGCCATCCCACTGAAGGCCGGATCTGGCTGGAGCAGAACGGCCGACGTGTCCAGGACGGCAACCTCAACCAGATGATCTGGAAGGTGCCGGAAATCATCGCCGAACTCTCGAAGCTCTTCGTGCTGGCGCCCGGCGACGTGATCATGACCGGCACGCCGGCCGGCGTCGGCGCGGTTGCGAGGGGCGACCGCATCACCTGCGGCATCGACGGTGTTGCGACGCTCTCGGTCGACATTATCTAAGGAGAGACCGATGCCCGTCTATGCGCTTGGCGGATTGACCCCCAAACTGCCGCCCGCCGGCCTCCACTGGATCGCGCCGGATGCGCATGTGATCGGCGATATCGAACTCGGCGAAAATGTCGGCATCTGGTTCGGCTCGGTGCTGCGCGGCGACAATGAGAGGATCACCATCGGCGCCGGCACCAACATCCAGGAAGGCGTCATGGCCCATACCGACATGGGCTTTCCGCTGACGACGGGAAAGGGCTGTACCATCGGCCACCACGCCATTCTCCATGGCTGCACGCTCGGCGACAACGTGCTGATCGGCATGGGAGCGACCATTCTGAACGGCGCAAAGATCAGCAACAACTGCCTCGTCGGCGCCAATGCGCTAGTGACGGAGGGCAAGGAATTCCCTGACAACTCGTTAATCGTCGGCGCACCCGCCCGTGTGGTGCGGGTGCTTGACGAGGCGGCTGTCGAGGGTATTCGCCGCTCGGCGGAAAATTATGTGGCGAATTGGCAGCGGTTTGCGCGGGATCTCAGGGTGATTGGGTGATTGAGAGGGGCCTCTTCCAGGAAAATATGCTTAATTTGCCTTTCGCTCGCCGCTTCCGCTCCTCACCCCCTCATCTGCCCTGACGGGCATCTTCTCCCGCCGCAGCGAAGAGGGAGCGAGCCGCCGACCATCATTTCCTAGCGGAATGGCTCCAGGCGCTGCCACGAGTCCCTTCTCCCCAACGGGGAGAAGATGCCGGCAGGCAGATGAGGGGGGTGAGCGACGACAGGAGCGAGTGCACGGAGCGCATGTGAAGGACAAATAATCGGATATTGCAGCCCTCACCAAACACCCGGGATCCAGCGCCAGCGCACCCGATCCATATACTCCGCATATCCTTCAAGTCCCTTGCGCAACTCCGCCTCCTCTCCGAGCGTCCGGCCAAAGAGCACCACGACGAGCAGCCCCACGGGAATCAACGCATAGAGCGACGCGAGTGACAGCGCCGCTCCGGCGGCGAGCAAAATGGCGGTTGCATAGCCGGGGTGGCGGATCACGGCGTAGGGCCCGCTGTCGATCACCTTGTGGTCGCGATCGGTTTGGATGCGCACCGTCGGCTCGAAATGCCGGTTGACCGATTGCGCCCAGGTGAGGCCGAGATAGCCCGCGCTCATCAGGAGATAGCCGAGGACAACGACCCACCAGGGTTTCGGCGACCAGTGGAAACGGCCGTCGTCGAACGCGCCGACCGGAAGAATGGCAGCAAAGAGAATGATCGTCAGCGTCGCGACCACGGCGTCCCAGCGCTTGGTTCCCTTCTGATATCGGCTACGCGCCGCAAACAATCCCGGATTCGTCCGCCAGATCCAGACGAGCGCGATTGCAGTCAGCGCCAGGAAAAGGCCGAGAAAGATCCAGCCGCGTGGCCAGGCGAACGTGCCGGCGGGCCAGAACAGTGCGAGAATCATCACTGCGACGGTTATCGCGAGCGAGCGATGGCGCCGCCGCAAACGAGCGACGCGGCTGGCTGTGGTCCTGCGTCATGAGGGTTTTCCGTTCCACCGGGGCGAGCGCCTTCTGATGTCGGCAGCGGCCGCAAAAGCCTGACAGTCTTATACCTGACTCAGGAGGTGAAACGCCCGCGCCCCGTGGCAAGGCGCAAATGGACCCGCCCCCCGATAACAGACGTCATTGTTTCCGAAGTTGCGTGGCCGGAGACTGTCGTTGCGGCAGTACCTATTCGGCCGCTTCCAGAAACTGGTTCTCTCCCGACGAAGCGGCAAGCGCCCGAACTTTGGCTTCCGTCTTGGCGATCAGCTGATAGAATTCGTCCTGTGCTTCGACATCCAGCTGAATGACGGCATTGACGTCATCGGGGGTATCGCAAACACAGGCGACCGCCGAAATGGGGCAGATACCGCCGGGATAACGCTTACCGCTCCCGGTATAGGCACGACGACTCCAGCGCTCGGAATAAACCGTTTCCTCCCGATCGAGATGGAGGATCGTGCCTTTACAGGCGGTCACGACGGCCGCCTTGCCGTAAGCGAACCAATGATAATTCAGCTTCCGGAGAATATATTTGCCAGTGATGTCTTCGCCAGCCAGTTCGGCAGGGTCTTCTATCATTCGGATCATGAGAGCGTCCTCAACATGTGAGCAATATCTGTCATCTCTACTTGCCTCGCAAGTCGAAAAGCGCAGCTTTTGTAGTAGCTTAGTCACAAAGTGTTTCTGATTCTTACATCTTGCACGCACCAGGCAGCTTGCCGGCCATGCAATCCATCGTCGAATTTCCCGCCTTTGCACCTGATTCCGCCTTTTCCGGGAGTAGCCATGCCGTCTTGCGTTTTCCCGCTGAGGCCCAATATTGAATCCCGGATCGGCCAATCAGCGGTCGGATGACGGCTCAACTGGTCCGCCGGTTCACACCAGCAGGAGTGCCCCATGGTCGAAGCCGTCAACCGCATCTCCTCCACCGCCGAGTCCCAGCCCACCAAGGTCGGCATCAGCACCTCGATCGGCTCGGAACCCGACAATGCCTGGGTTGCCGCCCGCCAGTCGCGTATCACCGCCGACCAGCAGGCATCGAAGGGAGTTGCGGACACGAATGGTGCGGGCAATCTTGTTCCGCATGCGGATCTGCTCGTCGACCAAGACGAACATCCAGGAAAGCGGCATGGGCACGCCCTATCCGGCGAAGGGGAAGAAAGCGGCGAAGACGCGACGGAACAGCGGCTATTGTCGGGTGAAAGCGATCGGATCGGCACCTGCAATTTCGACGCGGACACGCCCTTCGGCGAGCGCGTCGCCATCATCTGACGAAGTCCCGCTCCGCTGGGTCAAAGCGCGTCCCCAAGTTGGGCCTCGATCGTGGGCTTGTCGATGACCGACCAAACCTCGATGATCTTCCCACCGCGAAACTCGTAGATCACGTTCTCGGCGAAGGAAACGCGCCTCCCGTTCACATCAAGCCCGAGAAACTTTCCTTTCGGCGAACAGTCGAAGCCCAGCCGGCAAGCAACGTAAGGCGGATCGCTAAGAAGCATCCGCACGCTGAAACAAAGATCGGGAATCTCATCGAAATCCCGCTCCAGCATGGCGATGTAGCCCGCAAGTCCAAGCCGCCGGCCGTTATGAACCGCACCGTCATCGACAAACTGGCCGAGATTGAGCCAGTCCTGCCGATTCAGGCAGGCGATGTAGCCGCGATAGAGATCGGCAAGTTCGGTTTTGGTCACGGGCCCGCTCCTGGCTCGGCTGAGCTTTCGGCAAAGATAGCGCGCGCGCCGCCTTGCGGCTTGCAGATCACGAGAACTCGCCGGCGCGCGGACCGGCAAGCGTCACGCGCCAACCGGTGCGCGACTGGAAATCCTGGGTGGCCAGAAACGTATAACCCGTCGTGCGCCAAGGCTTAACGGCGCTGGTGAGATTGTCGAGCACATAATCGCCCTGAGCCGTGCGGGCAATCAGAACGACATGGTTTTGATCGTGTGGTCCAATCACCACGGAAAGTGCCAGCCTGTTCGATGGAAAACCGGCGTCGACCAGGTCCTTCATTTTCTGAAGGGCGTAGTCCTCACAGTCGCCACGGCCGGCCACCGGCAGAGACCAAACATCCCCGTTTCCGGAGGGAGAGCGATCTTCTGCCGAAACGATACGCCGATTTACGGCACGATTGATCTTTTGAAGAAGCCCAATCCCAGCCTGCTCGTCGAACTGTTGTGACGCCATCCTGCCGCAAAGCCACCTGTACTTGGCACAGGCGGCAGCGAATCCCACCGGCGCGCCGATGCTTCGCGTCACAGGCAGCGACGATCCGGCAACTGCATGAAAATGCGATAAAATCACCAAAAAAAAGGCAAGAGAAAGGAGACGCTTCATAGCCGATTCCCTCAGTTCGTCTTCAGAGGATAGCACAGCCAGGATAAAAATTTATTAAAATTTTATACTTGTGAATTTAACCGTATTATAAGAAATGAACAGGTTAATCCTGGTTTGTTCTTCATATTAATTCCTTGTTAGTATAAATATTCTCCCAATTAACGGTTAGTTAACCTTGGGAGACCAGTGAAATGATCAGCAGAGCAGCGAAGTTCAGCCTTGCTGTGGCGTCCCTTCTGGCAAGCAGCAGCTTGGCGACGGCAGCCCCCACAGTTGTTAATTGCAAGGCCGCAGTCCGCGGTAGCCTCGAATACAGGCTGTGCATGCCCACCCGCGCAATAAAGGCTGATAACAAGTTCGGTCTGAATGATAAGGATCGCAGCAGCCGTGACGTCGGTGGCAAGAAGACATCCAACACCAACTCGCACGTCAGCAATGGCAACGGTGGCGATGACGGTGACAGCAAAGACGTCGGCCAAAGTGGCGGCAGCGGCGACCAAGGCGGTAGCGGTGATCAGGGCGGCAGCGGCGATCAGGGCGGCAGCGGCGACCAGGGCAGCAGCGGCGACCAGGGCAGCAGCGGCGACCAGGGCGGCAGCGGCGACCAGGGCGGCAGTGGCGACCAGGGCGGCAGTGGCGACCAGGGCGGCAGTGGCGACCAGGGCGGCAGTGGCGACCAGGGCGGCAGCGGTGACCAGGGCGATAAGGGCGGCAAGGGCGACAAGGGCGACAAGGGCGGCAAGGGCGACAAGGGCGACAAGGGCGGCAAGGGCGGCAAGGGCGGCAAGGGCGACAAGGGCGGCAAGGGCGGCAAGGACCACGATCATCACGGCCGCGACAAAGGCGGAAAGGATCACGACCACGCCAAGGATGAACCCGGTAAGGGTGGAAAAGACCATCACAGCGGCAGCAAGGACGGGGAAGATCACGGCCATGGCAAGGCCGGCAACGGCGGTTCCGACAAAGGCGGCAACGACGGCGCGGGCAGCGGAGGCAACGGTGATGCCGGCAAGGGCGGCAATGACGGCGCGGGCAGCGGCGGCAATAGCGATGCCGGCAAGAGCGGCAACGACGGCGCGGGCAGCGGCGGTAACGGCGGTGCCGGCAAGGGCGGCAACGATGGCGCGGGCAGCGGAGGCAATGACGGTGCCGGCAAGAGCGGCAACGACAGCGCAGGCAGCGCAGGCAGCGGAGGCAATGACGGTGCTGGCAAAGGCGGTCAGGACGGCGCGGACAGCGGAGGCAACAACGGTGCCGGCAGCGGCAGCAACGGCGATGCTGGCAAGGGCGGCAAAGATAGCGCTGGCAAGGGTGGCAACGACGGCGCTGGCAATGGTGGCAATGAGAGCCCGGGCAGCGACGGGGCTGGAAAGGGCGGTAATGGCGGGCCCGGCAAGGGCGGTTCGGGAAAAAACTAATCGGAACGGTTGATGCGGTTGGCCGGGGTTGCCCGACAGCCGGCAGAGTGAGCGACCCTATTTCCTGATGCTCGCGCTCGTCGCGGGCATCTCCGTATCGGGGACACGAAGCAGATCCTCGAAAGCCAGGACGAGGATGACTCGGACGGAAAAAAGTTGTCAACAAACGGAGTGCCGGTTTGCCGGCCTTCCTTCATCGCCGCACCGTTTGTAAACGGAACGGTTACTCACTTCATGCCGCGCAGGCCTCGCAAAATCCGCGAATCTCGATCGTGGTCTTCTCCGGCTTGAACTTCTGCCCCCGCACCCAGCCCATCAGCCGGTGGTCGACTTCGTGGTCGTGGAATTCGATCACCTGGCCGCAGCTTTCGCAGATGGCGAAAGCGACGATACCGTGGCTATGGCAATTGTCGCCGGGATGGGCGCAGGCGACGAAGGAATTGATGCTTTCGAGCCGGTGCACGACGCCGTATTCGAGCAGCTTTTCCAGCGCCCGGTAGACCTGTAGCGGCGCGCGAAAACCATGGTCGCGCAACTTGTCGAGGATGGTATAGGCGCTGAGCGGCCCCTCGGCCTTCTCGAGCGCTTCGAAAACCAGCGCCTGGTTCTTGGTGAGTTGCGGTGTTGTCATGAGCCTTGTCCTTGCGCGAGCGCGCGGCGCCTGACGGGAAGCAGGCTGAGAATGAAGAGGATCAGCGCCGCGACCACGATCGAGGGGCCGGACGGCGTGTCGTAGGTCAGTGAGCCGCACAGCCCGCCGACGACGGCGGCCGCCCCGATCAGCGCGGCGAGCACTGCCATGATCTCCGGCGTGACCGAGAAGCGGCGCGCTGCAGCCGCCGGAATGATCAGCAGTGAGGTGATCAGCATGATGCCGACGATCTTCATGGCTATTGCGATGACGACGGCCATCAGCAGCATGAAGAAGAGCCGCGCCCGCTCGGGCCGCAGCCCCTCGGCCTCGGCAAGCTCGGCATTGACGGTGGCCGCGAGCAGCGGCCGCCAGAGCCAGGCGATCGCCGCCAGCACGAAGAGCCCGCCACCCCAGATCAGCGCGATGTCCGATGTGGACACGGCAAGGATATCGCCGAACAGGAAGGCGATGAGATCGATCCGGACCCAGCTCATGAAGGCGACCATGACGAGGCCGATCGCCAGCGTGGCATGAGAGAGGATGCCGAGAAGCGCATCGGCCGAGAGCGCCTGGCGCTTCTGCAGGAAGAGCAGCAACACCGATACGAGCGCGGCGACGGCGAAGACGGCCATCGTCAGGTTGAGTTCGAACAACAGCGACAGCGCGACGCCGAGAAGTGCCGAATGGGCGATCGTATCGCCGAAATAGGCCATGCGCCGCCAGATGATGAAGCAGCCGAGCGGCCCCGTCGTCAGCGCCAGCCCGACACCGGCAAGGATGGCGCGCACGAAGAAATCGTCAAGCATGGCGGCCCTCTCCGCTGCGGGAATGGGCGTGTTCATGCGCATGATCGTGCCCATGATGATCGTCGTGAGCGTGGTCATGCCCGTGCTCATGGGAGCCATGTGCGTGCTCATGCCCGTGGTCATGCGCGTGTTCATGGCCCCCATGAGCATGATGCCCATCCTCGGGATAGCAATGATCCGTCACAGTGCCGTCGGCATGACGCACTCGGCCATCCGGCAGGTGGGTATGATCGTGGTGATGGCTGTAGACCGCAAGCGTCTGGGCTGCCCGGCTGCCGAACAGGCGCACATATTCCGGGCTGCGGCTGACGGTCTCGGGCGTTCCGCGGCAGCAGACATGGCCGTTGAGGCAGATCACCGTATCGGTCTCGGCCATAACGACGTGGAGATCGTGGGAAATCAGCAGGATGCCGCAGCCGCTGGCGTTGCGGATCGATTTGATGAGGTCGTAAAGCGCTATCTCACCGGAGAAATCCACCCCCTGCACCGGCTCGTCGAGCACCAGCAGGTCGGGCTTGCGGGCAATCGCCCGGGCCATCAGCGCCCGCTGGAACTCGCCGCCGGAGAGATGCTGAACCTCGGCGCCTATCATATGGGCGACGCCGGCGGCTTCGAGCGCTGCCTGGATGTCGCGCTCCGGCAGTGGCCCCGTCAGCGTCATCAGCCGGCGCACCGTCAGCGGCAGCGTCCAGTCGATCGAAAGCTTCTGCGGAACATAGCCGACCTTGAGGCCCGGGCGTCGCTCCACCCTGCCCTCATCCGGCTTCAGAACACCGATGGCGGCCTTGGCGCTCGTCGACTTGCCCGAGCCGTTCGGCCCGATCAGCGTGACGATCTCGCCGCGCGAAACGGAAAATTCGACGCCGCGCACCAGCCAGCGGCCGCCGCGCAGAACGCCGACATTTTCGAGCGAAACCAGCCGTTCGCCCTTGGTATTTGCGGGAGAGAGCATCAAATTTTCCGACAGCGCTGTTGCATCCTGCTATTGCACACGTTATAGCATAACGCAATTGATGTAATAACATAACATTTGCAATTCAAGCGGAGCATATGATGAAACGCGCCCTGGGGCCTGCCCTGGACAGCCTGGCCCTCAGAATACCGGCTGCCCTCGCCATCCCGGCCCTTGCGATACCCGCCCTGCTCTTTGCCGGCACGATGCGGGCCGCCGATGCTCCCGTCGTCGTCACTTCGATCAAGCCGATTCATTCGCTCGTTGCGGCGATCATGGAGGGCGTGGGTGAGCCGGAGCTGATCGTCGATGGCGCCTCCTCCCCGCACACCTACAGCATGAAGCCTTCTAACGCGCGCTCGCTACAGGAGGCCAAGGTCATCTTCTGGGTCGGCCCGAACCTGGAGGCTTTCCTGGAAAAGCCGCTCGAGGCGCTGGGCTCGAACGCCAGTGTCGTCGAACTCGACAATGCGCCTGGTTTGACCAAGCTGCCCTTCCGCGAAGGCGGCGCCTTCGAGGCGCATGACGACGGGAACCATGAAAGCGTTCCCGAGCATGCGGATGCCGCCGGAAATGACCATGGTCACGACCATGCGGCTGAGCTCGGACATGACAATGGCCAAGCGCATCATGATGATCATGAAGAGCATGAGCACGGGCACGGGCACGGCGCCTTCGATACGCATCTCTGGCTCGATCCGATGAATGCGAAGGCGATGGCCACTGTCATCACCACCACGCTGGTCGCCGCCGATCCCGCCAATGCGCTGACCTATCAGGCCAATGCCAAGGCGCTTGATGACAAGCTGACGGCACTGGACACGGAGATCGCCGCCACCGTCGCCCCCGTCAAGGACAAGCCCTTCGTCGTCTTCCACGACGCCTACCAGTATTTCGAGTACCGTTACGGCATCCGCGTCGCCGGCTCGATCACAGTCAGCCCGGAAACCATTCCCGGCGCCGAGCGCGTGTCGGAAATCCACCGTAAGGTCGGCGAACTCGGCGCAACCTGCGTCTTTGCCGAACCGCAATTCGAGCCACGCCTGGTCAAGGTCGTCATCGAGGGCACGAGCGCCAAATCGGGTGTGCTCGACCCGGAAGCAGCGACGCTCAAGGCCGGCCCCGATCTCTACTTCACCCTCATGCGCGGCATCGCCGACAGCATGAAGGCTTGCCTCTCCAGCGCATGACTCTTATGCGACGCTCTGGAGAATGCTGAAGCGGAAAGAGGCGGATGACCCCGTTCCGCCTTTTTTCGTAGCCATTTATGTAATGATATAACATTTAACGTAAATGAGGTTCCCATGGACAACAGACTTCCGGTCACGGTGCTCTCCGGCTTTCTCGGCGCCGGCAAGACGACGCTGCTCAACCATGTGCTCACCAATCGTGAGGGCCTGCGCGTCGCCGTCATCGTCAACGATATGAGCGAGGTGAACATCGACGCCAGACTCGTGCGCGATGGTGGCGCCAATCTCTCGCGCACCGAGGAACAGCTGGTCGAGATGACCAATGGCTGCATCTGCTGCACGCTGCGTGACGACCTGTTGAAGGAGGTGCGCGCTCTCGCCGATCAGGGCCGCTTCGATTACCTGCTGATCGAATCCACAGGCATCGCCGAGCCCCTGCCCGTCGCCACCACCTTCGAATTTCGCGACGAGAATGGCGAAAGCCTGTCCGACGTTGCAAGGCTGGACACGATGGTGACCGTCGTCGATGCCGCCAATCTGCTCGCCGATTACGCCTCGGCCGATTTTCTCGCCGACCGCGGCGAAACCGCGGGCGACGGGGACAACAGGACGATCGTCGACCTGCTGGTCGAGCAGATCGAATTCGCCGATGTGGTGGTGCTGAACAAGATCGGAACCGCAAGCGATGAACAGCGCGACGCCGCGCGCAAGATCATCGTCGGCCTCAATCCGAATGTCAAACTGATCGAGGCGGATTTCGGCAAGGTTGCGCTGAAGGAGGTGCTCGGCACCGGCCGTTTCGAAATCGGGAGGGCCGAGACCCATCCGCTCTGGTACAAGGAACTGCACGGCTTCAGGGATCACGTGCCGGAGACCGAGGAATACGGCATTCGCTCCTTCGTTTATCGCGAGAAGCGGCCCTTCCATCCGGCAAAATTGCAGGCCTTTCTCGACAGGACATGGCCGGGCGTGGTGCGCGCCAAGGGCTTCTTCTGGCTGGCGACGCGGCCGCACCATGTCGGCGAGGTCAGCCAGGCGGGCGCGATCGTCCGCACCTCCAAGATGGGCCTGTGGTGGGCTTCTGTGCCGCGCGAACAATGGCCCGAGGAACCCGGCTTCATCAGCGCCATCGGCCCCTATCTCGACCCCGTCTGGGGCGACCGCCGCCAGGAAATCGTCTTCATCGGCGCTGACCCGATGGACGAGGCGTGGATCAGGAGCGAACTCGACGCCTGTCTGGTGAAAAGCAATGCCTTCACACCTGAACGCTGGCGCAACCTGCCCGACCCCTTCGCCAGCTGGAGCCGGCAGGCGGCATGAAGGCGACAGCGATCAAACCCTATCGCTGCGTCTGCGAGGAATGCGATCCATTGCCGCCGATCGAGGGGCTGCATCCGTTGACGCACGAGGCTGCCGATGAGCTGGGGCGTAAAGCAAGGGGATTGCTCGGCATTATCGCGGAGCGGGTGGTGCCATGCAGGCGGGGGTGATGAGGAGATGCTGGAGGATTGGAAAGGTGTATCACCGCGAAACACCATGTGTTTCCTTCCGGCAGCCTCGGCGTGCTTGGCGCCCCCCTCTGGCCTGCCGGCCATCTCCCCCACAAGGGGGGAGATCGGCAGGAGGCTTGACCATCGCTCCCACTCCAACGGCATCGACAATCACCATACTTGAGTTGCTTGGGGAAGCCGCCGCGCCCAGCCGATCTCCCCACCTGTGGGGGAGATGGCCGGCAGGCCAGAGGGGGGCCACACGGCACGTCCTCTCCTCTCTCCCCAAAACCGGAAAGGACGGCCTCCGCCGCCCTCATCCATTCCCAATCAGCGTCCGACGATAATGCTGGAGATCACCCCGCTGGTAACGCCGGTCAGCAGGAAATCGTTGTCGGCGCGCACCCAGCGATAGCCGCGGGGCGGAGGCGCCAAGCGGTAGCGGCGGTAGTCGTTGACGTCGCGAAACTGGCGACGTTTGCGGGCATTGACGCGATATCCCTTGTTCCAATGCGGCCGCACGAAGGTCTCTTTGACGATCACCTTCTTCTGGACGACGACAGGCGGGCGGCGAAAATCATCCGCGCTGGCTTGGGAGGCGATGATCGGCGAGAGAAGGAAGGAAGCGGAAAGAAGAGCTTTTTCATGTGGGGTTCCTCATGTCGGGCGCGCAGGAGCAAATTAGGCCCGAAAAGATGAACCGAAACTGAAACTCAAATTAAGTCATGGTATGGAATCAGACGCCTGCGTAGTTGGTCTCATATCTTAGTTCAATCTTATACGTTCCAGCGAACAGCCCTTTTCCCGACACGACGCAATCCACGCATTAGCCCCGAAGATCGGATTCGATTTTCTGCGGAATTGGGCGCAGATTCAAATAACGGAGCGTTGCTCCGCGCCTTGATCGAGCGCGGGCGCCGTTGAACCCGCCGTATGGGATCGCTCGACTTAAGAGATGATGGAGGAAATCATGCCTGGCATCAGCATGCGTTATATCGTTGACGACGTCGACGCCGCGTTGGAATTCTACACGCGGCATCTCGGCTTCTCGGTCGCGCTTCACCCGGCCCCCGGCTTCGCCATTCTGACGAGGGACGGTTTTCGCCTGCTCGTCAGCGGCACGACCGGGCCGGGTGGCGCCTCCCAGGCAATGCCCGACGGACGAAAACCGGAGCCCGGCGGATGGAACCGCATCCAGATCGAAGTCGCCGACCTCGAAGCCGAAGTCACCAAGCTGCGCCAGGCGGGCGCGCATTTTCGCAACGACATGGTCCAGGGCATCGGCGGCAAGCAGATCCTGCTGGAAGACCCGGCCGGAAACCCTGTCGAGCTCTTCGAAGCGCCGAAGCGATAAGCGTGTGGCATCGCAAGAATGGCGGCCGCGCCTTGCCAGCTCTGTGCGAGCGTGTAGTTTCGGACTCGCATCAATTCAGGGGTAAGCAAAATATGTCCGAATCCGCGGGCGGGCTCTTCGACTTTGTCGGGATACTAGCCGTGTTCTTTCTCGTCGCTGCCAATGGCTTCTTCGTCGCCGCCGAATTCGCACTGGTTTCGATGAGGCGCAGCCGTGTTGCCGAGCTCGTCGCGGCCGGTCGCATGAATGCCTCCGCTCTCCAGCGCGCCATCGACAATCTCGACGCCAATCTCGCCGCCACCCAGCTCGGCATCACCATCTCGTCGCTGGCTCTGGGCTGGGTCGGCGAGCCGGCACTCGCCCACCTGATCGAACCGCTGCTCTCCTGGCTGCCTGAGCCATGGGTAACGACCGGCGCCCATACCGTTGCGATCGTCATCGCTTTCGTCATCATCACGGCGCTGCATATCGTGCTCGGCGAGCTCGCGCCCAAAAGTCTGGCGCTGCAGCGCAGCGAGGCCACCTCGCTTGCGGTCGTGCGGCCCCTCGGCCTCTTCCTGCTATTGTTCAAGCCGGCGATCTTCACCTTGAACGGCATGGGCAACCTTGTGCTGCGAGCCGTCGGCCTTCGCGCCGGAACCGGAGAATCCTCGTTCCACTCACCGCAGGAGTTGAAGCTGCTGGTCGCCGAGAGCCAGGAGGCGGGTCTTCTGAACCAGGTGCAGCAGCAACTCGTCGAGCGGGTATTCAACATCGGCGACCGGCCGATCTCCGATATCATGACACCGCGTCTCGACATCGAATGGTTCGATGCCGACGACAGCGAGGCGGAGATTCTGAAGACGATCCGAGAGTGCAGCCATGAGCAGTTGCTGGTCGCCCGCGGCTCGATCGACGAACCCATCGGCATGGTATTGAAGAAGGATCTTCTCGATCAGGTCCTCGACGGCGGCAAGGTCAGGCCGTTGGAGGTGATCAAGCAGCCACTGGTGCTGCATGAGGGTACCAAGGTCGTACGCGTCATCGACAGCTTCAAGGCGTCGCCCGTACGCCTCGCCATCGTCGTCGACGAATATGGCAGTCTCGAGGGTATCGTCACCCAGACCGACCTGCTCGAGGCCATCGCCGGCGATCTGCCGGGCGCCGACGAGGAGCCCGACATCGTCGTGCGGGAAGACGGTTCGCTGCTGATCGACGCAATGATGCCGGCCTTCGATGCCTTCGAACGGCTCGGCCTCAGGGATCGCCCCGACGCCGATTTCCATACGCTGGCGGGCTTCGCGCTGCATCAGCTTCAACATATCCCGGAAGCCGGCGAAACCTTCCTCTTCGAAGACTGGCGCTTCGAGGTGCTCGACATGGACGGCATGCGCATTGACAAGATGCTCGCGACCCGCATTCCCGTCGAGGGAGCAGAGGTCTGATCAATTCATCGCCAGTGTCCAGAGCATGCCGGCGATCGCACAGCCGAAGAGCGTCGTGATAACCGAGGTCTTGAAGCGGAAGAGCGCGATGGCGGCGGCGGCGGAAAGCGCGATTGCCGCCGGTACGGCAGATTGCAGCTCTGGAATATCGAGCCGCAGGTTGCCGAAACTGACCTGCGCGACTTCGGCAAACAGCGTATGCAGCCCGAACCAGATGGCGAGGTTGAGAATGACTCCGACCACCGCTGCCGTGATCGCCGACATTGCCCCGGCAAGCGCCACATTGCCGCGCAGCTTTTCGATGAAGGGCGCGCCGAGGAATATCCAGAGGAAACAGGGCACGAAGGTCACCCATGTCGTCAGGATCGCGGCAAGGGTGGCGGCAAGCATCGGATCGAGCGAGCCGGGATTGCGAAAGGCGGCCATGAAGCCGACAAACTGGAGCACCATGATCAGCGGCCCCGGCGTGGTCTCGGCCATTCCGAGACCGTCCAGCATCTCGCCGGGTTTCAGCCAGCCGAAATGCTGCACGGCCTGCGCGACATAGGCGAGCGCGGCATAGGCGCCGCCGAAGGTGACGACCGCCATCTTGCTGAAGAACAGGCCGATCTGGCTGAAGACGTCACCTTGTCCGAAGAACGCGTAAAGGGCGGCGACCGGCGCCAGCCAGAGGGCGAGCAGTATAGCCGATATGCGCAGCGACCAGGCGAGGTTGGCGCGCGCATGCGCGGGAATACCCTCGCCCAGCGCCGATTCGGCATCCGACAGCACCGCGCCGCTTGCGGCCTTGTGGCCGCCGCCCGGACTAAAGGCAGCAAGCCCGGACTGGCCGCCGAGGAACCCCCCGATGCCGGCGGCCAGCACGATCAGCGGGAACGGCACGTGGAAGAAGAAGATGGCGACGAAGGCCACGGCCGCGATGGCAAGCATGACGCGGTTCCTCAGCGCGCGGCTGCCGATGCGGATGACTGCCTGCACGACGACGGCAAGGACGGCCGCCTTCAGGCCGAAGAACAGGCCGGCGACGATGCCGATGCTGCCGTAAGCCGCGTAGATATAGCTGAGGCCGAGGATCGACAGGAAGCCCGGCAGCACGAAGAGCACGCCGGCGACGAGACCGCCCAATGTGCGGTGCATCAGCCAGCCGATATAGACGGCGAGCTGCTGGGCCTCCGGCCCAGGAAGCAGCATGCAATAATTCAGGGCATGCAGGAAGCGGTGCTCGCCGATCCATCGCTTTTCGTCGACGATGATCCGGTGCATGACGGCGATCTGGCCGGCCGGGCCGCCGAAGCTCAAGGCGGCGACGCGCAGCCACACCCGGAAGGCCTCCCCGAACGAAACGCCGTGGTGATGCCCCTCGCCCGCGTCTTTCTTGCCCGCCTGTCCAGCCGGCGCATTCTCCGTCATATCGACCATCTCATGCCCTCTTTTTCGGCGCGGGCCAGTTGTGGGTCTCGTCGGTCGCATCACGGCACCAGCGGAAGAAGGCATCGTAGAGAAGCATTCCGGCCTCGAGTTGCTCCAGATCGTCGGAATACATTCTGGAGAGGCCGAGCGAGGCGGCAAGCAGACCGGACGCCTCGGGTGCCAGATCGAGCCTGCCCGTATCCGCCGCCCTGACGATCCGCGCCAGGCGCAAGAGCGGTTCGGACGCCAACCCGAATTCCTCGACCATCACGTCGAAGGTGCAGAGCTCGCCGCGATGGCTCCAGAACACGTCCTCGATATCGAAGGGCGCAGCTCCGAAGCGCTCGCCGACGGCGACAACCTCAGGGGCCGGCACGAACAGGAACACGGCGTTCGGATCGACGAAGCGCCGGATCAGCCAGGGACAGGCGATGCGGTCGATCTTCGGCCGCGCCCTGGTCACCCAGACGGTGCGCCCCAGCCCGTCGCGGCGCGGCAGTTTCGCCTCGGGCACCGTTGGTCCGGCCGCGGCCCAGGCTTCAAAACCGCCTTCGAGGCTTTCCGCCTCGATCCCCGCATGCCTGAGATAAGCGGCGACGCCGTGGCTGAGCTTGGCTCCCCTGTGGCAGACCACGACGACGGCATCGGCATCGATGCCATCAGCCCACGACGCAACCTCGGCGTGGTCGCGCCGGATCGAGCCCGGCACCAGGCGCGGATCGAGCGCGAAATCCTCGTCCGTGCGGACGTCGATGATGCAGGGCGCACCGGGTGTTCCGATGAGGCGGCTGAGCTTGTCGGGAGATATTTCGAGAAATGACGGCATCACGCGTCCCTCCGTTGATCGGTTGTACCGGACGCGATTCTTCAGCATGTCGCCTCGTGGGGTGATCGCAACCCCAGAACCAAAGCATTGGCAAAGACACCCCGTCCTGTCAAGGACGACGCTTCCGCTGCGGTTAGGTCCGTCTATACGGCGGCTGTGCCGTACATATGACAGCCAGCGATCTCCTCAGGTGTCATCCCCCGCAATTGCCTTTCGCTACCGCTCGAGAAGCCGCTCCAACCCCAAAAACCCCGGCAATACAAACGCTTCGCCGCCAGAATGGAACAAAAGTCCCGCTCGTCCATTTCTCACACACCGAAAGAGGAGAAAGTACCATGACGTACGACCCCAATAATGCCAACGATCCGAACCGCCCGCTGAACCCGAACCTGGACCTGCGCACGACGCCGCCGGCGCGCAGCAGCAATACGTGGGTTGTTTGGGTTGCTGCATTGGCCGTGATCGCTGTTGCTGCATTCGCCTATTCGCAGTGGAGCAGCACATCTCCCGGCACTTCGCCGGATACGACAGCCTCCACGACCCAGTCCGAGCCGGCCCCGGCTAAGCCGATCGCTCCGACCGATAACAGCGCAACGCCTGCTCCGGCACCTGCACCGGCCACCCCGCCGGCCGCTCCTGCCCAGCAGTAATCGCTGCCCGGTCATAAGGAGCCGCGCTAGATGCCTCCTTGGCGTATCCGGCAGGACACGCCAAGGAGGATCTATGCAATGATCCCGGGGAACTGGTGACGCGCCGGCACGGCTTCTTTTCTACGGCCGGCCCTTGAATAACCGCAATCGGCACTTATTTAGAGATTATTAAATTTGTCTCTGACGGCTGACCACGGATGTACTGGCAGCCGTCATTGAGACAGATCGAGGAAGGTCGGTGCGAGTTTCGCCCGGCCTTTTTTCTTGGCCTGTCGGGCAAGACCGGGCGATTTCACGCTCGCCGCGTGAAGCGCCCCTGCAGCCCGATGTTAGTTGGGAATCCTGTTGTAGAAGGATTGCGGATCGTACACGCACTCGTAGTCGAGAACGCACATCTTCCCGTCTCTATCCCTCACCGTTGCAGTGTCGTACTTGTCACCCAGATTGCATCGGGCCGGCGGATAACGGAAGCTGCGACCGCCGATGCCCATGCGCACGAAAACGGCTTTGTCCTTACGGATGATTTGCGCAAGCTCCTTGCAGCTGTGATCCCTGGCATTGACCTCTACCGCCTCGGCGGCAAGGGCTGCGGACGGAAACAACAGGGCGAAGGCCAAAAAGAGGCTTTTCATGGGAACTCCTGGACGCGAGAGCGTGATGAACGACAAAAAACGTGAGCGGTTTTGGATGATATCCCACGCAACTGAGAACGAATTCTTCAGGGGAAATTATAGGGCGACGCCGGGTCGAACACGCAGGCATAGTCCAGAACGCAAGTCCTCCCTTCGGCATCGCCAACGCTTGTCGTGCTGCGCTTGTCGCCCATGTCGCACTGCGCCGGCGGGTAGCGGAAGCTGCGGCCGCCGAGGCCGACACGGACAAAGACCTTCTTGTTCTGCCGGATGATCTGCGCAAGCTCGCTGCAGCTGTGGTCCCCCGCTTTGACCTCCACTGCGCTCGCTGCAAAGGCCGGCAGCGGCAAGGATAAAGCCACGATGAATATGACGGTTCTCATGACCCCTCCCGTTAATAGGGGAGAGATAGGGTGCGCAGGTCGACACGGCCAGTCATGCCGAGACATGCGGTCGGCCTAGAAACAAGACCATGCGCTGACGCTATTCAATCAATCTTATCAAGAGATTTGGTGGGTGATGTAGGGCTCGAACCTACGACCCGCTGATTAAGAGTCAGCTGCTCTACCAACTGAGCTAATCACCCGTTCGCGCTTGGCTGCGCGGTGTGACGGGGCGTATAAACAGGATCGGCAGGCTTGTCCAGCGCATCAGCGAAAATTCTTTGGTTAATCTCAAAGATTTTTCCGCAGCGCCGAAATGCGGCACACACTCCTAGAACTCGGAATCGATCTTCGAGAGGGATGATGCGCCAATTCAAGGTGATAGAGCGTCCCGGCTGACGGAGCGCGGCGCTCTCGCAAACTCAAAGCTCAAGTGTGCCGCTCGCCAGCCGCACCGCCTGGCCGCCGATCCGCGCGTTGGAAATCGTCCCGCCTTCGACATCGATATGCAGGTGGATGAAGGACGGACGACCCATCTCGACGCCCTGCTCAATCATGATCGGGTGGTGCCCGTCCGTAAGCCGGTCAAAATGGCGGATTGCTCCGGAGAGCGCCGCCGCCGCCGCGCCGGTGGCCGGATCTTCGACGATGCCCATGCCGCTGGCGAACATGCGCGCATGGAACTTCGCAACGTGGTTGACGCCGCCGCGGCAATAGACATAGGCCGAGGCAAGCGCGCCATCGGCGAAGGGCACGATCTTTTCCCAAAGCTGCGGATCGAATTCCACCCGCTGAGCCGTGCCGACATCGTGCACCGGAATGAGCAGAAACGGAACGCCGGCGCTCCAGACCGAGGGGACGTGATTTTCAAAGCCGATTTCGGTGACCTTCAGCGACAGCGCATCGGCGATGCCGAGCTTGTCGAGCGGCATGACGGCTTGCTGCGATTTGCGCGGCAGGTCAAATTCGGCAAAGCTCGCCTCACCCTGCCTCAGCCGCACGGCGCAACGCACCGGCCCGACGTTTTCCTCGAGCACCATGACGAGATCGAGGGCCGCTGCGCCATGAGCCCGCTCGGCCAGCGCCACCGCAGTGCCGACCGTGGGATGGCCGGCAAAGGGCAGCTCGCGGCCCGGCGTGAAGATTCTGAGCTTCGCCGCGTAGGCGGGATTGGTCGAAGGCTGCACGAAAACCGTTTCGGAGAGATTGATCTCTCGGGTGATCGCCTGCATCGCCTCGTCGCTGAGATCGTCGCCGTCGAAAACCACTGCGAGTGGGTTGCCCGCAAGCTTTCGATCGGTGAACACGTCATAGACGCTGTAGCTTCGCGCCACATCGGCCTCCTTGAATCGATCGTCGGGCCGTCAACCTGCCCGACCGTGCGACCGAGTGCAAGGCGCTAACTCGGGTAAGAACAACCCGTCGCCGGCCGGAGACGTCTGCACTCGGCAATTTGCGCGGGATCGTTAATGAAAATCGATCTTTCTCGGAAGCGCTTGGCGAGCGTGGTACCCCCCAAGGGGTCTCGAAGGACGAGGTCGGCCTCTGATTGCCGCGCGCTATGCGCCCCTCTTCCCGAAATACCAGTCAATCACCGGCAGCATCGCGATGTTATACGGATAAGCGTTCCGATCAGCCGAACGGATCGCCACCGCACCCGCGATCTCCTTGTCTTCGGCAACCAGCATGTGGGCCTCGATCCGCTCGACCATCTCGTCGGCCGTCAGGTCGAAACGGAAGAGCCTCAGCAACGTAACCGTACGCCTGGCGTGGCTGGCAAAGAGCCCCTGCCCCGCCACCGAATCGGAAAGATTAAGGCCGGTTTCCTCGAGCACCTCGCGGCGCATGTTGGCCTCGATGTCGCAGCGCCCGTCGAAGATATCCTCGGGTTCCAACGAGCCGGCGGCGAAATAGACCTGGCCGGGATTGGCGGTGTGCGCACCCATGCGGATCGCAACCAGCGCGCCGTCGGAGCTTTCGAGCACGGGATAGGCGAAGATGTGCAGCCCGCCTTGGCGCTGCGGCTGGCGGCGCCAGTACATGAAGGCGGAAAAAGGCGTGACGTAGCCCTCACCCGAAATTCCCTCCTCGCCGAGCGACAGCCGCTGCTGGAAGATCAGGCGCCCGTCGAAGAGTGCCGGGTTGGCGGCGATCTCCCTCAGCCAATTCTCGCGGATCGCCGATTCCTCGGCGGCGACGAAAGGATGAGTGCCGGGCAGGACGCGGAGATCGACGCCGGCGATGGGGAAGACCGTAGCTTCCGGCGGCCAGCCGGCGAAATCATCGGAAAAATCAGTGTTCGGAAAATTTATCTTCAAATTCGTTTTCATGGGAGATCCAGTGTGATGACGACGGGGCAATGGTCGGAGGCCTTCGGCCGGTCCCAGCCGGTACGAGGATAACGCTCCACCTCCTGGCCCGGCGGGAAGATGGTGCGGTAGGGTTGGCCGCTGCGGATGATCTCGGGCAGGCGTCCGGCATTAAGGGCGGCAAGTGCGGGCGAAAGCCAGATATAATCGAGCTGGCAGAGGTGCTGCTCCTGCGGCCCGCGCGCATGATAAAGCGTCCAGCGGTCGAGGGGCTGACGACGGCGGACGACATTTTCAGCAAAGCTGTCATGGCTGAAGACGTCGAGCGCGCTCTCGGTCTCCACCTGATGCTCGAAACGATAGCCGGCGCCACGCCGCCCAACGACGTCGACGCGCTCCTGATAGTCATTCATGTCGCCGCAGATGGCAAAGCTCTTCGAGGCTGTGTGGCCGGCGCCGAAGCGGTCCTCGATGATGCGGCGCACGGCGCGCGCCTCGGCGCGACGGAGCGGCAGTGTCGATTGCCGGCCGTCCAGGCCGTCGCGCGCACTGCCCATCGACTTGAAATGCACTACATAGAGCGAGAAAGGCCTGCCGCCGATCAGGAGGTCGAGTTCCAGGCAGTCCCGCTTGAATATCTTGTCGTCGATACGATTGGTAAGCGCCAGTTCCTCGTCGAAGAGATCGAAATCGCGATAGGTCGTCATCGCATGGCTTCTGATATCTCTAAGCTCGATCTTCTGGCCATCGCGCGTTTCCTCGCGCATCAGCACGGCGACATCGATGCCGCGGCTGTCATTGCCCTCGACCAGGAATTTCTGCCGATAGCCGTTTCCGACCATGCGGAAGAGATAACCGTATTCGAACGCCTGAAGGGCGGCCATATTGTCGATTTCCTGCAGGCAGAGAATATCGGCGTCGGCATCCGCGATCGCCAGCGCCGTCATCTGCCTCGTATCATCGGTGGCGGCGATCACGCGCGCTTGCTCGAGCTGCTGGTAGACGCCCTCGCTGTTCACCTCGAAAAGCTTGATGACGCGATCCTGGCGCAGCTGGTTGCGAAAACCCGTGAGATCGAAACGGGTCAGCAGGTTTTCGACGTTGAAGGTGGCGAGGCGGAGCGACATGAGAAAGGTCCGGTTGCGCGCAGTACCTTATCCGGCAATCGCCGCAGGAAAAGATGGCAGGGCCAAGAAAATTGCGGATAAGCTTGGCTTCCAGGACCGAAACAAGCCGCGTCGGCATCCGGTTCCGCACGGCTGCGTGTCTGGTAGGCTACAAGCCCCGATAGTCCGCAAATATCAGAACTAGAATAATGCATGCCCGGCGAACCGATCGCCTCAACGCGTTTTTCCACGGCGCTTAGAAATATTCAACTTCTTTCGATTCGGAACGAGGCATCGGCGACTTTCAACATTATCGCCAAGCTTCAACGACCGTAAGGGTCACCCGCCTTCGTCAAAGCCGCCATCCGGCACGGATGACGACGCGTATCTTCTCGCCGGCCCCGACAACGGCGCGGCTGAAGGCGCGCAACGTCTGGCCGTTTCCGAGCGTCAGTTTGACGGCGTAGCGCTCGCCCTCGAACAGCACGGATTCGACGGTCGCGGGAGCGCCCTCGCCGCCGATGATCACATCCTCCGGCCGCACCAGAATATCGGCGCCATCGGTATTGGCCGCCTGCAGCGCATCCTGCAGCTCGTCCCACTCCAGATGGCGCTCGCCGCCCATGATAGGCAGCGTCAGGATTGCGCCGCGCCCGATCAGCCCGCCGACGATTCGTCCTTCCGGGCGGGCATAGATTTCGGCCGGCGGCGCCACCTGTAGCAAGCGTCCTTCGGACATGACGGCGACGTCGGTCGCCAGCGCCATTGCCTCGCTCTGATCGTGGGTGACGTAGATCATCGTTGCGCCCGAGCGCTGGTGGAAGTCGCGAAAAGTCTCCTCCATCTCCTGCTTCAGGTGCCGGTCGAGATTGGCGAGCGGTTCGTCAAGCAGCACGACATCGGGCGACGTCACCAGGCAGCGGGCGAGCGCCACGCGCTGGCGCTGGCCGCCGGAGAGATCGGCCGGCCGCCGCCCGGCATGATCGGCAAGCCGCACCGCGGAAAGCGCCTCGCCGACCTTCGCCCGGTATGCCTCGCCCAAGACACCGCGCACCTTCAGGGGATAGCCGACATTGTCGGCGACGCTCATATGCGGCCAGAGCGCATAGGACTGGAAGACCATCGCCATGTTGCGCTTCTCGGGCGGCAGCGACTGGGCGGCATCTGCCAGCAGCCGCTCACCGAGATGAATCGAGCCGTCGGAGGGCGTCTCGAAACCAGCGATCATTCGCAGCACCGTCGTCTTGCCGCAGCCGGAAGGCCCGAGCAGCGCCAGAAAGCCGCCGTCGCGCACATCGAGCGAAAAGCCGCTGACGGCCGCCCGCCCGGTGCCGAAATCCTTGGCCACCTGGTTGAGGATCAGTTGCGCCACGGGACCACCCCTTTCGGCAGGCGTTTGGACAGGAGTTCCAAGAGCAGCATTAGGACGACGACCATCAGCACGACGAGTACTGACAGTGCCGAGGCAAGGTCGGAACTGCCGCTGTCGTCGAGATTGTAGATCGCGACGCCGAGCGTCTGGGTGCCGGCCGACCAGAGCAGCGCCGAGATCGTCAGCTCGTTGCAGGCGATGAGAAAGACGAGGATGACGGAAGCGCCGGCGGCCGGCGCGATCAGCGGCACGATGATATCGGAAAGCCTGCGGAAGAAGCCGGCGCCGGAAAGCCGCGCGGCCTCTTCCAGCGCCGGATCGAGCTGGTGGAAGGCGCTGACGACAGGCTTCAGGCTGGCGGCGAAGAAGGAGGAAAAATAGGCAATAAGGGTGATCCAGATCGTCCCGTAGAGCGAGACGTGCAGGACGGGGATCGGTGCCGCGAAGACGAGAATGAAGGAGACCGCCATGACGATGCCCGGCAGCGAATAGGGTATCTCGATCAGGCTGGAAACGATCCGCGACGCCATGTCTCTGCGTCGCGTCAGTGCATAGGCCGCAAGCACTGTCACCACAAGCAGACCAAGTGCGGTCGCGCCGGCAAGCGACAGCGAATTAACGAAGGCCGTGCGTGTCACCGCCTGCCGGAATAGGATCTCCTGAAAGGCATGCAGCGACATAGTCTTGAAGGTGAGTGGTACGCCATAAGCCGGCACCAGCGCACCGGCAACAAGCGCGAAGAAGGGGGCGGCCAGCATGAAGAACAGGATCGCCCAGAGGAGCGGCGGGAAGGCGAAGCGCCAGGGGCCGAACTCGAAGACGGCACTTGCCCCCGACAGGCCGATGACGCGATAGTCGCGGCCTCTGAGCGCCCGGTCCTGGATCATCAAGCCTGCGACCGAGATCATGGCGATGATGCCGGAGAGCACGGCGACATCACCGAAGGTGCGGCTGGTGAAGGCAGAGAATTTGGTGAAGATGAGCGTCGGCAGCGTGTAGATCGAGGCCGGGATGCCGAGAATGGCGGGAATGCCGAAATTGCCGGTGCAGGAGACGAAGGAGATCGCCGCGCCGGCGATGATGCCGGGCAGAGACAGCGGCAGGATGATGTCGCGGAACACCCTGAGGCTCAAGGCGCCGGAAAGCCGCGCGGCCTCGACGCCGTCGCGCGGCAGCGTCATCAGCCCGGCGCGCAGCGCCAGATAGACCAGCGGCGCATGCTGCACGCCATAGAGCAGCGCAATGCCGCCCACCGAATAGAGCGGCTGCGGCGAACCCAGCGGCGGCGCAAGCGAGAGCGCCTTCAACAGCGGGCTCGACGGCCCCGACATCTGCACCCAGGCAAGTGCCGTCACCTGCGGCGGGATCATCATCGGCAGCACGAAGAAGAAGCTGAGCAACCCCTTGCCGCTGATATCGGTCAGCGTCAGCACGAAGGCGAAGAGGCAGCCGATGGCAAGGGAAATGATCGTGCCCAGGACCGCGGTGACGATGGTGTAATAGGTGGCCTGCCAGAGTGACGGTTCGCTCAGCACATCGATGACGCCGCCGCTGGCGAAGGCCACGATCCCGACCATGGCGAGGCGGGCGAGCGGCAGCACGCTGAAGATCAGGACTGATATGACGATAAAAGGAAACAGCCAGGCGGGCTGGCTGTTTCCCGGTCTCACATATCCTTGCATGGCTGGATCAGTTCGAGCCGTAAATACCGGAGAAGGTCTTCAGATCCTGATCGGTATTTTTCAACGCTTCCGCTGCCTTGATCGGCAGGACCTTAATGGTATCGCGCGCCGGGAAACCTTCCGGCAGCTTCATGCCGTTGCGGGCCGGGATATAGCCGAGCTTCAGGAAGCCTTCCTGGCCCTTTTCCGAGAGCACGTAATCGACGAACTTCTTGGCAGCCTCTGCATTCTTGGTGCTGGCAAGGATGCCGACCGGCTCGGTGACGGCCGAAACGCCTTCGCTCGGGAAGACAAATTCGACGGGTGCGCCCTTGGCCTTCTCGCGGATCGGCAGATAGTCGACGACCATGCCGTAGGCCTTCTCGCCGGAGGCGACCGACTTCAGGACGGCGCCATTGCCGCCGGCAGCGATCGCGCCGTTTTCGGCAAGCGCCTTGTAATAATCCCAGCCGAGGCCGGGAACTGCGGCCAGCGTCTGGGCGTGGATCAGCGCAGCACCCGAAGCGAGCGGGCTCGGCATGGTAACGAAGCCCTTGGTCTCAGGCTTCGTCAGGTCCTTCCAGCTCGTCGGCTTCATCGCGGCCGAGGTGTTGTACATGATGCCTGTCGTGATCAGCTTGGTCGAGTAATAATAGCCGTCGGCGTCATAGAGGCTGGCGTCGTATCCTGCGGCTTCCGGCGACTTGTAAGCGAGCAGCTTGCCGTCTTCCTTGAGGCGCTCCAGCGTCACCATGTCGGCGATGAGGAGGACGTCGGCGACCGGATTGCCGGCCTGGATCTCGGCCTGAAGCTTGGCGATGATCTTCGGCGTGCCGTCGCGCACCCAGTCGACCTTGATGTCAGGATTGGCGGCCATGAAGCCGTCGACCGTCGCCTGCGCGTCTTCGTTAGGCTGGCTGGTGTAGAGAACGAGGCTTGCGGCCGAAGCCGGAACGGCAAGGAGGCTCGCGGCGAGAAGAGCAGCGGCGGAAACGATCGTCTTCATGGGAGGGGTCCTCGGGAATTGCGTCACCCCTCCCTTATTAGTGGTCGTTGACAGAGATGTGACAGGAGGCAGCAGCTGCGCTGCGCCCTGAAACCACTGCGTTGCCGTCGCCTCTCCGATAGACGCTACTTCGCGGCCTCTTCGACGACTTCCGCCACCTTCTGCGGCTGCGAAACCATAACGACGTGGGACGCGCCCTCGACCACGACGGTCCGCTTGGAGCCTGCCCGCTCGGCCATGAAGGCAAGGGCTGCGGCCGGGATATTCTTGTCGCCGGTGCCGTAGACGAACCACGACGGCAGCTTCTTCCAGGCAGGCTCACCGGATTTTTCGGTCAGGGCCGCTTCGGTGATTGGCCGCTGGGCCGCCGCCATCAGGGCCGCCTGTTCAGCCGGCACGTCGCTGGCGAACTGATCACGGAATTTGGCCTGGTCGATAGAGAGGTCGACGCCGCCTGCGCTGAGCTTCACCGGGGCTGCAAGCGCTGCGCCCAGGGTGCCGCCGGGAAATTTGCCAGCGAGGTCGGCAACCGATTCCCCGGCCTCCGGCGCGAAGGCCGCGACATAGACCAGCGACTTGACGTTGTCGTGGCCATTCGCGGCGGTCGAGATCACCTGCCCGCCATAGGAATGGCCGACGAGGACGACGGGGCCGGCAATGCTGCCGAGGACGTCGGAAACATAGGCGGCGTCGCCCGAAACGCTACGCAGCGGATTGGCGGCAGCGACGACCGGGAAGCCGTCCTTGCGCAGGATCTCGACAACGCCGTTCCAGCTGGAGGAATCGGCAAAGGCGCCGTGAACGAGGACGACGGTCGGCTTGGCCGGCTGAGCGACGGCAGCACCGGGCAGAAGAGCGGCCGCCAGGGCGGCGACAGCAGCGAACTTGAACATGGGTCATATCCTTTCGTCGTTGAGATTCAATGGGAGCCGAACCGGGAGCCACCAGCTGCATTCCCTTCGGCTTGTTATTTGTAAGCGATTTACTTGTACACAATCTAAATAAGGGACGGCATGCCGGACGTCAATAGCTTGCAAATAGATCGTGCACAAATTACATTGAAATCAGAGGAGAGCGTGATGAAAAACACCCGAACGAATGATCTCGCCGACGTGCCGAAAATCGATGAAATGCTTTGCTTTTCAATCTATTCGGCAGGCCATGCCTTCAACCAGCTTTACCGCCCGCTGCTCGATGAGCTGGACCTGACCTATCCACAATTCCTAGTGATGACGGCCCTGTGGGCGCGTGATGACCGCACGGTGAAGGATCTCGGCGAGACACTTTTCCTTGACTCCAGCACCCTCACCCCGCTCTTGAAGCGGCTGGAAAATGTCGGCCTCGTCACCCGCAATCGCAACCCCGCCGACGAGCGCCAGGTGCTTCTCCGCCTGACACAGAAGGGACAGGCCCTCAAGAGCCGCGCCACCCATGTGTTCGACTGCATCGCCAAAGCCGTCGGTCTCGACGTCGAAACCGTCGGCAGGATTCGCGATACGATCGCTTCGCTTCGCGACAACATTCAGAGGAAAAACAAGGACGAGACCTGACGCGGCCTGGACCCGCCGCCTGATCGCTCCGTTCAGGATGATTCCCGTCGACAAGCCAATCACATATTGTACGATCTGCCGCGCGGCTCACGCCCCCCACGATCGATCGCAGTCTCTGGGCGGCAATCTCGCCGGCCCTCACGCAGGCGTGAACCTGCCGCCATTGCCATTCTACCGCGTTGAGGTACGTCAATCGCGTTTGATGAAGGAGGAGTTTCGATGGAATATCGTCTGCTCGGCCGCTCCGGCCTGAAGGTTTCGACTTTGACTATGGGCACCATGACCTTCGGCGGGGTCGGCTGGGCGAAGATGGTCGGCGATCTCGGCGTCTCCGAGGCGAAAAAGATGATAGATATGTGCATCGATGCCGGCATCAATCTGATCGATACCGCCAACGTCTATTCGTCAGGCGAATGCGAAAACATCATCGGCGATGCGCTCGCCGGCAAGCGGCCGCAGGGCGTACTGCTCGCTACCAAGGCGCGCTTCGGCATGGGCGACGGTCCGAACGACCGCGGCCTGTCGCGCTACCACCTGATCCGCGAATGCGAGGCGAGCCTCAAGCGCCTGAAGACCGACGTCATCGACCTCTACCAGGTGCATGAATGGGACGGCCAGACGCCGCTCGAAGAGACGATTGAAGCGCTCGACACGCTGATCAAGCAGGGAAAGGTGCGCTATGTCGGCTGCTCGAACTACTCCGGCTGGCACATTATGAAGGCGCTCGGCATCGCCAATGAGCATCGCTACCAGCGCTTCGTCAGCCAGCAGATCCATTACACGCTCGAAGCGCGCGATGCCGAATACGAGCTGCTGCCGATTTCGATCGACCAGGGCCTGGGCGTGCTGGTCTGGAGCCCGCTTGCCGGCGGGCTGCTTTCCGGCAAACACCGCCGCAACCAGGCCGCTCCCGAGGGAACGCGCCAGTTCGCCGGCTGGACCGAGCCGCCGATCCGCGACGAAAACCGCCTCTGGAACATCGTCGAGACGCTGGTGGCAATCGGCGAAGAGCGCGGCGTCTCGGCGGCCCAGGTGGCGCTTGCCTGGTTGATCGGCCGCAAGGCGGTCACCTCGGTCATCATCGGCGGGCGCACCGAAGCCCAGTTCCGTGACAACATCGCCGCTGCCGAGCTGAAACTCATGGATGAGGAGCGCAAGCGTCTCGACGCCGTCAGCCTGCCGCCGGTGATCTATCCCTATTGGCACCAGCTGAATACGGCGAGCGACCGGCTCGGCGAAGCCGACCTCGAGCTTTTCGGCCCGCATCTCCAGCAATAGCGAGAGAAGATCAGGCATGACACGGTGAAAGACAGCGTCCTTTCCTCAGAGAAGAAGGCGGAAGCAGTTCCCTCCCCTCCCTCATTCCTGTGCTCGTCACAGGAATCCAGCGTGCCCAAGTCCTTGGGCACGAGAGAGTCTTTCACGAATAGGAGTTCAATCACGGCGCGGACGCGCCGTGGCTGGATTCCTGTGACGAGCACAGGAATGAGGGATGAGAGGGCGTGCCATGCAGCCCCTCATCTGCCTTCAGGCATCTTCTCCCCGATGGGGAGAAGCGGAATGGTCTCGTTTCCTAGAAACGTCTGCAGTGGAAATTGAAGCGAGCGGCTTGCTCCATCTTCTCCCCAGCGGGGGTCCGAAGGACGGGTTGAGACCCGTGGCTCAACCCCAGTCGATGGCCCGAGGGGTCGGATAGGGCCATACGGCACAACAGTTTTGTTGCACCCCACTCCCAACACTCACCCACCAATCTCAGTGATCAACTTACCTAACCGACCAATGCCATCCTCGATCATCTGCTCATTCGCGCAGGAGAAGCTGACGCGGAAGGTGTTGGCGCCGGAGCCGTCGGCGAAGAAGGCTTTGCCGGGCACGAAGGCGACCTTGGCGGTCTCGAGCGATTTCGCCAGCAGCTTGGCGCCGTCCATGCCTTCCGGCAGCGTGATCCAGATGAACATGCCGCCTTCCGGCTTCGTCCAGCTCGTGCCCTTGGGCATGTACTTCTCGAGCGCCGCCAGCATGCAGTCGCGGCGATGGCTGTAGGCCGCTTTAATCTTGGCAACCTGCTTGTCGAGACCGCGCACGGCGACATCGGATATCGCCATTTGATTGATCGTTGAGGAATGCAGGTCAGCCGCCTGCTTCATCAGCACCAGCTTGCGGATGACAGGCGCATTGGCGACGATGAAGCCGACGCGAAGGCCGGGCGCCAGCGTCTTGGAAAAGCTGCCGCAATAGATCGTGCGCGTGTCGTTGATATGGCCCTTCTCGGCGATCTCCAACGCCAGGATCGGCGGGATCGGCTCGCCGTCGTAACGCAGCGACTGGTAGGCGGCATCCTCGATGACGGCAATGTCGAGCTCTTCGGCGAGCGCCAGCACCCGCTTGCGGCCGGCGAGATCGACGGTTTCGCCGGTCGGATTGGAGAAATCTGCGGAGAGATAGGCGAATTTCACCTTGCCGCCGGCAGCCGCAGCCGCCACGCGGTAGGACTCGGGCGTCCGGTTGCCGCTCGGCGTCAGTTGGTCATAGGCCGGCTCATAGGCATTGAAGGCCTGCAGCGCGCCAAGATAGGTCGGCCAGGTCACGAGCGCGGTATCATTGGGCGAAAGAAAGAGCTTTCCGAGATAATCGAGCCCCTGCTGTGAGCCGGAGACAATGAAGACATTGTCGAGCTCGCAGGGAATGCCGAGGGCGGCCATCTGCTTGACCAGCCATTCGCGCAGCGGCTTGTAGCCTTCGCTGACCGAATATTGCAGCGCCGAATTGACGGCGGCACCTGCGAAGATATCGGCATAGGCCCGCTGGAATTCCTCGGCCGGAAACAGCGCCGGATCCGGAATGCCGCCGGCAAAGGAAATAATGTCGGGCTGGTCGAGAAGCTTCAGGAGCTCGCGGATTTCGGATGCGCGCATGCGCGATGAGCGCGACGCAAACATGGTGTCCCAGTTCAGCATGGAGGTTTCCTCGTATTTTCTGTACCGCCGACAAATCATGCGGCGGAAATTATGTCAATAATGCTGACCTATTTTCTTTGTCATAACGATAAGTTGGAGATCACATATTCCAAAGCCTGGGTATGAAATTCGCGAACGTCATTCCCGATAAGAATGAAGTTCCCGAATCGACCGATGGTGACGCCATCCTCGATCGCAGGCGCTCGATTCCGAATTTGTTGCTCGACGTCAGCCACCTCAAGCGATTATTACGCTGATCAAGCCGAAACCGGCTGCTTCAGACCTTTCCAAAACCGGCTCGGCGGCGGTAGTGTCGCCGCCACTATTCAATTTACTATCAAGGTGCCAGCAATGACCGTGATGTCGGCCTCTCCCGAAATCAAAATCGAACTCCACAAGACCCCCGTCTCGGACGCCGACCGCATCCAGGCACTTGAGACGCCCGGCTTCGGCAAGATCTTCACGGATCACATGGTCCTGGCGCGATGGACGGCCGACAAGGGCTGGCATGATACGAAGGTTACGCCCAGGCGACCCTTGGAGCTCGATCCTGCGAGCGCCGTGCTGCATTACGCTCAGGAAATCTTCGAAGGCATGAAAGCCTACAAGGCTGACGATGGCCGGATTCTGCTCTTTCGGCCTGAAGAGAACGCACGCCGCTTCGCGCAATCGGCAACCCGCATGGCGATGCCTCCCGTGCCCGAAGAACTCTTTTTGAAGGCGGTCGAAGCACTGGTCCGCGTCGACAAGGCCTGGATTCCGGCTGGCGACGCCAGCCTCTACCTTCGCCCCTTCATGTTCGCCAACGAGGCGTTTCTCGGCGTTCGTCCGGCTCAGGAATATATCTTCTGCATCATCGCCTCACCGGTCGGCGCCTACTTCAAGGGCGGCGCGAAGGCCGTCTCTCTTTGGGTCGAAACGGAATACACCCGTGCAGCCAGCGGCGGCACCGGCGCTGCAAAATGCGGCGGAAACTACGCAGCCAGCCTCGTGGCGCAAGCGGAAGCCGCGAAGAGGGGTTGCGATCAGGTCGTCTTCCTGGATGCCGCGGAGCATCGCTGGGTCGAAGAACTCGGCGGCATGAACGTCTTCTTCGTGATGAATGATGGATCGATGGTGACCCCGCCCCTTGGCGGCACGATCCTGCCGGGCATCACTCGGGCTTCCGTCATCGTGCTCGCAGAAGAAAGGGGCTTGCGCGTGGAGCAGCGTCCCTATTCCTTCGCGGAATGGCAGGAGGATGCCGCCAGCGGCAGGCTTGTCGAAGCGTTCGCTTGCGGCACTGCCGCAGTCCTGGCGGGCATCGGCCTGGTTCGACATGCCGGCGGCGAGTTTCTGGTCGGAGACGGACAGACTGGCAAGCTGACCAGCGAACTGCGACAGCAGCTCGTCAGTCTGCAGAAGGGCGTAACGAACGATGAGCACGGCTGGACGCGCCTGATCCCGGCCTGACCTTCAGACCTTTCACGCGAACGGCGGCGCCAGCACTGACATGGTGGGCGCCGCTCTCGGCCTCGCCTTCAAAGCGGCCGGGCTGACGACAGTTCTCGAACTCGCCGACGCCGATGCAATCATTAAAGAAGACTGACCCTCATGTGACCCAAGCGCTCGACGGCGGGCGGCAACGCTTCTATCACGGGGTGGGGAATCGTAACAGGCATCAGGGACAGCTGAACCGGCACGCACGGACGGCAGGAAATTCAATGGCGAAAATGACGATCTCGCTTCCGGATAATCTGGCGGATTACATCTCGCGCCGTGTCGCAAGCGGCAGATACGACAGCGCCGACGCATTCCTGGCGGAGCTGATCGCGAAGGACCAGGACCATCGTAAGCTCGAGGACGACGAACTGCGCGAGATCCTGAGGCAGGCCGAGGAGACTGGTATCAGCGACCGGCGCATTCCCGACATTTTGTTGGAAACGAAGGTGAAGCTGCGTGACATCAACCTATAGGCTGACCCGAACGGCCGACGCCGTACTGTCAGGCATCGACGAATATGCCAATCTACATTTCGGCGAGGCGCAGGCGGATGCCTATCTTCTTGACTGGGATCGGATTTTAATACTTCTGTCGCGCGTGCCCTCCATGGGCGATGAGTGCGACGCACTTGGCGCCGGCCTGCGCCGCCTCCTCCACATGCGTCATGTCGCCTTCTACCGGCAAATACCCGACGGCATCCTCGTCATCGACATCATCGGCGCCGACCGGCTTGCCGAAAGGCATCTCCAATCCAACCGACGATCCGGACCGGCCGCTCCCCATGCCCCATGACAGCACCTCCGCCTTCTACGACAATAACGCAGCGATATACGCCAATCGCGCGCGCAGCCTGCCGAAACAGAAGCTCGACACTTTTCTTGCCCGACTTGCGCCGGGGGCCGCAATCCTCGAACTTGGCTGCGGCGGCGGACAGGACAGTGCCTACATGCTCTCTCAAGGCTTCGACGTGACGCCAACCGACGGTTCACCCGAACTCGCGGCACAAGCCGAGGCGCGAATCGGCAGGGAGGTCAGGGTCATGCTGTTTGAGGATCTCAACGCCGAGGCCGCGTTCGACGGCGTCTGGGCCGAAGCGAGCCTCCTTCATGTCCCGAGAACGACCCTGGACGACGTCTTCGCCCGCATTCACCGCGCGCTCAGAACCGGCGGCATCCTCCACGCAAGCTTCAAGTCGGGAGAAGCCGAAGGGCATGATGGCTTCGGGCGCTATTACAACTATCCATCCGCCCATTGGCTTTCGGCGCTTCTGACGGCAGGCGGCTGGCGCAACCTCGCCGTCGAGGAAAGCGATGGCGGCGGATATGACGGCAGGCCGACCCGCTGGCTCATCGTGAGTGCGCAACGATAAAGGTCGGAGCTTCGCCCCGTGTTTGGCGGCAGTCTTGGCGCCCGCCGCGCGTTCAGGCGACAACATCGTACTCCTCCCGCGCATGTCACGGGAATGATGGACGGAATTTAACTGCCTCCCTACATTGTCACTCCGGCGGTACGCGCGAAAGGCAGCAGCCGCTATTGGTCGAGGAGGCGGTTCGTAAGCCAGTCCCGCTGCAACGGAACCATCCGCTGCCTCCACGGTTGAATCGTATATCTGCGCACTTGCCTCTCGGAGCATGCCATGGCTGTACTTTCACCCGACGATAGAGACGCGGCCGCCTATCCGATACAGTCGCTCTTCGTCCCGTTCCCTTTCGTCTGCTTCACGCTTGCGCTCGCGACCGATATCGCCTTCTGGCAGAGCAACAACCTCATGTGGCAAAACTTCTCCGCCTGGCTGTTGTGCGCCGGCCTCGTGTTCGGTGTGATTGCGATCCTGGCTGGTTTGATTGACCTCGCGCGGCCCCGGACCCGTCCGTTGCGGTCGGCTTTCCCGTCTGTGCTTCTCTACCTGATCATCCTCGCCCTTGCCTTCCTGAACAGCCTTGTCCATGCCGGCGACGGATGGACTGCCGTCGTGCCTTATGGACTGGCGCTCTCGGCCGTTACTTCAGCGCTTTGCCTGGTGGCAGCCGCTGTTTCCGCCCGCAAATATGCCAGATTGGCCTGGAGGGTATGATGATGAGATCCCTCATTCTCGCCACCTCGGTTCTATCGCTTTTCCTCGGATTCGGTACGTCGGCGCGGGAGGCCGAATTCGATTTGTCGCAGCAGATCGGCCCGGATCCGGTTCTGCCTGAGCCATCTTCCTCCCTGATATTTGATGTGAAGGTCGCGGAAGTGGTCGGCTGGAAGGAAGGAGAGACTCCTGCCGTTCCCGACGGCTTGAAGATCAGTGCCTATGCGAAGGGCCTTGCCAATCCACGCACGGTCCATACCCTGCCAAACGGCGACGTGCTCGTCGTCCAGTCCCGCGGCCCGACCGGCGAACCGACCTCGCGGCCGAAGGATCTCATCCGCGGCTGGATCATGTCGATCGCCCACGGTGGCAGCGGTGAACAGAAAGAGAGCAATATCATTACGCTGCTGCGTGACACCAATCGCGACGGCACCGTCGATGAACGCCATGACCTGCTGAAGAAGCTCGATTCTCCCTTCGGCCTTGCCTGGATAGACAATACGCTTTACGTCGCCACGACGAGCGCCATCCTGGCCTACCCTTACGAACTCGGACGGAACGAGGTCGCCGCGCAGCCGAAAATCCTGACGCCGCTTCCCGGCGGCCCGATTAATCATCATTGGACAAAGGATCTGGCCCTCAGCCCCGACGGCCTGACGCTCTATGTCTCGGTCGGATCGAATTCCAATATCGTTGAGAACGGGCTCGAAGCAGAAAAAGGTCGTGCAGCGGTCTGGCAGGTCGACCGGCAGACCGGCGCGGCCCGCGTTTTCGCCTCCGGTCTGCGCAACCCGAACGGCCTTGCCTTCAACCCCGAAACGGGTGCGCTCTGGGTTGTCGTCAATGAGCGTGACGAGCTCGGCCCAAACCTCGTTCCCGACTATATGACCTCTGTGGAGGACGGCGGCTTCTACGGCTGGCCTTGGAGCTACTACGGCAACCACGTCGACGCTCGCGTTCATCCGCCACGAACCGACATGGTCGAAAAGGCAATCCGACCGGACTACGCCCTGTCCAGCCATGTTGCCGCGCTCGGATTGACCTTCTCGATGAATTCCGCGCTTCCAGCCGCATACGCCAACGGCGCCTTCATCGGCGAGCACGGCAGCTGGAACCGGAATAGCTTCAATGGTTACAAAGTTGTCTTCGTACCGTTCCAGAATGGCAAGCCATCTGGCAAGGCGCAGGACGTCGTCACAGGCTTTATCCAGGGCGATCAGGCAAAAGGGCGACCGGTCGGAGTGGGGATCGATGGGACGGGAGCGTTGCTTGTTGCCGATGATGCCGGCAATACCGTTTGGCGCGTCGCTTCATCCGACGGCAAAGTTACGCCGCAGCCAATTGGCACCGACCAGCTTTCCGGGAATCCGCAAAGCTCGACGAATTCGAACACGGCGCGGACTTTCGATTCGAACCCCGGCATCGGAACGGAAACGACGAATTCCACCACCCAAACCGAGGGACATCGAGCCTCGGCCGACGAGCGCTTGACGGGCCAGAAACCACTTTCCGGACCGCCGGACAAGTTTCAGCCTGTGCAGATGCAGATTGCCCCTGCGGCCGGCCCCTAAGGACTTGGTGGAGGCCCAATTCGGAAGAAGGACTGAAATGACATCCGGATAAACGCCAACGGAGGTTTGGCATGCCGACCACATCCCGGAAGTTCAAACGACTCCTAAGCGCGCTATCGCTCACCGTGGCGATCCTCCCCCTATCGCTCCAGGCGAACGCACAGGCGCCGCCTGACAAATGCGTCGCCCCGTCACAGTCAAACCAGGATCGCGATTCAGCGGATGACCATCAAGATCTCTCCAAGAAACTGGATGACTGCAACGGCGAACTCAGGCCTCCTCCCATCGGCGACACCGAAATGGTGGAACCGGCGCCCGACACCGGTAATTCGCGCATCATCCGTCCGGGAGATATGCCGCCCAACACCAATCCGTCGCACAATTCTGATGACTAAATTCACCGTCCAGAGATCTGTTTGTCGGCCGAGAAGGACCATCTCGCACACAATTGGCGGGTTTTTCTTCTTCAGCGGGAACCGAAAACCATCAAGAGGGTTCGACCACATCTGACGAAGCCGGCTCAAGCTGAACATGCCGCAGGTATCTCAAAAGCGGACGAAGACTGGAGGGGGAGATACCGAAGATCCCTTATTGACCACCTGTCTCCCTGGATGGATCGCCCGTTCGCTCGCCAGAAGCGGAATTCACCGAATGAGCCAATTGGCAGATATGAAGAATGCCGAACTCCTCAAGCTCGCGGGGATCGGCCCCCGGTCCGTCGAGCAGATACGGTCGGCGATCAGAAAATTCAAACGTAACCGGACACACGTCTCGGCGGCGCAGTCGAAGCAATGATCGACGCTGCGGATCGGAGTACGGAATGAACGAGCAGGCTCGACTGGAAAGGGACATCGCAGCCCTGAGGCCATGGTTTCACAACCTGCGAATTAGCGGCGTACAGACCGCGCCTGATCATTTTCTTGGTGACTACCCGTCCTTCAAATGGGCCCACTTTCACCAGGTTGTGCCTGAAGATCTCCGGGGGTGCAGCGTGCTCGACATCGGCTGCAACGCCGGATTCTATGCACTTGAAATGAAAAGAAGAAATGCCGGACGGGTCGTCGGAATCGACTCCGACCCGCATTATCTCAGGCAAGCCGAGTTCGTAGCCAGACAGACAGGTGAGGATATCGAGTTCAAGCTGATGTCGGTGTACGAGGTGGAAAAACTGAAGGAGAGATTTGACCTGGTCCTTTTCATGGGTGTCCTTTATCACCTGCGGCATCCGCTGCTGGCACTCGACCTTCTGCATGAGCATGTCGTCGGCGGCCAGATGCTGTTTCAATGCATGCAGCGGGGGGGAGAGGAAGTCGCGGCACTCAGCGAAAATTACGACTTCTTCAACACGACAATATTTGAGCAGCGCGGCTTTCCCAAAGTGTATTTCTTGGAAGAACGTTACGCTGGCGACCCCACAAATTGGTTCATTCCGAACAAGGCGGCGGTCGAAGCGATGCTGAGAAGCGCCGGGTTTGTCATTCGTGCCAATCCGGAACGGGAAGTTTATCTGGTGGAACATGGAAGCCGCCACCCGATGGCGGAACCGCCTCCGTCACTTTGCTGAAAAACTTCGGATCCAGACCGCTTCCGCAGTCAGGCTCCGATCAACTGCGGCAGGCGGTCCAGGTAGCGTTTGATGGTGCTTTCAATCCGCTCCCTCTCGGCGTCATCGACGCTCGCCCTCGCCTGCGACCACAAACCTATCTGGAAACCGAGATAACATGCCTCGAAAAGCTTGAGCACATCATCGCGCAAATCGCAGTCCGCCTCCTGAGCGACGAGATCGGCAAGACGATAACGCTCCTTACTCGAGAGTTCGAATTCCACGCAGGCGCCCACGACATCCCAGGCAATGTCCTGGCACCCGATCAGATCGTGGGCCGCGTTGTGATCGAGCGCATCCGTCTTCACGATGCGCCCGCTGGTGGTCGTCAGCCATTCCCATGGGTGAAGCCGGTTGTCCGTATCGACCCGTCGCAATCGTCCGGCTAGCCGCTCGGGCGTGCTTATCACGCACCTCAATGTTTCTGCCGTATCCGATCCTGCCGCTTCCGCAATATTGAAAATCGCCATCTCACACAATTTCTGGATCGACGCGCCGCCGTTTTGCGCCGGGAGGTGACGGGCACGAAAACCGAGATAACGTCCGAGGTGATCCGCGATGTCGCGCCTGCTTGCACCACTATGGTCGAGGGGCGTTCCATCCAGCCATTCGTCGATGACAAATCCGTAACAGGTACCGGCAATCTTCGGAATAAAACCGGCTTCGCTTAGCAAGGAGCCTCTTCTGGCCTTGTCCGAGTCGCTCCCGCCAAGCCCGGCAAACTTGACAAGCCACGCCCCTCCTTCGGCTTCCATCAGGAATTTGCGTTTTTCCATCTGCATATAGCTCGGCGGCCAATGTGAAGGATCACGATACCGAACCGCGCGCCATGCGCCACCGGAGAGGTCCCGCCAGGACGAACGTGCAACGCCGACAACATCGGACGCCCATGTCTGCAGACGATGTTTTGGATCTTGGGTCTTGAGGGTCAGCTCGTCGAAGCTGACGACATGGCGTGGCCGATCCCGCCAACGGGTCCGATGCGGCTTGCTTGCATGCGGGCCTAGTTCACCCGTGTGGCTCGGGAAATAATGAAGCCGATCAGACGCCACGCCGTTGGCCTGCAACCAGTCCGCAACGCAGCCGAACGAGCTCCCCGATAGCCCCGGCCCCTCATCGACGATGGCAAAATCGGTGCGATGGTCGGCGAGAATCCGCTCGGAAAGAGCCGGTGTGACGCGTACGTACCGCTCGAAGGGGTGGCCAGTCGGGCGCAGCGAATAGGCCGGCTCGGCATCCAAGGCTGCAGAAACCAGAGCCGCGAGTCCGGTCCCGATGCTTCGGATCCCGATGACGACTGTTTTAGACGTCAAGTTTGAGATCGAAGCCGCCTCGATATAGCTCTCGGGATACAAAGCATAAAAGGCGTAGCCCTCTGCGCGCTTCATTCGCACCGGATCGGCGCTGGCGAGAGATTCGAGTTTGGTTGTCCAATCCTCTGGAAAGGACAAACTGCCGGAAAACCCGTTTCGCCAAGATTGCATGATCTCCCGTGCCTGCATGCGCAGAAATTTCGCGCCTGCATCCTGAAGCTCGGAGATATCGTCCGCGCCTTTTCCCCCGAATTCCTGATCGGCCAGTCCCTGAACCAGTTCTCCAGTCAGGATGAATGCTCGAACCAGGGTTTCGTGGCGCTGCCGGCTCGGCTGCATTTCGATGCACGCCATCATCAATCTTGAAATCGATGCGCGTACTGCTGCTGCGTTCTCGATGTGCTCGACATCGCCATAGACCAGCATCCGGTCCTCCTTCCTTGCAGCAATGCCTGCCCGAGCTGGTTGGATCATCGTCAGACGCGATCGAAAAAAACGGGAAGGTATCGGGAACCGGCGCAGTTCCCGCTTGTTAGCTTTGTAGATGCCTCAGCAAGCAGCCCTTGGAGGGAACCATGCGTTCGAAATCCATTCGTGTTGGATTGGTGGGAGTTGGCAATTGCGCCTCGTCATTGGTTCAAGGACTTACCTACTATGATAACGCCCGGGAAAACGAGCCGGTTCCAGGTCTCATGCACGTTGATCTCGGCGGATATCATGTGCACGATATTGAGATATCCGCGGCCTTCGACGTCGCCGCTTCAAAAGTAGGGCGCGATGTCGCGGAGGCGATATACGCCGAACCAAACAACACGCAGCGTTTCGCAGATGTCGCTCCGCTTGGCGTCGAGGTGAAACGCGGCAGGACGATGGATGGGATAGGGAAGTATCTCCAGGATCGGATCGAGGAATCGGCGGAGCCGCCGGCGGACGTAGCGGAAATCCTCAGGCAAACCGGGACGGACGTGCTAGTTTCCTATCTTCCCGTTGGCTCCGAAGAAGCAACCAAGTGGTATGCCGAACAGGCGCTGGCGGCAGGTTGCGCTTTTATCAATTGCATTCCGGTATTCATAGCCTCCAAACCGGAATGGCAGCAGAAGTTCGCCGCCCGGAAGCTGCCGATCATCGGCGACGATATCAAGAGCCAGGTGGGGGCAACGATCGTCCACCGAATGCTCGTCAATCTCTTCCGCGAACGGGGCGTCCGTGTGGATCGCACCTATCAGCTCAATTTCGGCGGAAACACTGATTTCCTCAATATGTTGGAGCGCGAGCGGCTGGAATCAAAGAAGATCTCCAAGACCCAGTCGGTCACCAGCCAATTGGATATTCCGCTTCCTGCCGACGATGTACATGTAGGACCAAGTGACCACGTCCCCTGGCTCACTGATCGCAAATGGGCTTATATCAGGCTCGAGGGCACCACTTTCGGCGGCGTGCCGCTCAATGCGGAGCTCAAGCTTGAGGTGTGGGACTCGCCCAATTCCGCCGGCGTTGTCATCGATGCAATACGCTGCGCGAAACTGGCCCTCGACAGAGGGCTGGGCGGAGCTCTGACAGGGCCGTCGAGCTACTTCATGAAATCGCCGCCGCAGCAGTTCACCGATTACGAGGCCCGCCGCCGGACGCAGAATTTCATCGACGATGAGGAGGATGTTCTGCTCGGAGCCGCGGAATGACGGCAACCTTCTTCCTGGTACGTCACGCAGCGCACGACAATGTCGGGAATTTCCTGGCGGGCCGTACAGCCGGTATTTCGCTTGGCGAATCCGGACGCTCGCAAGTTCAGCGTCTCGGGGAGAGGCTGCGCCGAGAGGACATCAATGAGATCTACACCAGCCCGCGCGAACGAACACGGGAGACTGCAGTAGGTATCGCATCAGCCTGTGGCCTGTCTCTGCCGCAAACGGACGATGCTTTGGACGAAGTGAATTTCGGCAACTGGTCCGGAAAAACCTTCGAAGTTCTCAATGATGATCCCCTTTGGCGCCGATGGAATACCACACGCAGCCTCGTCCGCACGCCAGGAGGCGAGACGATGCTGGACGTCCAAACTCGGATTTTCGGGCTCATAGAGACATTGGCCCGTCGCGGCAACGATAGGCGCTTAGCGCTAGTGTCTCATGCCGATGTCATCAAGGCGGCTGTCAGCCATGTTCTGGGACTGCCAATCGACGCTTGGTCCAGATTTGATATTGCACCGGCCTCCGTCACCACCGTTGTGGTCGGCGACTGGGGTGCAAAAGTGATGACGCTCAACGAAGTGACCTTATAACCCGTTCGTTAAATCCTGCCCGGGGAAGTCAAATGATCGAAGCCACGATGATCTGGAACGAGCCGAACAACAAATCGCACTGGGATCCGGAGATCGATCCTGAATGGAGCCTGTTTGCGCAAATGGCAATCCTGGCGGCCGATGCCATCGCAGCCAAGAATCCGGAACTGACGAAGGTGCTCGGCGGAATATCTCCAATCGACCCCTTCTTCATCAGCCGCATGAAGAATTACGGCGTGCTCGATCACCTCGATGCCGTCGCGCTGCATGGTTTCCCCCTCGACTGGAATCTCTGGCAAATTCATGAGTGGCCGGAGAAAATCAACGAAATACGCGCTGTCACCGATCTGCCGATCTGGGTCAGCGAAGTGGGCGTCTCGACCTTCGGTGCGGAGGAAGTGCAATTGTGGGGCCTTCAACGAACTGCCGAGTTGCTCAAGGGCAAAGTCGAGCGCTGCCAATGGTACAGCCTCTACGACCTGCCTCGATCATGGGAGGCAACAACGCGTCATCGCGAAGCCGAAGGCTCCTCCTACTATCGGCACTACTATATGGGCATTCTGCGCGAAGACGGAACGCCCAAACCGGCGCTTGAGGAGTTTGCCAAACACACGCCTGATTTAGGGCTGGTGCAATGGTTCCACTTCGAAGACCCGCGGCTGGATGAGGCTGCTGCCTGGATGAGGCGGTTAGGCGTGAAATCTGTGCGCACCGGACTTTCCTGGGCGGACCGATTCCGGCCCAACGCCCTCGATTGGTTCGACCGGCAGATGCAGGCCCTCGAAGATTTCGACGTAACGGTGACGTTCTGCTTCACGCCGGAGCATAGAGGTATCGCGCCGCACCATACCAGTGCGCCCCTGGTGCCCGAAGAATTCGCCGGCTTCTGCGAAGAAATGGTCGAACGTTACGCACCACGCAGGGATAGCGGATATGTGTCGCGCGTTGCCAAGTCAGCAGCCCGATTGCTGGGGCTTGAATCACGTGCGTCCCTCGGAGCCGGCTAAACCCAGGCTCTGGGCTATCCTGCCGATCGGTCCTCGGGAATAGGCGACCCCCTGATAGCATGCCAAGGCAGCACGAGCCCACAGAATGTAAAGTCTGGGGCTTTGCAAGAAAACGGCGATCGAAAAGACGCGATGACTCCAGAAGCTGATCCAATAGCGCATGATGTAAACCGCCATGCGCTGTCGGGACAAGCCATGTCTGCCGGGACGGACGCGTTTTCGCGGGCGCATGCCCATACGAGGCCAGGTCAGCCGGAATGCGAGGCCCTCGCGACGCTGGCGGAATCCGGCGGCCTGGGTGGCTACGACCAAGTCGGAATCGACGTAAGACAGTGCGATCCTGTTCTCAGCAATCCCCGCATGGATCACATCTAGAAGTGCTGTTGAGCGGACGATCACCACGTTCGTTCCTCTTCCATCAGAGGAGTAGGGCTCCTTCCAGGCATCCCCGAAAGCGATATCTGCGGTTTCTGCCACGACGTCGTCGCAGAAATTGCAGGCAGAATTCTGAAAAAAACCCGCACCCCAGTCCCCATCGACCAGATGCCACCAGTCCTGGGCGCACGTCTCGCCGTTTTCGAGTGTCAGCTGAGCCCGATACCAATTCGCAGGCCGATCCTGGGTTTTCTTCCTGTAGTCGAGCCGTTTAACCTTCCCGATGTCCTGCCCCATCTGCCATGCGAAGCTCTCGGCCATTCGCGCGCTTTTCATGTGGCCGCAAAACAGCCCAAGCGTGAAGGCAATTCGCTCCTTCAATACTGGGTCATCGGCACAGGCCAGTCGCACCGCCTTGATGAAACAAGGAATCCCAACCACGGCATACCGGCCCGGCGCCTCGCGAATGGACTGAAGCACTCCGGAAAGCTCGACTGGATAATATCGAGATTTAGCGCCCGCCTGAAGTTCCTGCAGATCACGTGACAGCGAATAATGAAACAGGCGCCGTTCCGATTGCGGATCATCGCTCTCCTTGACGTGAGCAACACCGTCGACAAGCCCCAGGCGCAGCAATTCCGCTGCCACCCAGGTGACCATTCCGCCGGAGCTGCCGTTCGAACGGTACTCCCCTTCCTCGACATAGCCGACAAAGGCAGCCTCGTAACGACCCAGCAGAGGGTCTCGGTTTTTCGCACCGGCAAAACATTCGGCCGCCAATTCATCCTCGTCCCGGGCCACCGGTGAAAACGGGCAAATTCGCGCAAAATCTTCATCACGGGCCTGCAACCACGTCTTCGGGCCTGCCGGCTTCATCTGCCCGTACCGGTCGAGTTCCATGTGCACATCAGGTCGCGCTGACCTTGCGACACAGGAGCCGCAGCCGATGCAGCAGCCGGAGCCTGCAATATCCTTGGGAGCGATGCCTGGCGCGAGCCGATTCTTTTGACCGGAGCTATTGCAAGGCATGGCTGAGATAGGCGTTGGATGTGTCGCGCAGCGAAGATATCCGCTCGGAAATGCCCATAGGAAGGGGATTACCGAGGATGCCATCCAGATGCGTGGAAGTCGTATCTTCGGTCAGAACATGATCTTCAGCTCGGACGAGCCGCGTTAGATCGCGAATCTTGTTGGAACGGTAATCTGAGAGGACGCATGCAAACGGCTTATCGTTGACCAGCGAGAACACGCATCCATGAAAGAAGTTCGTCACGACAGCCTTTGCTTCGGAAATAAAGCTGGCGAAGTCCTCCGGGCCGGCGTCAATCCATTGCTCATCGGCCCAATCGTTCCGATAGCCGATGCTGACGAGCGGATAGTCCCGGTCTCCTGCCCACCGGCGCACGGTATCCTGAAACCATGTGGGAAAACTGTGGCCGTAGACGGCTATATAGGCTGCCGCCTCCCCGTCATCCCGGCTCGCCTTCATCGTCTGCGGAAATTGCAGGCAGGGGTCGAGAACGAGTTCGGGCTCTATTCCCAATGTCTCGCGGATGATCCGCTCCGAATGGAGGTCCCGGACAGAAATATGAGAGAACTTTCGCAGCTTTTCCGCCCACCCCTCCAGTCGCTCCGACGATGTCAGACTTCCAAACGTCGCGGCATAGGAGACAACACGCCCGCATCGCAGGCCTTCTCCATAAAACACCGGATACCCGCCATACCAGGGATGGCGAAGGTTCCACACCTCGTCGCTGCCGACGACGATGAGCGAATAGTCGTCCATCGCGGCTGGGTTCTCCAAGGGAAACGGCGATGAAAGAGGCAAGCTGGCAAACGATTGAAAGAATTTCCGGATCTTTGCTTTGTAGAGCGGGTAGTCTTCCTTCGGCGTTGCGGCAGGAAGCAGCGGTTTCAGCGCGCATTGCCATTCCGCGCGGTTCACGCGATCAGACATGTGTTCGAGAAGAACGGCTTCTACTCCCATGGACGCGAGGCCTTCGGCCAGACAGCGTGCCTGCCAATAGGAGCCATAATTTATGCAGCGATGAAAGGTAAGAATTCCGGCCTTAGACATCTGGTCCCTGAAGCAGATCGAATAGATTCCACTAACCGACCAACTCCAGTTCCGTTCCCAACAAACCGCAGCTCGCCTCTTGGTTCGGGAGCAGCTTTCTTCAGTATGTCGCAATGAATCAGATAACCCCCAGCTCAGCCGGGGGTTATCTGCAGTCTGGAGGCTGGAGCTTTTACTCCGGCCTTTCCGTTTTGCTTCGCTGAAACAGCTTAGTTGACCGATTTGTCGACCAGCTTGTTCTTGCCGATCCAGGGCATCATCCCGCGCAGCTTGGCGCCGACTTCCTCGATCTGATGGCTGTCGTTGTTGCGGCGGATACCCTTGAAGCGGGCCGCACCCGACCGGTATTCCTGCATCCATTCGGAGGTGAACTTGCCGGTCTGGATGTCCTTGAGCACGCGCTTCATCTCAGCCTTGGTTTCTTCGGTGATGATGCGCGGGCCGGTGACGTATTCGCCCCACTCGGCCGTGTTGGAGATCGAGTAGTTCATATTGGCGATGCCGCCTTCATAGATCAAGTCGACGATCAGCTTCACTTCGTGCAGGCACTCGAAATAGGCCATTTCAGGCGCATAGCCAGCCTCAACCAGCGTTTCGAAACCGGCGCGGATGAGCTCGACGAGACCGCCGCAGAGAACGACCTGTTCGCCGAAAAGGTCGGTTTCGCATTCTTCGCGGAAATTGGTTTCGATGATGCCGGAACGGCCGCCGCCAACGCCGCAGGCGTAGGAGAGAGCGAGTTCAAGGGCGTTGCCGGAGGCGTTCTGATGAACGGCAACGAGGCAGGGAACGCCGCCGCCCTTTTGGTATTCGCCGCGAACCGTGTGGCCCGGGCCCTTCGGGGCGATCATGACGACGTCGACGGAAGCCTTCGGCTCGATCAGGCCGAAGTGAACGTTGAGACCGTGGGCGAAAGCGATGGCAGCGCCGTCGCGGATGTTCGGAGCGATGTCTGACTTGTAGATGTCGGCCTGGAGTTCGTCCGGCGTCGCCATCATCATCAGGTCGGCCCATCCGGCGGCTTCGGCGACGGTCATGACCTTGAAGCCATCGGCCTCGGCCTTCTTGACGGTGGGCGAACCGGCTTTGAGCGCGATGGCGACGTTCTGGGCGCCGCTGTCCTTCAGGTTCAGCGCATGGGCGCGGCCCTGCGAGCCGTAGCCGATGACGGCGACCCTCTTGGCCTTGATGAGGTTGAGATCGGCATCACGATCGTAATAGACGCGCATTTGAAGTTCCTTCCCTTGTGCTTGTCCTGTTGAGTGTCATTAAGGCGAAATCAGCCGAGAGCCGGCATCTCCGCCAGAACCTTCTCCGTGCCGTAAAGCCGGAGGAAGGCGGTCACCGCCCTCTCCGCCTGGCGTGCGGTATCCTTGAGGCCCGGTTCGCCGAGCAGCATGCGCACATGCAGGTCGGAAACGACAAGGCCGTAAAGCGTGTGATAGGCTTCGTCGGCATCGGCAAAGCGCAGGAGCCCTGCCCTCTTGCCGGCATCGATCAGCGCCATGGCGCGCCGGTCAATCTGGCGGCGGCCGCGTTCGAGCAGGAGCTTGCCGAGCTTCGAGCCGTCGCGGTGGGATTGGCCGATCGCCAGCCGGTTCAGCGCCAGCGAGACGTCGCCGGCGAGCACTTCCAGCAGGTCGCGGGCGAAGATGACGACATGGTCGTGCAGGCTCGTCGCCGTAAGCCGTTCGCCGTTGCGCTCGAAGGTGCGCACCTTGCTCGCCTGATAGGCGATCATCGCCGACAATAAGCCGTCGCGATCGCCGAACCACTTGTAGAGGCTTTCCTTCGAGCAATTGGCGGCGCGCGCAACACCCGAGGTCGTCAGCGCCTTCTCGCCGCCATCAACGAGCAGCCGCAGCGCCTGCTCCAGAACGGCGTTCTGGCGCGACGAAAATTCGCTCGGCTCAGCAATATCGACGGACACGGTCACGGCTCCCATATACGTACCGTACGGTACGGTTCGCGACCTTTATGCGGCAATCCGATCAGGCCGTCAAGCAGGCCCGGCAGATTTTTATACGGGAAAGGCCGGTGGCGCACCAGAATTGGATAGGCGGACACCGGATTGAGATTCCATAATGCTGCATAATGTCATTTGCCGGGAGATTTCTATGTCGCGTCTACCTGCTGCCCTTCTCCTAGCCGGAGCGATGCTCCTGGTAACGACGCCCTTCACCGGTCGCGCCGCCGCGCAGTCGGATAGTGAAGTCTATAACCGCATCGAGGAATTGCACGGTGATGCCGCCGGCATCGACCGGCCGCTGCGCCAACTCGTCCAGGCGATGCGCACCGGCGATGCCGAGACCATCGCAGGCCTTGCCGAATATCCCCTGAGCGTAAAGGCAGATGGCGAAACCTATAATGTCGAAAACGCCGAGGATTTCATCGAGAATTTCGACGATCTGGTGACGCCGGAGACCCGTCGCGCTGTCGGCGGCCAGCAATATGAGGATCTCTTCGTCAGCAGCGAAGGAGTCATGCTTGCAAATGGCGCTGTCTGGATGGGTGCAGTCTGCGACGACAACGCCTGCGAGGAAAGCCATTGGGCGATCATCGCCATCAATAACTAGTTCGCGGCATTTGCCGCGCAGCGCTGTCAGCCATCGCTGCGAAGCTTGCGCGCCAAAGTCTGAAGCTCCTTGAACGCTTCGTAACGCCTGCGGTGAAGATCTGAAATCTCGCCTTCTGACGGCTGAAAACGCTTTTCCACCTTGGTGAGATCGCTCATTGCCTCGCCAACATCGGCAAATTGCCGGCCGGCGACAGCGCCGAGAATGGCCGCTCCCAGCAATACCGGCTCCTCTGCCTTCGTCGCCACCACTGGCTTGCCGCTCGCATCGGCGAGCACCTGGCGGACGAGATCGTGCTGACCGGCCCCGCCGCTGATGACGATGTTATCGACGGTCACGCCCGCCTCGGCCTGCGTGTCGATGATCTGCCTGAGGCCGTAGCCGATGCCGCAAAGCCCGGCGATGTAGAGCGCGACCATGTTGTCGACGTCCCGTTCCATGCCGAGACCGGCAACGACCGCGCGGGCGTGCGGATCGGCAAAGGGTGCACGGTTGCCGAGGAATTCGGGAACGACATGCAGCCCGGCCGCCAGCCTGACGGCGTCGGAAGAACGGCCCGCCTTGCGGGTGGCCATGTCGGCAAGCAGGACCGGCAGCGCAACGCCGGCGCTCTTCGAAAGCTCCCTCGCCTCCCTGGCCGCGGGATGGAAGGAGAGGAGATGGTCGATCGCCGCACCGGCGGCGCTCTGGCCTCCCTCGTTCAGCCAGAGGCCCGGCACCATCGCCGAATAATAGGGCCCCCAGACACCGGGCACGAAAGACGGTTCTGTCGTCGATGTCATCGTGCAGGAAGAGGTCCCGAAGACATAGGCAAGGTTGGCTCGCGGATCGGCGCCGACGGTTCCGACACCGCCCGCATGAGCATCGATCAGCCCGGCTGCCACGGCAGTTCCGGGCGTCAGCCCGAGTTCCTCCGCCGCAGCCGCGCTCAGCCCCTGGCCGAGCGCCGAACCGGGCTCGACAATGACTTTGCCGATGCGGGCAAACCCTTCCTCCGCCAGCACGCCGAGACCGATCTGATGGAAATAACCGCTGTCCCACCGCTTCTCATGAGCGAGATAGGTCCATTTGCAGGTGACCGTGCAGGTCGAGCGCGAGAGGTCGCCGGTCGCTCGCCAGGTGAGGAAATCCGCAAGATCGAAGAATTGCCAGGCGGCATCGAATACCTGGGGGCGGTTTTCCCTGAGCCAGAGAAGCTTGGGCGTCTCCATCTCGGGCGAGATGCGGCCGCCGACATAGCGCAGCACGTCATGCCCGACGGCGTTGATGCGCTCCGCCTGCGGGACGGCGCGGTGGTCCATCCAGACGATGATGTCCCGGTCCGGATCTTCCGAAGGCCCGACTGGAAGCGGCTTGCCCCCTTCGCCGAGGACGACGAGCGAGCAGGTGGCGTCAAAACCGAGCCCGACCACTGAAGCCGGATCGACGCCGGCTGCGGCGACGGCCTCTCGCACAGCCGCGCAAACGGCGCTCCAGATTTCGCTGCTCGATTGTTCGACGATGGAACCGGCTTCATGAAACAGGCTGATATTCCGCTTGGCGGAGGCAAGCATGCTGCCGGCCATATCGAACAGGCCGGCCCGGGCGCTGCCGGTGCCGACATCGACGCCGATGACATATTTGGCGCCGGCTTCTGCGGTGTGAGATGTGTCGCTCATGATCTCTCGTTTCGGATCGGCAAGGATCGGGTTGATTAGCAGCTGCAGTCGATCTTCAATGTCTGTTGTCTGGAAAAATCCCCGCCTCCAGGGACATTACGCGGTCACGGCGACATGGCAAGGAGGCTGGCGCTGAACGCGCCCTCCGCCCGGGGCGCCATCACAGCCTCCCTCCGACTTTTTCCAGAATGGCGGGGAGCTCCCCCGCCCCAGTCGCAACGGCGGCGGCTCCGGCGGCATCAAGCACGGCGCGGCGGCCCGGCCTCGGATCGGCCGGATCGACGAATCCGATGGCCGTCATGCCTGCGGCGATTGCTGCCGCCACACCATGAACGCTGTCGTCGATCATGATGCATCTGGCCGGCCGGGCCCGGAAACGCTCGGCGCAATGCAGCAGCAGATCGGGGGCCGGCTTCGGCCGGGAGACGAATTCGGCGCTGAAGACGCCTTCCCCAAAGGCGCTCCAGAGATCGAGTTTGCCCAAGCTGTTGCGCAGCCGCCGCATCGTGCTGTTCGATGCGACGCATTTAGGGCGGTCGAGACTGTTGACGACCTCGGCAATGCCGGCAATGGGCGTCAGCGAGCGCGCGAATTCCTCGAATAGATGAAGATGCCACTTTTCGAACAACGTAGCGATATCGATGATCCCGTATTCGTGCCGGCACATCTCGGCGATGATGCTTTCCGAATTGCCGGTGAACTTGACATGAGCCTGCGCTGCGGTGATCGCAATGCCTGCGCCTTGGAGCGTTTCCGCCAGGGTACGGCTGGCAATCGGTTCGCTGTCGATCAGCACGCCGTCGCAATCGAAGATCACGAGATCGACGCTGTCCATGGTGCCTGACATGCCGGGATAATCGATGCGGCTATTGAGCATGCCTCACCCCCGCGCCTGCAAGGCGAGGTCCGGACGGTCCGTGGTTATCTGTCTGATCGGTTTGGCAAGCCAATATTCGAGATCGCTCATTTCGTTCGGAACCCAGGCCCCGAGCCGGTCGAGCGGCACGAGCCTGGTGATCTCCTCCCACTTCGCCTGAAGCAGCGACTTTTCGACGGCGATGATATCCGAATATTGCATCATCAGGCTGAGGCCGCTCGCAAGGCCGAGACGCTCGGCAGACTTGGCGTCGAAGGACGACAAGGTGCGAATTCCAGGGGCGGCCTTGCGAATATCGGCAAGCACGTCGGGATGAAAACTCGTCAGGATCGAGCGCTCCATAAGACCAAGCCGCTCGACGGCGGCAAATGCCTCGGCGGCGAGCCCCTCGTAAGGCGTCCCATCGGCGTGGGTCTTCAGTTCGATATGAAGCTCGAGGGGCGTATTCTTGAAGACGGCGAGGACCTCTTCCAGGGTGGGGATCGCTTCCCCGTCACTGTCCTTGAGGCTGATTTCACGATGTTTTCCTGAGCCGAGATCGGCGACCGGCCCGCGCGCATCCGTTGTGCGCTCCAGCGTCGGGTCGTGAATGACGAGCATTTCGCCCGAACGCGTCAGGTGGATGTCGAACTCCACGCCGTCGACAGGCATCTGCGCGAGTTTGCGGAAGCCCGAGAGACTGTTCTCGGGCCAGAGATTGCGGCCGCCACGGTGGCCGATGATATGCACCATCGTCTGAATATCCTTGAGATGTCGCGTGTTACTTTCCGGAGTCCACCAGTCCCTTTGTGAACCAGCGTTGCATGAAGAGAATGACAGCCGCCGGCGGCAGCATGACGAGCAGCGCAGCGCTCATCGCAATGTTCCAGGCGGGCGCGGAGTCGGAGACCGGGACGAGCTGCTTCAGCCCGAGGACGGCCGTTCCCATCTCCTTGTTGGTGGTGAAGAGCAGCGGCCACAAATACTGGTTCCAGCCATAGAGAAACAGGATGATCGATAGCGCAGCGATATTGGCGCTCGACAGCGGCAGCAGGATATCCTTGAAGAACTTCAGAGGGCCGGCGCCGTCGAGCTTGGCCGCCTCGCAAAGTTCGTCGGGAACGGTCAGGAAAAACTGCCGGAACAGGAAGGTCGCCGAGGCGGAGGCGATCAGCGGCAGGATCAGGCCAGCATAGCTGTTGACCATGGTCCATTTCAACGAGGCTTCGATGCTGTATCCGGTCAGGTCTTCGACGATACCGGACAGGCCGATCGTGCCAGCCAGCCAGCGGATCGGCCCGGCCGCATCTGCGACCGCTTCATAGGTCGGAATAATGCGGACCTCGACCGGAAGCATCAGCGACACGAAGATCAGCCAGAACGCCGTCATGCGGAACGGGAAGCGGAAATAGGTGACGCCGAACGCGGCGATCAGCGAGATCGCCAGCTTGCCGACGACGATGCCGGCGGTGACGATGATCGAATTCAGGAACAGCTGGGAGAACTCGCCCTGTTGCCAGGCGGCGGCCAGGTTTTCGAAGAAATGCGAGCCCGGCACCACCGGGAACGGCGCCTGCTGAACCTCCTGCAAGGTCAGCGAGCCGGCGACGAAGGCGAAGTAGAGCGGCAGGCAGACAAAAGCCGCGCCGATCAGCAATATGGCGTGGCAGAAGATCGAAAGACCGAGATGGCGTTCGGGCATGGCTACACCTGGTAATTGACCTTGCGCTCGAGAGCGCGGAATTGAACGATGGTGAAGAGGATGGCAATCAGCATCAAAAGCACGGATTGCGCGGCCGACGAGCCGAGGTCTAGCTGCACGAAACCATCCTGATACACCTTGTAGACCAGACTGTTCGTCGCCCCGGCCGGGCCGCCGCGGGTGACCGCGTCGATAATGCCGAAGGTTTCAAACAGGCCGTAGACGAAGTTCATCACCACGAGGAAGAAGATCGTCGGCGAGATCAGCGGAAGTGAAATCGTGAAGAAGCGCCGGACGGGTCTTGCGCCGTCGAGCTTTGCCGCTTCCAGAAGCGAGACAGGCACAGCAAGCAATGCGGCGACGAGAAATATGTAGTCGTAGCAGACATTCTTCCAGACAGAAGCGATGGTCACCAGCAGCTGCGCATCGAAAGGCCGCCGGTTCGGATCCCAGTCGAAGCCGAACCCGTGCAGAAGCTGCGCGATCGGCCCAACCGCCGGATTGAACAGGAAGGCCCAGATCACGCCCGATATGACAGGCGCGATCGCATAGGGAAGGAGGATGATGCTCTTGTAGATCCCCCTGCCCCTGATCACAAAATCGGTCGCGAAGGCAAACAGCCCGGCAAGCAGAAGCGTCGCGCAGTTCTGTGCAACGGTGAACCAGAGCGTGAACAGCGCGCTGCCGCGATATTCCGGGCTGGCGAAGAGATTGTAGAAATTTGTCAGTCCGATGAAAATCTCGGTGCCGCCGAAGGGATCGACCTGAACGAAGGCCAGCGATAGCGCCTTGTAAGAGGGAATGAAAAAGAAGAACAGCAGGATCAGCAGCTGCGGCGCGACAAGGCCGAAGGCAAGACACGGTCTGTTGAAGTGGGCGGACTTCAACCCGGGCTCCGACGGCTGCGCGACCGAGCGGCCCGTCGACAGAAGATCGGGGATGCGAAGGCGCCGCGCGGCGCCTTCCATCCTTCCCAAGGTTCTACTTTGCTGCATGAAGCTGCTCATACTGGCGAAGGATCTGGTTTCCGCGGGTCGCCGCCGCATCCAGCGCCTGTTGCGGGGTCTTCTGGCCGGTCCAGACGCCCTGGATCTCTTCCACCAGAAGTGCCATCGACTGGTTATGATTGCCGAAGCGGAAGCCGCGCGAATTGTCTGTCGGGGTACCGCGCGTGAGCTGGAGAATGGCGATCTCGCGGGTCGGGTGGTCCTTGAAGTAGCCCTCGGACTTGGCCTGCTCATAGGCTGTATTCGTCACCGGGACATAGCCTGTCTGCTTGCTCCACCAGACCTGCGTCTTCGGTGAGGCGACGAAGTTCAGGAAGGCCGCCGCGCCGGCATATTCTTCTTCCGACTTGCCTTTGAGAACCCAGAGCGCCCCGCCGCCAATGGTGCTGTTTTTCGGCTCGATGCCTTCCTCATGCGGCAGGAACGTTGCGCTCCAATTGAATTTCGCGCCGCTCTCGACGGCGGCGTGCGCCGCGGTGGAGGCCACATAAGTCGAGCAGGTTCCAGAGGTGAACAGCTGGTCCGGCGAGAGCCCCTGCCCGGCGATCTGCAGGATGCCGGCGTCCATCCACGTCTTGAGGCGTGTCACCTGACCGACCATCAATGGGCTCTTGTTGAAGATGAATTCGGTGTCGAGGCCGCCGAAGCCATTCGCCTTGGTACCGTAAGGCTGGTCCTGGATCGCCGCGTAGTTCTCGATCAGGCTCCAGTAGAAGTCGTTCGCAAGCGCCATCTGGCACTTCGAGACACCTTTCTCCTTGATAGCGCGCAGTTGCTTGTCGAGCTCCTGCCAGGTCTCGCCCGGCTTGTCGAAGCCGGCTGCCTTGAAGTGATCGGCATTGTACCAGAAGATCGGCGTTGAGCTGTTGAAGGGCATCGCCGCCGGCTTGCCGTCGACCAGATAGAAGCCCGCGACCGGCGCGACGAAATCATTCCAGTCGACCTTGTAGCCTTCCTTCTCCATCAGCTGCGGCACTGGAATGATGGCGCCGGAATTGTACATGGTGAGGAACCCGCGCTCGGCGGCCTGGATCAGCACCGGCTGCTGATGGACGCGGTAGGCGGCCACCATCGCCGCCATGGTCTCCTCGTAATTGCCTTTGCCGATGCCGACGACCTCGTATTTGTCCTGCGAGGCGTTGAAGTCCTTAATCAGCTGGGTGGTGATTTCGGCCAAGCGGCCGCCTGCCGCATTCCACCATTCGATCTTGACGCGATCGGCGGCGCTGGCGTGGCCTGCATTCGTCAGCCCGAGCCCCACCAGTGCAGCGCCCGCCGCGAATGACCGGATTGTCCGTCCGAAACGGGATCCTATCAAAGACATTGCCGTCATTTCGTTTTCCTCTCCATTGCCTTTGTTCGCCGACCGGTGCGTGGAGCGCCGGTCAACCCCTCCCAGAGCGGCGATAAAACAAGGTTGGGGTCACTTGTTACAAATGTCAATAGCGTGTTACAAATGTATGACGACCTCGGGGGAAGGATACCATGGCGGCTATCGAACTGATCGACCTGAAGAAGAACTACGGACCGGTTCCGGCAGTGAAAGGCATCAATCTGACTGTCGCGGACGGCGAAATGATTGTGCTGGTCGGCCCATCAGGATGCGGAAAATCGACCTTGCTGCGGATGATTGCGGGCCTGGAAGCCATAAGCTCCGGGCACATCAGGATTTCAGGCAATGACGTTGGCCAGGTCGATCCGGCCGACCGCAACATCGCGATGGTCTTCCAGAACTACGCGCTCTATCCTCACATGACCGTTCGGCAGAATCTCGAATACGGACTTAAGAACCGCCGCGTTCCTCGCCACGAGATCGACCGGCGGATCGCTGACGCCGCCGACATTCTGGAAATCGGCGAATTTCTCGAGCGACGCCCCCGTCAGCTCTCAGGCGGACAGCGCCAACGCGTCGCCATGGGCCGCGCTCTCGTCCGCGATCCCGCCGCCTTCCTCTTCGACGAACCCTTGTCCAATCTGGATGCGAAGCTTCGCGTGCAAATGCGCGTCGAAATTCGGAGGTTGCAGCGGCAGCTTAAGACGACCAGCCTCTATGTGACGCACGACCAGCTCGAGGCGATGACGCTCGCCGACAGGCTTGTCGTCATGAACGGCGGCCGAATCGAGCAGATCGGGACACCGATCGAGGTGTATCGCCGTCCCGAAACCGTCTTCGTTGCCGGCTTCATCGGTTCTCCGCCGATGAACCTGATCGAACTGGATGAACTCGGCCCCAGCGACCTCGCGCTTCCGAGAGACACGGATCTCGTCGGCATCAGACCCGGTTCGATCAGCCTCGGCGCCGGATCGGCGCATGATCTCCGGTTCGATGGCCATGTCGAATTGATCGAAACCGTCGGCGATGAGAACAACGTGCATCTGCGCATCGACGAAAGCGGAAGCGCATCGTCGCGAGCGTGCCTACTGATCGACATCTGCGGGAAAACGACCGCATTTCGTGTCATGTAGGCACGGAAGCCTTGCATCCCTTCAACAAGTCGACCGGCCGGAGAACCGACTGACAGGTGAAGCGGCTGACGACGGGCTCCTGCGATTGACAAGCTCCGGGGATTTGAGATCCATGGCGTAGAAGCGGAGGCGCAGATTATCGCATGTCACAGAACAGAAGTGCTTCTTCCGCGCCCGTAGCGCTCTCGGACGAGCAGATGCAGGTGCGCGTGGTCTGGCTCTATTACATGGAGGGACGCACGCAGGGCGAAATCGCAGAAGCGCTTTCGACCAACAGGCTTCGCGTCAACAAGATCATCGCCGAGGCTCGCCGATCCGGCCTTGTGACGATTACCCTCAATTCCCGGCTGACCTCATGCGTCGCCCTGGAGCAGCAGCTGGCGGCGGAATTCTCTCTAAATCGCGCGATCATCGTACCGACACCGGAGGACGAAGAGCTCATTCCCGTCCTGCTCGGCCAGGCGGCGGCCGATTATCTCGTCCAGTTGCTGAACGCCGGCAATATCCGCGGCGTTGGCGTCGGGTGGGGAGCGACCCTCCGCGAAATGGTGCGGCATATGCCTTCGCTCAGACGGCCTGATATCTGCGTCAATTCGGTCATGGGCGGGCTGACGCACGGCATCGAAATCAATACCTTTGACATTGCAAGCGACCTTGCCCGCCAGCTCAATGCGGAATGCTCCTATCTTGCTGCACCGATCTATGCCGGCAGCCCGGAATCGCGGACGGCAATCATCCGGCAGGATGTTTTTGAATCGGCCTTTCGACAGATCGAGACCAATGACGTCATCGTGCTCAGCATCGGCGACATGACCGAGCGTTCGCTGCTGATGCGCTACGGCTTGCCACGCAACATCAACATCGAGGAATTGCTCGCAGCCGGTGCCTGTGGTGACGTGCTCGGCCAGTTCGTCGATAAGAAGGGGCAGCCGATCGACCATGCGATCAACAGATGCGCGATCGCGCCCGAGCTGGAAGCGCTGCGCGCCATTCCCAATGTCGTCTTCGCGTCAGGCGGCCTGAACAAGGCGCAGTCGATCGCCGCCGTGTTGCTGTCCGGCCTCGGCAACGTGCTGGTCTGCGACGAAGACACGGCCAGGCAAGCGCGAGAGCTTGCGCTCCATCTCAGGGCAGGCAGCGGGTCATAGAGCCGCCGCGCAGCCGGCGGGAATCGAAAGCGGTTTTGCCGGCGCCGCCTTGTCGATCGCGTAGAGCTTGGCGAAACCGGCATCCTCGATCAGCGTCAGACCAGCCGGCATCGCGGTGCCGACATAGCGGTCGGGAATATCGGCGTTCGCGACGAGGATGAAATCGAAACGCCCGCGCCAGTCCGACAGATAGGGTGTGAAGTTTTCATAGACCTGCATCATCGCCGGGCACGAAAGCACGCCGATCGACAGCAGATTGCCTTCGGGGACCGCGATCTCAGACCATGGTGTCAGAACCGATAGCGGCTGCTTGCCGTTCGCGGTGAAGAGCGTCGGCACGAACGCATGCGCGAAAGGCGTGGCAAGCGTCGGCAGATGCCAGAAAGTCTCCTCTCTGAAGAAAAAATACCGGCTGGAGTGCGCAAGGCCACTCACCATCCTCGGGTCATGCCCGAGGGGCAGAACGGCCGCGCCAACCGGCACCTTTTTGAGTACGGTCTCTACGGCAGCGACGTCCTTTTGTGCAAGCCACCAGTTCCAACCGATCCAGCCCGTCCGGCCGAAAACCGCGAGATTGACGATAAGCGCCAGCAATAGCGCCTGGCGGCGCGCCAGACTGGCGAAAGGACACACCATCGCCATGGCGACGAGCGCCGTCATGATCGGAAAGCGCCAACTGATCCATCCGGTTCCGAGCATATGGCGAGGCGAAACACAAGAGAGCAGCAGCAGTCCGCTGGCGGCCACGGCAAGCCCCGCATGCACGCGGATATCGCCCGCGCGTGAAGCACGGGTGCAGATGAGGATCAATGGCAGAACCATCACCACGTCTACCACCGGAATGTATGTGGTGATCGCGGAGAGCACATTCATGACAATCAGGACGACGCTGTCATTCCAGGCAAGGGCAAGGCCGTTATCACCGGCGTTGGGCAAAGCTGGCGAACGGAGATAGAGTGCAATCGGCGGCAAAACGCAGGCGCCCAGCGCCGGTGTTAACCGACTGGCGAGTCTCACCAGGCGGGACTTCGATCGCAAGATGTCGAAACGCCAGGAAAATTCGAGGCCGCAGATGATCGCCATATAGAAGCCGAGCGAGAAGATGTGCATCACCGTCAGCAGCAGCGCGGCGGCAAGCCGCCAGGCAAACAGCAGGGCGAAGTTGCGGCGCTGCAGCCGAAGATCGGCGCATGCGAAGAACAAGGCCATGCCGAGACCGATCTGGAAATTGATGAAGCCACCAATCACGGTGGCGCACCAACCAAGCGACAGCATGGCGATCTGCCAGTAGGACCGGCTGCCGAAAAGCGTCCGGTGCAGCGCGATCGCGCCAAGCGGCGGCAGCACGATCGCCAGGAAAAGCAAGGCGCGCGCCAGCCTGTCCGCGCCGACAAGGGGCCCTATCCTGATCGCCAGAAGATCGATGCCGACATTGGTGAAGGTGCGGTTCCAATCGACCGCATAGATCTCGGGAAACGGCTGCTCGCCGATGCCTCCGGATAGAAGCCAGATACGGGCATAGTGATTGGCGTAATCAAGAACTGGCGGAAAGCGGAACAACACGACCAGGATGGCGACAGACGCTACGAAAACGGCGATCGCAATGGTGGAATCCTGCCGGGCTGCCAATTCATCAGAACCGGCTGCGGCTACAGCAGGTGTGGAAATCTGGTCCATTATCCGATCCGATTACTCTTTTGCGACGATGCCAACTCTTCGAATCCGAAGGCCGCATCCAGCGCGGCGCGCTTGTCGCCGGCTCCCATCTCCGAAAAGACCGTCGGCAGCTCGGCGTGTTCGCTGCCCCGCAGGATCGTTTCGATCATGAACATCGGCCGCTTCTTGCTCTCCTGGACGAGACGGCCGAGATATTCGCCGATGATCCCGATGCAGATCAGCTGGATGGCGCTGAACGCGCTAACGGCGGCCATGATGGACGACCAGCCGGTGACCGTCTCGCCCTGCAGCCAGCGAACGAAGGTATAGACGAGCAGCGCCATCGCGATGCCGGCGCTGATCATGCCGAGCCATGTGGCGATGCGTAGCGGCGTCGTCGAAAAGCTGGTGATCGCATCCAGCGCGAAATTGATCATCTTGCGCAGCGGATATTTCGTCGAGCCGGCAAGGCGCGCGTCCCGCTCATAAGGCAGAGCCACCTGCCGGCCGCCGATCCAGCTCACCATGCCGCGGATAAAGCGATCGCGCTCCGGCATCGCCAGCAGGATATCGACGACGCGCCGGCGCATCAGCCGGAAATCACCGGTGTCGCGCGGAATGGTCACGGAAGCGAGCCTGGAAAGCGCGCGATAGAACAGCGAAGCAGTCGCGAGCTTGAACCAGGTTTCGCCTTCGCGGCGCGTGCGCTGGCCGTAGACGACGTCGGCGCCGCGCTCCATGATCGGCATCATCATCAAAAGCAGCTCGGGCGGATCCTGAAGATCGGCGTCGATCAGGAGAACGCGCTCGCCCCGCGAAGCCGAAAGGCCGGCCGTCGACGCCAGCTGGTGGCCGTGGTTGCGCAGGAGGCGAACGCCGAGCACCTGCGGAACTTTTGCCGCCAGTTCCGAAATGATCTCCCAGGTGCCGTCGGACGAGCCGTCATCGACAAGGATAATCTCGAATGCATCGCCGGCGACGCTCCGAGCAGCAGCGGCCGCACGGCGGCAGAATTCACGCAGGCCCTCTTCCTCGTTGTGACAAGGCGCGACGATGGAAAGAAACGGTGCTTGCGTCATGCGAACGGCGGTGCCTGCTTGATTGATGGCGCCAGCCTAGCCGGGAAACGTCAAGCATCCTTTAATACCGCGCTTTGGCCGGAGCCACCTGCGTCTATTCCGCTGCCACCATCTCGCGCACGCCGTCGATATCGCGGGCCGGCGAAGCGCCGTAGAGGCGGCTGTATTCGCGGCTGAATTGCGACGGGCTCTGATAGCCGACGCGGTGGCCGGCCGTGCCCGCATCGAGCCGCTCGACGAGCATCAGCCGTCGGGCCTCGTGCAGCCGCAGCTGCTTCTGATACTGCACCGGCGTCATCGCCGTCACCGACTTGAAGTGGTGATGGAAGGAAGAGACGCTCATATTGACGCGTTCGGCAAGGTTTTCGATGCGCAACGGCCGCGCGAAATTCTCCTTCAGCCATGCGACGGCGCGGGCAATCCTGTTGCTGTGACTGTCTGCCGTGGCGATGTTGATCAGCCGGGCGCCGTGCGGCCCGGTCAGCACCCTGTAGAGAATTTCCTGCTCGATCAGCGGCGCCATGGCTGGAATGTCGCCTGGACGATCGAGCAAACGCAGCAGGCGGACGGCGGCATCCATGAGTTCCGGCGGCGCGACGCTGACCACCATTCCGCGCTGCCCGTCGGTATGGGAGGCCGGGCGCGGAACATCGATGCGGCTGAGCAGCTCCAGCAGCTTTTCGGAATCAATCGCCATCCCGAGACAGAGATGCGGCACCTCGGGACTTGCCTCCGTAACCCGCCAGGCGACCGGCAGATCGAGCGAGGTCAAGAGATAATCGCCGGTGCCGTAGCTGATCATTTCCGTGCCGAGCTGCAGGCTTTTGGCCCCCTGCAGCACGAAGGCGAAGCAGGGTCGGTAGCTGCTGTGCAAGGGATCGCTGGGCTTCGACCTGCGGCTGATATGAAGATTGCCGACAGCGGTCGAGAACTCGCCGTCCCCGGGCGCGAAGCGCATGGCGAGGTCGACGATCTCCTGATAGGGGCTGAAAGGCAAGGTCATGCGGCAACTCTTTCTGTCAACTATTCGACGCCGTCGTTACTGCCGTCATTTAGAGTGTCTGGAACATTTCTCAAACAGGCAGGCACCCCACTTTTGCAGGATCGTGCAAAAAGCTGAGAGGATCACTCTAACGCCCTCGCCGCGTTCCGGGCAATAGTGCGCCATCCCGCTCAACCCCACCCCACAACCGAAAAAGGATGGTTCCCATGCCTATCGCAAGAGGCTATGCCGCGACCGATGCTTCCAAACCGCTGACCCCTTTTACCTTCGAGCGCCGCGACCCCAGACCCGACGACGTCGTCATCGACATCAAGTTCGCCGGCATCTGCCATTCTGATATTCACACCGTCCGCAACGAGTGGAAGAACGCCGTCTATCCGATCGTACCGGGCCATGAGATCGCCGGCATTGTCTCGGCCGTCGGCTCCGCCGTCACCAAGTTCAAGGTCGGCGACCGTGTCGGCGTCGGCTGCTTCGTCGATTCCTGCGTCGGCTGCGCCGAGCGCGATCTCGACCGCGAACAGTATATGCCGGGCCTCTGCGGCACCTACAACGACTTCGAAGCCGACGGCAAGACGCGCACCCAGGGCGGCTATTCCGACTCGATCGTTGTCAAGGAAGGCTACGTCATGTCCATCCCGGACAACCTTCCGCTCGACGCCTCCGCACCGCTGCTCTGCGCCGGCATCACGCTTTATTCGCCGCTGCGCCACTGGAACGCCGGTCCCGGCAAGAAGGTCGCGATCGTCGGCATGGGCGGCCTCGGGCACATGGGCGTCAAGCTGGGTTCGGCGATGGGCGCCGACATCACCGTTCTCTCCCAGACCCTTTCCAAGAAGGAAGACGGTCTGAAGCTCGGCGCCAAGGAATATTACGCCACCAACGACCCGGAAACCTTCACCAAGCTCGCCGGTACCTTCGACCTGATCATCTGCACTGTCAGCGCCGAGATCGACTGGAACGCCTATCTCGGCCTTCTCAAGGTGGACGGCTCCTTCGTGGTCGTCGGCGCGCCCGAAAACCCAATCCCGGTGCACGCCTTCTCGATCATTCCCGGCCGCAAGAGCATCTCCGGCTCGATGATCGGCTCGATCAAGGAAACCCAGGAAATGCTCGATTTCTGCGGCAAGCACAACATCGTCTCCGAAATCGAGAAGATCAACATCGACCAGGTCAACGAAGCCTATGAACGCGTCCTGAAGAGCGACGTCCGCTACCGCTTCGTCATCGACATCGCCTCGCTGGCGGCCTGAGGGTAATGGAAGGCGGCTGCTCAGGCAGCCGCCCTGATGCGAAATGCCGCAGCCGCCGAAGTCGTGGAAAGCTCGACTTCGACGGCTGTTTTTATGGAAGATGGCAGTTATCGGACGGGGCGGGCATCCCCTGAAAAGGCAAGGCGAAGACCGAGGAGGATCATAACGATACCGGCGAACCGCTCCTGCCAAACGATCAGCATCGGCCGGCGCGAGAGCCAGCCGCCGAACGCGCCCGCGCCGAATGCGACGGCGCCGAGGATGACGAAGTTCGAAAGCTTGGTCACCGCCCCGAGAACAAGAAGCTGCACCGCCACCGGCCAGGAACTCTCAGGGTTCACGAATTGCGGAAGGAAGGCGAAGAGAAAGACGAGCGCCTTCGGATTGGTCAGATTGTTGATCGTGCCCTCGCGAAGCGCCGCCGCGGTCGAGACGGACTGCGCCGCAGTCCGTGCGCCGTCGCCATGCCGCCCCGCTCCGCAAAGCAGCTTGACGCCCAGCCAGACCAGATAGACGGCTCCCGCCCAGCGCAGAATGTCGAAAGCAAGCGGCGAGGCTTGAAGCAGCGAGGCTACGCCCAGGATCAGCAACAAGATCTGGATCGCCCCGGCAAGGAGCGTGATGCCGACCGCGTTCAGAAGAGCGGTGCGCCGCCCCTGCCCGACACCTCGCCCGATGACAAGCATCATGTCCGGCCCCGGCGACAGCTGAATGGCCAGAACGGCAACATAAAAGGTGAGAAACGTATTGATATCGGGCATGGAAGCCTCCGGACTCTGAGATAATAATAGGCGGGGAAGGGCCATGTTCCCCAATCGAGCGCGACCTAGACATTCCCGCGCAGGCGCAACAGATATTCGACAGGGTTGAATGGATCGGGCCCCGAGCGCCGGCGCAAGCGCGGCGGGCCAGCGGTCGGCGCATAGTCATCGAAAGCGGTTTCCATCACCCCCGTCCCGCCCGTCAACCCCGGCAACTGCTGCCGGACGCTCCGCACCATCTGAGATGCGATAGTGCCTTCCAGCCGAGCGACGCCATCGGCGATCACCGAATCCGTCGCCATGGCAGCAGATTTCGCAAGCAAGGTGAGCACACCGCTCAAGCTCTCCGCCGGCGTTTCGAGATGAAAGCGGTCGACCGGTTCGCAAAGCACCGTCTGCGCGTTCGAAAGCGCCGTTGCCAGCACCCAGGGCGTCAGCTGCCGGAAATCTGCGGCAGTGCTTGCCGGCGAGCTGTGCCGGGCCGCCGTCATCGCCACGTGGCAATCGACGACCTGCCAGCCTGACATACCCTGCTTCAGCGTTTCGAACACGGTTTCCTCGACCGCCCGGTAAAAGGCGGCGGGCATCTGGCCGACATCCACTTCGAGCGCAAAGCTGTTGCCCGCCCCCGGAGGACGCGGCTCGACCCCCAGGCCAACGGTGGCGAGAAACGGATTGGGCTCCTTGAAAAGAACCTGCAGACCGGTCCCAATTCCCACAGGCCTCTCGACCAGAATGACTGTGCTTTCCTCGAAGCTGGCCTCGATGCCGTAATCCGCCAGCAGGGTCGACTGGACAACCTCTTTCTGTACCTCACCATAGAGCGATACGAAGACCTCGTCGGTGTCTTCGTTCCGGCGCAGATTGATCAACGGGTCCTGTTCGGCCATCTGGTTCAGCGCCAGCCAGAGCGCCGCCTTGTCGGACGGGCGGCGGGCAAGCACGCGGGTTTCGAGTGTCGGCGGCGCAAAGTGAGCCTGCCCGCCGGAAAACCGATCGCCGCCCACTGCGTCGCCGATCCGCGCTCCCGCCAGGCCGCTGACTCGTGCTATCTGCCCGGCGCGGAGGCTCTCGGCGCCATGGATCCGGCCATCCTCGAACAGCTGGATCGCCGTCACCCGCCCCGGGCCTTTCGGCAGATCCAGATATTGCCGCAGCCATATCGTGCCCGAAGTCAGGGAGAGATAGCACAGCTTTTCCCCGCCCCAGCCGCGCTCGATCTTGAAAATCTTGCCGGCAACCGGACCATCCGGATCGGGGCGCCGCTCGGGCAGGATCGTCCCAATGGCCGATGCCAGGGCTGAGATGCCGGCGCCGGTCATCGCAGCGCCTGCGAAGACGGGATGTATCAGGCCCCGCGCCACCTGATCTGCCAGGGACGTCCCGAGCCTTTCCTCCGTCAGCCGATCGGGAGCGAGCACATAGTCATCGAGCAATGCCTCGTCGTTTTCCCCGAGCGCCTCGCAAAGCGCGGAAAAAAGCGGCTCACGACCTATTGCCAACGCCTCGACCCAGGCGAGCTTGGTGCCGGCATTAACGGCCGAAGACATGGCGACCGGCCGGACCGAGAGCTGCGCGGCAAGCGCCTCCAGCACCTCTTGATGGCGGGCGCCAAGGCGATCTACCTTGTTGACGAAGAAGATGAAGGGAACGCCGAGCCGCCGCAGCGCCCGCACGAGCACGCGCGTCTGCGCCTGCACGCCTTCGACCGCCGAGACGACGACGACCGCGGCATCCAGCAATCCCAGCACGCGCTCGACTTCGGCGATGAAATCGGGATGGCCTGGCGTATCGATCAGATTGACGGTCCTGTCGCCGATCTTAAACGACACCACCGCGGCCCTGATCGTGATGCCGCGTTGCCGCTCGAGTTCGAGATTGTCCGTCTGCGTATCGCCGCTATCGACGCTACCGAGCTTGTCGATGACGCCGGCGTGGAAAAGCAGTCTTTCGGTAAGGCTAGTCTTGCCTGCATCCACATGGGCGAGGATGCCCAGATTCAAAGTGCGCATGAACCACCAATTTCTCAGAAATCCGAATGTGATTTTCGTGAGAAGTGGCTTGGCGCATTGGAACCTCTGTCCGTTGTTACGGCTGGATGCGACACCCAGGTGGTGGAAAGACGCGGGCGGGATGCTAAGGCTGGGTGCAGAGATATGTCAAGCTTGGGTGTATTGGATTTACGCTGCGGGCGCGCCGTGTGGCACCCCCCTCTGCCCTGCCGGCCATCTCCCCCACAAGGGTGGAGATCGACAAGCGGTTGGATCGTCGGTCCCTCTCTGCTGTATCGAATAACGATGCGGTAGTTGTTTGGGGGACAATCGCGCCCAGCCGATCTCCCCACCTGTGGGGGAGATGCCCGGCAGGGCAGAGGGGGGTGCCACACGGCGCGCCCTCTCCCGCCGTCCTTCAGCTGACGAAAAGAAGAAAACCTACGCCTCCTCTCGCATCGTCTCCCGCTGCGTGATCAGCCGGGCGCTGTGCTGACCGCTGAGATAGATCCACAGCCAGCTCCAGGCGACAGCGAAGCGCGAGCGGGTGCCGATCAGGAAGTAGATATGGGCGAGGCCCCAAATCCACCAAGCAATCCAGCCTTTCAGCTTGATCCGGCCGAAATCGATGATCGCCGCACTCTGGCCGATCGTCGCGAGACTCCCCTGGTGCCGGTAACGGAAGGGCGCCGGCGCCGGCTTGCCCGAAAGACGCGCGCGGATGACCTTGGCGACATAAGCGCCCTGCTGCTTTGCTGCGGGTGCGATACCCGGCACCGGCTTTCCGTCCTCGCGCATCACCGAGGCGGTGTCGCCGATGACGAAGACATCGGGCAGGCCGGGCGCGCTCAGATCCTCTTCGACGACCACACGCCCTGCCCGGTCGGCCGGCACGCCGAGCCAGCGAGCTGCCGGCGAAGCTGTGACGCCGGCGGCCCAGACGATCGTCCGGCTCGGGATGAAGGTCTCGCCGATCTGCACGCCGTCGGCGCCGCAGTCCGTCACCGGCTTGCCGAGGAGGATCTCGACCCCCAGTTTCTCCAGCGCCTTCTGGGCATAGGCCGAAAGCTCCTGGGCGAAGGTCGGCAGCACCCGCGGGCCGGCCTCGACCAGCACGACACGGGTCTTGCGCGTATCGATGTTGCGGAATTCGTTTGGCAGCGTGAAATGCGCGAGTTCGGCTATGATGCCGGCAAGCTCGACGCCGGTCGGCCCAGCGCCGACAATGGCGAAGGTGAGCAGCGCGTCGCGCACGAGCGGATCGGCCTCCAACTCCGCCTTCTCGAACGCAAGAAGCACCCGCCGGCGGATCGTCGTCGCGTCCTCCAGGGTCTTCAGACCGGGCGCTACCGGCTCCCATTCGTCATGACCGAAATAGGCATGTGTCGCGCCGGTCGCCAGCACCAGCGTGTCGTATCCGAGAGTCATGCCGTTGCGTAACGAAACCGTCTTCGCGCCGCTGTCGACATCGGCGACTTCGCCGAGCAGCACGGTCACGTCGGGCCGGTCGGCATAGAGGCGGCGGATCGGCCAGGCGATTTCCGAGGTGGAGAGAATGGTCGTCGCCACCTGATAGAGCAGCGGCTGGAAGAGATGATGGTTGCGCCGGTCGACGAGCGTGATCCTCACCCCTGCGCCCTTCAACCCGTTGACGAGCTGCAGTCCGCCGAAACCGCCGCCGACAACAACCACATGATGATCGCCCATGACCTGCCCTTCTGCGTCATTTCGCTTAGAGCCAATGTGGCCTTCGCCGCGAAGGTTGCAACCGCCGTTTCGGCATGTCTCCCCTGCGCCGATCGCAGTCGAAGAAGGCCGCCCAACGGATCGGAAGAAGTTGGGCGGCCTGAAAACAGCTCATAATGCAGACGGCGTCAGTGCCAATCAATAGGGACCGACGCACTGACGACGGGGGCCATAATAGGGCTGGTAGGTATTGTCATACGCCCGGTACGAACGATACCGGGAGTAGCACCAGCTCACGTGACTGCTGCCCCCTCCATATGCATAGGCCCGATAGGGCCGGCCATAATAGCCGCCATAGCGGTACGGCGAGCCATAATAGCGGTAAGGCGAGCCGTAATAGCCGTAGGGCGAGCCGTAATAGCCGTAGGGTGAACCGTAGTACGAGCCGTAATAGGGCTGCGCCAAGGCGCCGCCGATGATGGTGCCGACGGCCAGACCGCCTAAGGCCCAGCCCCAATCCGATCCATGGTGATGATGGCCGTGATAGCCGCCTCCGTAATAGCCGCCACCCCAGTGGCCGCCGTGGCCGCGCCATCGCACATGCTCGATTTGCTGCTGCGCTTCGATCCTGGGTGGATTGATAGCCGGAAACGCCTGTGCCGGCGTGATGCCGGGGGCACCCATGATCAAGCATAACGTAACGACAGTCAGCTTTCTCATGATTGTTCTCCTCCTCCTTCAAGAGGAGGAAATATCCTCCCCTCCTCCTGAACCAAAGGTGAACATAATACATCGAAAAATGTTCCGTATCGAGAAAAATCAATTCCTATCGATGGAAGTCAGGGTAACGGCTCCTCGGGCGACCCAACTCTGCTTTTCAGCATACCGCTGTTCACCGAGCGTAACCCACGGGTATCGCCATCCCATGCTTCAACTTTTCCATCGAAATCGAAGCCGACACATCGAAAAGTTCCAGCTTACGGACGATCTGCTTATAGATGACATCGTAATGCTCGACGCGCGGCAGCACGATCTTGAGGATGTAATCGTGATTGCCGGTCAACCGGTGCGCCTCGACGATCTCGGGAATATCTCTGATGATTCTGCGAAAACTCTCCGTCCATTCGTCCGAATGATGGGCCGTCTTGACCAGCGCGAAGACCGTGGTCGGCACGCCCATCCTTTCGCGGTCGAGCACGACGATGCGCCTGGCGATATAGCCGGTCTCCTCCAGCCGCTGAATGCGCCGCGAACAAGCTGAGACGGAAAGCGCCACGCGCTCCGCGAGGTCGGTGACGGATATGCCTGAATCCGTCTGCAGCATGTCGAGAATACGTCTGTCGCGATCGTCCAGCATGTGTGTGAAGTCAACCTTGCGCCTTCATTTTGCGCGATTTTTCAAAATCGCGCAATTTTATAGCACACATTAAGCGTGAAGGACAAATAACGCAAACACGCCGCGCCGAGATTGCGGCATGATTTTGGAAGTTGAAGCATGGGAGCGTAAAGTGATGGAAACGATCGGCCTGATCGGCGGCATGAGTTTCGAAAGTTCGGCGGTCTATTATCGTCTCGTCAACGAGATGGTGCGCGCCCGCAAAGGCGGCCTCGCTTCGGCGGAGCTCATCCTGCATTCGGTCAATTTCGAGGAAATCGTCGCGCTTCAGAAGGCCGGCGACTGGGACATGGCCGCCCGCCGCCTCGCCGATGTGGCTCTGCGCCTGCAGGTAGGCGGCGCCGGCTGCGTCCTCATCTGCACCAACACCATGCATTTGATCGCTGACGAGGTTGCGAAGAAGATCTCCGTGCCGCTGATCCATATTATCGACGAGACGGCGAAATCGCTGCATGCCGCCGGCCGCAAACGCCCGCTGCTGCTCGCCACCCGCTACACGATGGAGCACGGTTTTTACGCCGACCGCATGAAGAGCCTCGGTCTCGACATTATGGTGCCGGATGCTGCCGACCGCACCACCGTGCACGACATCATCTTCAACGAGCTCTGCGCCGGCAGGGTGCGCAATAGTTCACGCGAAAAGCTGATCGCGATCATCGACCGCGCCATGGAAAGAGGTGCCGACAGCATCATCCTCGGCTGCACCGAGATCTGCCTGATCCTCGATCCTGACCGCCTGCCGCTGCCGGGCTTCGACACGACGACGATCCATGCGCGCGCGGCAGTCGAGTTCGCTTTTGGGGCTGAGAAAAAAACGGAAGAAGAAGCCGCCTGAATCGCAGCGATAATTTAGTTGACTCAGTCCATTAAATGCGTGACAAAAGTCTTCATACGGAGACTTTTGTCAGTTGTTGACGCGCCTCATCTCACCCGGTGTCATCCTCGGCCTTGTGCCGAGGATCTGCTGCCTATCGACTGACGGCAGATGCTCGGGGGGTGCCGGAGCATGACGAAAGAGAAGTCGCGGGTTTTGTCGGCAACCTCGGTGTCTCCACTTGGAGACCTTTCGCCATGTCCGATATCCCGCTCATCGAAACCGCGCGCGATTTCAATCGCTTCTACACGAACTTCCTCGGCCTCTTGAACAAGGCCTATCTCGACTCGCCGTTTACGCTGACCGATGCCCGCATCCTGTTTGAGATCGGCTCGCATGACGGCGTCAGCGCGGCCGGCCTCGTGCGCGACCTGCATCTCGACCCGGCCTATCTCAGCCGCATCCTCAAGCGTTTCCGCGCCGAGGGACTGATCGAGACCAGCCCCGACCCGGCCGATCTACGCAGCCAGGTCATCACTGTCACCGATCAGGGACGAGAGCAGTTCGAGGAACTCGGCCGGCGCGCCAATGCACAGATTGCAGCCCGTTTCGACACGCTGGCCGACGGCGAACCGGAGGCTGTCGTCTCGGCTATGGGCACCATCCGCGCTCTGCTCGATCCGGCCGTCAAACCGGCGCCGGCCATCCTCCGCCCCCATCGCGCCGGCGATATCGGCTGGATCGTCCAGAGCCAGGGCCGCTTCTACGCCGAGGAATATGGCTGGGACCTGCGCTTCGAGGCGCTGGTCGCCGAGGTCGCCGGAAAATTCCTCGCCAATTTCGATCCGGCGCTCGAATATTGCTGGATTGCCGAGCGCGGAGGCATCAATCTCGGCTCGGTCCTCGTCACCAATGGCGGCGACGGCGTCGCCAAGCTACGCCTGCTCTATGTCGACAAATCGGCCCGCGGTCTCGGGCTCGGCAAGCTGCTGGTCGACGAATGCATCCGCTTTTGCAGGCAGAAGGGCTACCGCGAGCTTTCCCTCTGGACCAACGACATGCTGGAAGCCGCCCGCGCCATCTACGTCAAAGCAGGCTTCCGACTTGTCTCCGAGGAGAGACATCGCATGTTCGGCCCCGAGGCGAACGGCCAGAACTGGGTTCTTACCCTCTGATGTCGCCCCCGATTGTTGCGTCGCAAAAATTTCGCTTGATTTGGAAACGGACATTTCCTAATTAGGGATCATGACCGTTGACAACCTCACCTCAGATGGAAAAGCTCGCAGTCGTGGCCGTCCGCGCGAGTTCGATATGGACGCCGCTCTGGATGCGGCCCTGCGGGTCTTTTCCGAACGCGGCTACCACGCCACCTCGATCAGCGATCTGACCGAGGCGATGGATCTCGCTTCGGGCAGCATCTACAAGGCGTTCAAGGATAAGCGCGGCGTCTTTCTTGCCGCCTTTGCGCGCTACCGCCAGCTCGGCCGCCGGCGTCTGGAAGCGATGATCGCGTCCGTGCAGACGGGCCGCGAAAAAGTCTTCCAGATGGTGATGTATTATACCGAGCTCTCCTATGGCGATGTCGGCCGCAAAGGCTGCCTGGTCGTCGGCGGTGCCAACGATTTCTCCCTGCTCGACGAGGAAGCCGCCGCCAACGTCGCGACCGCCTTTGCCGCCGACGAGAAGCTGATGGCCGATCTCATCCGCCTCGGCCAGGCCGACGGCACCATTCCGCAGACCGTGGACCCCGATGCCGCCGCCCTCGCCTTTCTTTGCTTCACCAAGGGCTTGCGCGTCATCGGCAAAACAGGACGAGGCAGGCAGGAGATGCTCGCCGCGGCCGAAGCGTCGATGAAGCTCGTGACCTGAGGTCGGGCGCGAGACGATCGAAAATAACGGCATCCGATCAAGGATCGGGTGGCCGCAGCCAGCATTTTTGCATTCAATCCTCGCAAATCCTTGGATACCGGAGTTTCCGATGAGCATTTCAGCCACGACGCCTGAGAAGGCCATTCCACGAACGCTGTCCCCCTGGCTCACCTTCCTTTTCGCCGCCGCCTGCGGGCTGGTGGCCGCCAATCTTTATTACGGCCAGCCGCTTGCCGGCCCGATCAGCGCCGATCTCGGTTTCACGCCCGCCGCCACCGGCCTGATCGTCACGCTGACGCAGATCGGCTACGGACTCGGCCTGCTGCTGATCGTGCCGCTTGGCGATCTCACGGAAAACCGCCGCCTGGTGCTGCTGCTGATCGCCGTCTCTGCCGCGGCACTGATTGGCGCCGCACTGTCGACGACGCCTGCGATGTTCCTCACCGCTTCGCTCTCCATTGGCCTCGCCTCGGTCGCCGTCCAGGTACTCGTACCCTTTGCCGCAAACATGGCGCCGGATGCCACACGCGGCCAGGTCGTCGGCAATGTCATGAGCGGCCTGCTCGCCGGCATCATGCTGGCGCGGCCCTTCGCAAGTTTCGTCGCCCAAGCTTCCTCCTGGCACGTCGTCTATTACCTCACCGCCGGGCTGATGATCGCGCTCGCCATCGTCCTGCGCGCCAACCTGCCAGTGCGACTGCCGAAGACGAAGCTGCGTTATGGCGAACTGCTCGCCTCCATGGCCCATCTGGCGATGACCTCGCGCGTGCTGCAGCGCCGCGCCCTCTATCAGGCCGGCATGTTCGGCGCCTTCAGCTTGTTTTGGACGACGACGCCTCTGCTGCTCGCAAGCCCGGCCTTCGGCCTGACGCAGAACGGCATTGCCCTCTTCGCGCTGGCAGGTGCGGCCGGCGCCGTCGCCTCGCCGATCGCCGGCCGGCTTGCCGACCGCGGCATGACCAGGATCGCCACGACGATCGCCATGCTGCTCGGCATGGTTTCCTTCGTGATCAGTCATTTCGCAGACGACGGCTCGCTCACCGCCCTGATCCTTCTGACGGTGGCGGCGATCATGCTCGATTTCGGAGTAACGACCAATCTCGTCTGCGGCCAGCGCGCCATCTACGGACTGAACCCGGAACATCGCAGCCGGCTGAACGGCCTCTTCATGGCCACCTTCTTTGCCGGCGGCGCGCTCGGCTCGGCGCTCGGCGGCTGGGCCTATGCGACCGGCGGTTGGACGATGACGGCCTGGATCGGTTTCGCCTTCCCGGCACTGGCCTTCCTGCTGTTCCTGACGGAAGGCCGCCGCGGCAAAGCTTAGCTCTCTGCGGAATCGAAACGCGAACGGGCGGCGCGAACGGCATCGTGATTCGCTTCCGCCCAGTTCAGAAGCTGCGACAGCGGCTGATAGAGCGAGCGGCCGAGATCGGTCATAGAATATTCGACGCTCGGCGGCTTGGTCGGGAAGACCTCGCGGGCGATGTAACCATCCCTCTGCAGATCGCGCAGCGTCTGCGTCAGCATACGCTGCGAGATGTCGGGCAGCATCCGCCTGAGTTCGCCGAACCGACGGGGCTCGGCCGCCAGCACCTCGAGCAGCAGCGTCGACCATTTGCCGCCGATCTGCTGCATCATGTCCCGAACCGGGCAATTGGAAAAATCGAGGTCGGCAAGGTCGATCTCGCGCCGCGCCCCCGCCATTTTGTTCTTCAGACTGAGGACCGCGCCGCTCATCTGCTGGTTCCCTTTTGGTAACGTAGAGCCGAAAAACTGCCTCCTTTACACCGCGAAGTCAATTCCTACTCTAGAGTTAGTCTCTTTTTGAGACCACCCCGCCCAACGCAAAAGGAAACGACCCCATGAGCGAAACCATCCTGGTCACCGGCGCCGCCGGACAGCTCGGCCAGCGTGTCATCCACCACCTCATCGAAACCTACAGGGTTGCCCCCGGCAACATCGTCGCGGCAACGCGCAGCCCCGAGAAGCTCGCAGAGCTCGCAAACAAGGGCGTCGTCACCCGCAAGGCCGATTTCGATGACGCGGCAGGGTTGGAAAAGGCTTTCGCCGGCGTCGACCGGCTGCTGATCATCAGCACCGACGCGCTCGACACCCCAGGCAAGCGTCTGGCCCAGCACAAGGCCGCCGTCGCTGCCGCCGCCAAGGCAGGAGTCAAGCACATCGCCTACACCTCGATGCCGGCGCCCGACGATTCGCTCGTCACTTTCGCACCCGACCATCTCGGCACCGAAAATGCTATCAAGGCGAGCGGCCTCGCCTACACGATCATCCGCGACGCCTGGTATCACGACAACTATCTGCATGGCATGCCCCACAATCTACAGGGCGGCAAATGGTTCAGCGCCACGGGCGATGGCAAAATCTCGACGATATCGCGCGACGACTGCGCCCTGGCGATCGCCGCAGCCCTTGCCTCCGGCACCGCCGAAAGCGCCACCTACACGCTGACCGGCACTGAACTTCTGACCAATCGGCAGGTCGCCGCCACCGTCTCCGAAGCCGCCGGCAAGCCGCTCGATGTGGTCGACGTCACGGACGAACAGCTCGGCCAGGGCATCCGCGGCGCCGGCCTCCCCGGCTTCATCGCCGACATGCTGGTCTCTGCCGACGCCAACATCCGCGCCGGCAAATTCGAGATCGTGACCGGAGACTTCACCAAACTAACGGGTAGACAGCCGCTGCCGCTGAAGGATTTCTTCGTGGCGCATAAGGCTGCACTGACGGCGGCTGGCAGCGCCGAGGGGCATTGAGCCGATATGCATCCCTGCGCAACGTCTCGGGGATGCAGCGCGAGCGAGAAAGCTCCACGTCGAATAAATTACGCACGGCGTGGACGCGCCGTGCGTAAATGCCTGTAACATCGCGCGGTAAAGCCCTGAGGACACGAATGACGGAGGAGGAGGGAGTGCCGTGTGACACCCCCTCTGCCCTTCGGCATCTCCCCCACAGGGGAGAGTTGCAGGAGGTTAGACCATCGCTCCCTCGCTACCGTAGCGCGGCAGCTATAGGGTAGTTGTTTGGAGAAGCCATCTCGCCCAGCCGATCTCCCCGCCTGTGGGGGAGATGTCCGGCAGGACTGAGGGGGTAACCCCAGGCGCTACCGATGCGACGACAAAACCAGTTGATTCCGCCGTACCATCGCTGGACGCCATCGTCAAAACTTCTGCCCACAAGCCCTGCAAAACCGCCGCACCGTTTCCGCCATGCCATATTCCAGCGCATCGGCGGTCAGCCCATGGCCGATGGAAACTTCGGCAAGATCAGGAATGCGCTTCACCAGATCAGGCAGGTTTGCGACCGTCAGATCATGCCCGGCATTGACGGCAAGGCCGATCGACAGGGCTGCATCCGCGGTCTGGCCAAGCGCTTCGAGGATCGGGGCTGCCCGCTCCGGCGCGTCGTAGCAGCCGCCATAGGGGCCGGTGTAAAGTTCGATCCGGTCGGCGCCGACCGCCTTGGCGATCTTGACCGCTTCCGCATCGCCATCGCCGTCGGCAAAGAGCGAGACCCGGCATCCCATCTTCTTCAGCCGCGCCACGACATCGGTGAGGAACGCCTGTTGTTTGCGGAAGTCCCAGCCGTGATCGGAGGTCGCCTGCGACGGGTCGTCGGGCACCAGCGTCACCTGCTCGGGTGCAGCGCCAGCGCAGAGTTCGAGGAATTCCTCTGTGGGATAACCCTCGATGTTGAACTCGGCCTTCGGGAATTCGTCGTCGATCAGGTTGCGGATGACGGGTAAGTCGGAAAATCTTATATGGCGCTGGTCGGGGCGCGGATGGACCGTCAGACCGCTGGCGCCTGATGCAAGGGCTATGCGCCCGAGGGCTTCGACGCTCGGCCAGGGCAGATCGCGCCGGTTGCGCAGCATGGCGATGGCGTTGAGGTTCACGGAGAGCTTGGCTGGCATGGCGGATTATCCATCGGTCTCGGAAACGGGAGGCCACGCTTTTTAAGCCAAGTGCCCGGCGATGGCCAACGAGAATCGCAGATGAATGCGACGCCGATATTGATGGATCGGCATCACAACAGTGAGGGGCGTACCAGGAATAGCGGTTCCCGCCGGCTGCGAAGATGCGGCGGGCGCAGCGCGTGTTTTGCTGGAACCTTCGCGCAAAACCTGTAGAGCGCGCCGTCGCGTTGCTATCCCATTTAAAAGAGATTATTTTTAGCACTTATAAAAAAGATCGTTCACGCATAACGTGGACATTGTGTCGCGTAAACGTAGGCCGCGTACTGCTTCTTTCCCATAGAAGACGCTCAGAGGAAACCCCACTCGCCGCGACCGGGAAGCAACTGGCAAAACCGCATGAGGTGCAACAAGCTGCCCTAGGAGGGTTCATGCCAGACGGTTCCAAACGCCTGTTTGCTGCCGCCGGTGTCGCTTCGGAGGCCCGGTCGAAATACCGGTTCCTGCCTTTGGCCGCGCTGCCGCCGGATCTGCCGGAAGGTCCGGTGCCTATCGCCGATATGGCCAACGCATTCGGCGTTACGCACAGGACACTGCATTTCTACGAAGAAAAGGGATTGATCTCGGCCAATCGCATCGGCCTGATGCGCGTTTATGGCCAGGACGACGTGATGCGCATGGCCGTCATCACCGTCTGCCGCGAGACAGGCATGCCGATTGCAGTTATCCAGGAACTGATGGACGAGCTTCGCAACGCCGATTCGCAGGAATCGGCCGAGGCGATGTTCCGCGAGGTCTTGCAGGTGCGCAAGCGCGAGTTGACGGCCGAAATGTCGACGCTGCACCGCCAGCTCCAGCAGGTCGGCGATCTCCTGGATTTCGACGACGGCATGGAGACGCAGCCGCTCAACGACAATCAGGACAGTTCCAGCCTGACCGCGCAGGAACTGCGTTGCCTGGAACTGATGGCAGAGGGATATTCCACGCAGCGCATCGCCCGGGCACTCGATCTGAAGCATGATGAGACCAGGGATCTCGAGGCCGGAATCATCCTGAAATTCCGCGCCAACAACCGCTTCCAGGCGATCGCCAAGGCCGTGCTGCTGGGCATCGTGCAGGCTTAATTCCCCTGACGAGCGCCACTGTCTCCTTCCACTTTCAACCATAACTGTCCGGTTCGCAGCGATGAACGCAGATGAGGGGCCGGCCCCGATCGGGATCAGCGAACGATCGTCAGCGTCTCCGCCGCACGTGTGATCGCCGTATACAGCCAGCGTTCCCGCGTGTCGCGAAAGGCCCAGCTCTCGTCGAAGAGCACGACTTCGTTCCATTGCGAGCCCTGCGCCTTGTGGACGGTCAGGGCATAACCATAGTCGAACTCGTCGTAACGCTTGCGGGTGTTCCAGGGGATCTCGCCTTCGACATCCTCGAAGGCCTGCTTGAGCAGCTTGATCTTAGCCGCCCCGCGGTCCATGTCGTCGTCTTCGGGACGGACGAGCAGGTTGATGCCGGGCTTCGTCGTTTCCTTGGACGAGGTCATCACCTGCCACAGCGACCCGTTGAGCAGGCCCTTGGCAGGATCGTTCCGAAGACAGACCAGCTTGTCGCCGGTCTGCGGATAATCGGCGGAAAAACCCTTCAATTCACGCAGGCGCTGATTGTAGCGCCGCCGCGTCCTGTTGGTTCCGACAAGCACCTGGTCGGCGTCGAGCACGAGTTGCTGCGTCACCTCGTTCTTCGAAATCACCTTGGCCGTGCCGTAGTCGCCATACATGATCTCGTTGCCTTCGCGCACCTGCATGGCGAGCTTGATGATCGGATTGTCGCGCGCCTGCCGGTGGATATCCGTGAGGAGATAATCCGGCTCCTGGTTGGTGAAATAGCCGCCGCCCGAAACCGGCGGCAGCTGGCCGGGATCGCCGAGCACCAGAATCGGCGTGCCGAAGCTCATCAGGTCCTTGCCGAGCGCCTCGTCCACCATCGAGCATTCGTCGACGATGATCAGCGCCGCTTTCGCCACCGGGCTTTGCCGGTTGATCGCAAACATTGGCGCAATCGAGGTCTTGCCGGTTTCCTCGTCTTCGACCGCCTCCTCGCCGCGCGGGCGATAGATCAGCGAATGGATGGTCTTGGCGTTGGAGGCGCCGCGCGAACGCAGCACCTGCGCGGCTTTGCCGGTAAAAGCGGCAAACAGGACGTCGCCGTCGACATTCTCGGCAAAATGCCGGGCAAGCGTCGTCTTGCCCGTTCCGGCGTAGCCGAACAGGCGAAAGAGCGGCGAGCGCCCTTCGTTCAGCCATTTCGAAACAGCCTTCAGGGCTTCGTCTTGTTGCGGCGCAAATTGCATGATCAGACGACTTGGCAGGATTCGCCTGACTTAGGCAAGGCGGAAACTGACGCGGCATGGCCGACGACGGCAGATCCCGGCGCTCATCCGTTCCAGGCCCGGTCCGCGGCGCCTGCACACATGGACGGGTCCTGCCCCATCGCATCCATCACAAAATCCAGAACGGTCTTGACGCGCAGCGGCATGTTACGTCGCGAGGGATAGACGACGGTGACCGGCAGCCGGCTCGGCTGGAAATCCTTCATCACCTGGATCAACCGGCCGGCGGCGATATCGGACATGGCGATGATGTGGGAGAGCACCGCCAGTCCCGCGCCGGCAAGGGCGGCTCTGTGAATGGCGACGGCGTTGCATGCGGTCAGGCGCGGCGAGATCCTGACCGATATATCTTCCGAGCCGTTCGAAAAGGACCATGTGTTGGCCTCGCCTGCCCTCGCGTAGCACAGGCATTCATGATCCTTGATGTCCTTCGGGGCGCGTGGAGCCGCCCTGCGCGAGAGATAGGCGGGAGACGCGACGAGGAAGGCCGTCGTCCAGCCGATCCGCCGGCAGACGAGGCTGCTGTCGGCGACCGGGCCAAGGCGCACTTCGAGATCGAGGCGCTCCTCGATCATATCGGAGCTCTGCTCCCTGAAAAGCAGTTCGACCGAGAGTTTGGGATGAGCGGCGAGAAGATCGCCCAGCCGCTCGCTGAGATAGAGGCCGAGCGGTGCCGGAACGCTGAGCCTGACCTTGCCAGAAGCGATCGCTCCATCCGATCCGGCGGCATCGCCGAGCTCTTCCACCGCCTCGAGAATCCGGAGCGCCATCGGCAGCATCCTCTCCCCCTCCGCCGTCAGCGACAGGCCGCTCGTCGTGCGATGCAGCAGGCGCGTGTTGAAATGGCCCTCGAGTGCCGCAACCTGCCGGGAGACTGCGGGCTGGGTCACATTGAGATCATGCGCCGCGGCTGAAAACGAGCCCGTCTCCACGACGCGCTGAAAGGTCCGTAATGCCGAAACGATATCCATCCCCTCCTCCTCATACTTTTGCGCATAGGCTTTATGCCGCCAGACTAAGCGAGAATGACTTTACAGTCCAGCAATTAAGGATATCTTCTATCCATAAGGATATTAAATGTCCTTAATTAGAGGAGAAAGACATGACCCAGCGATTGAACTACGCCCAGCAGTCACCCGAGCTCTTCAAGAAGTTCATGGAATTCAGCATGGCGCTCCGCAGCAGCGTGATCGACGAGAAGCTGCAGGCCCTGGTCGAGATCCGCGCTTCGCAGATCAACGGATGCGGCTTCTGCCTCGACATGCATGTGAAGCAGGCCAAAATCCTCGGCGAGAGTGAGCTCAGGATCTATCACGTCGCTATTTGGCGGGAATCGAACCTGTTCATTCCCCGCGAGCGCGCCGCGCTGGCTTGGACCGAAGCCCTGACGAAACTGCCGGAGGGCGGCGTTCCCGACGAGATCTATGAGCGGGTTCGCGGCCAGCTTTCCGAAAAGGAAATCTCCGACCTGACCTTCGTGGTCATGGCAATCAATGCCTGGAACCGCGTCAATGTCGGCTTCAAGACTGTGCCCGGCACGGCCGACAAGGCCTACGGCCTCGATAAGGCTGGCCTGAACTAACCCTCGCAATTCATTGAGAAGATTCATTTTGACGCTGCCGCACCCCGGCAGCGAAAGGAGATCCGTTATGAAAATCGTTGTCATTGGCGGAACCGGTCTCATCGGTTCGAAAACCGTCGAGCGCCTGCGCAAGCGCGGCCATGAGGTGATTGCCGCCTCGCCGAACTCAGGCGTCAACACGATCACCGGAGAAGGACTGGCGGAAGCGCTTGCGGGCGCAGAGGTCGTGCTCGATCTTGCCAATTCACCCTCCTTCGAGGACAAGGCCGTGCTCGAATTCTTCGAGACCTCGGGACGCAATCTTCTCGGCGCCGAAAAGGCCGCTGGCGTCAAGCATCATGTCGCGCTGTCGGTCGTCGGCACTGAGCGCCTGCAGGAAAGCGGCTATTTCCGCGGCAAGCTCGCTCAGGAAAAGCTGATCAGGGCCTCGGGTATTCCCTATACCATCGTGCATTCGACGCAGTTCATGGAATTCCTGAACGGCATCGCCCAGTCCGGCACCGTCGGCCAGACGGTCCGCCTGTCGCCGGCCTATGTGCAGCCGATCGCCTCCGATGACGTTGCCGACGCCATGGCCGACGTGGCGCTCTCCGCCCCCGCCAACAAGACAATCGAGATATCGGGTCCCGAACGCGCTCGCCTCAGCGATCTCGTCGCCAGCTATCTAAAGGCGATGAAGGACCCGAGGACTGTCGAAGCCGATGCAGAGGCAAGATATTTCGGCGCCAGGCTGAACGATCAGTCGCTCGTCTCCGACGACAATCCGCGGCTCGGTACGATCACCTTCGAAGAGTGGTTCGCAAAATCAGCCAGTCGAAGTGATTGACTTGCCTCAGGACGCGGTCGCTTGGGCGCGTCCTCTCCATCCCAGCAACACAGGAGATTCCCATGATCAGGACATCAATGCTCGCCGCCGCACTCGCCTTTCTCACAGCGACCGGTGGCGCCGCCCACGACAGCAGCAAATCCGCGAAGGTGACGCTCGTCTATGAGCACGAACTGCCGAACGTGCCGGGCAAGAGCATCAAGGGCGTGCTGGTCGAATACGGCCCGGGCGGCTTCTCCGGAGGCCATACCCATCCGGACTCGGCCTTCATCTACGCCACCGTGCTCGAAGGATCGATCCGCAGCCAGGTCAATGACGGCCCGGTCAAGGTCTATCAGGCCGGAGAGAGCTTTTCCGAAATGCCGGGCGACCGCCATGGCGTCAGCGCCAATGGCAGCGAGACCGAGCCCGCCCGCCTGCTCGCCGTCTTCGTCGTCGACACCGATCAGAAAGAACTGACTTTCCCGCTGAAAAAGTGAGTATTCGCTGACGGCCACCCGCGGAGAGCCGGCCGCTTTCGCGGGTGGCCGACACGCTGAATCATGTGCCGCCGCCCCTTCCGGAGACAGACAGAGATGATCTACGACGCGCTCTTCGGTAGGCCGCTGATGTCCCTGATCGTGGTCGGCTTTGCCGGCATCATTGTCTGGTATTTCCTCTCCAGTCAGCGGCCGACGACGCGGCTGGTGGTGCAGATCCTCTTCTTTGCGGTGATGACGCTGATCCTCGTCGGCAGCGGCATCGAACCGCATCGTTTCAGGGGGTATCAATCCGAGGACCCGCGAGCCCTACTCGTCATCCTGGCGAAATCGCTCTGGTGGGTCCATCTGGCATGGGCAGTCATCGGCTTCATCAGGCTCTATCTGGTGCTGGAGGGCAGCCCGCGTGAGGCCCGCCTGCTCCAGGATCTCGTCGTCGGCATCGTCTATATCGGCATCGCGCTTTCGATCCTCGCCTACGTCTTCGGCGTGCCGATCGGCACCCTCGTCGCGACATCGGGCGTGGTCGCCATCATTCTCGGTCTGGCGCTTCAGAACACGCTTGCCGACGTCTTTTCCGGCATCGCGCTGACGCTCGGCCGGCCCTATGTCATCGGCGACTGGATTCTCTTGAGCGACGGCACGGAAGGACGCGTCGTCGAAAGCAACTGGCGCGCGACGCACATTCTGACCGGCGCCAACAATATCGTCGTTCTGCCCAACAGCTTCCTGGCGAAACTCGGCCTGACCAATATTAGCCGTCCGGACGAGACCCATCTGCTGATCCTCACCATCCGCATCGCCCCGACCCGGATGCCGGCATCGATCCGCCAGATCATGATCGCCGCGCTCACGAGCTGCAATTCGATTGTGCGGGAGCCTGCGCCGGTCGTCGCGCTGAAAGGGCTGGATGCCACCGCACTCGAGGTCGAGCTGCTGTTTCGGGTGACGAGCCCCAGCCTGCGTGTGACGGCGCGAAACGAGGTGCTCGATCTCGTCTATCGTCATTGCAAATCCGCCGGCCTGCTTCTCGCGGTTCCGCCCGCGGCCCAAGTGCTGACCGCCGATCTGCCGACCGAAGAAAACGCCAGGCCGCCGAGCGTCACGCCGCTTGCGCTGATCGAAGCCATTCCGGTCTTTGCGACACTGACGTCAGATGAAAAGCAGAAACTCGCCGAAACCACGACTGTCCGGCAGTTCCGCAAGGGCGATGTGATCGTGCGGGAGCGCGAAATGCTGCCCTCGCTGATTATGGTGCGCGCCGGCATCATCGTGGCGCGGCGCGAAGGCGAAGAGCGCGGGCGCTTCGCACCGGGCGATTTTTTCGGCGAGACAGGATTGCTCGCCGGCATGCAGGAAGTCTGCACCTTGGAGGCCTTGACCCCGGCGACGGTCTATGAAATCGACCAGGAAGCCTTCGCGCCGCTGTTCACCCGACGACCCGGTTTGGCCGAAGAAATCGCCGAAGCCCTCGCCGGCCGCGCCGAACGCTTCCGCGACAGCGCTGGCCTGCCTGCGGAACAGGTCCGCAACGCGCATGCCATCCTGAACACCATCAGAACCATCTTCAGGGCATGATCAGCCGGCGCGCTGGAGCACCCATTGGAACGTGTCTTGCCAGATGTCCGCCGGCACCTCCTCGGATAAGGTGCCGACAAGATCGGAGAGCCGGACGGCTCTCAACGTATTTCGCCAAGCCTCGTCGGCTTCCCACATGACGCGCGCAACCGGGCAAGGCTTACTGTCGCAATAGCCTGCCGGCCGGCACGGATTGTTCTCGCGGATATTCGTGCAGGTGAAGCTACGCGCCTTTCCCTCCACAGCCTCGACAATATCAAGGAAGTTGATCTCGGATGGGGATCTCGCAAGCCTGTAGCCCCCGCTCGGGCCGAGCGTGGTATCGACCAGGGAGGCCTGCGAAAGGCTCTGCAGCGCCTTGGAGAGATATTCCTTCGGCAGACCGTGAAGCTCGGCGAGCGCCTTGGTGGAGAGATACCTGCCCTCGGGCAGGCCCGCGAGAATGGCGCAGCAATGCAGCGCCCACTCGACCTGGCTTTTCAGGATCATTCAGCAACTCATAATGGCTGGTTCTGCGAACCAAATTAAGGACACAGGATATCCGCAAAGCTGCATGATGTAAATGACCGGCAGACAACGAAGATGTCCACCTTCGCCGAGCAGATCGCATCCCTCGCTTGTATTGTGCTCTCCGCGGCCTCTCTCCAGCCTCATCCTGAGCGCGCGAAAAACTTTCGCTCAGCCGGGAATAAAACCGCCTCGCCCCGTGTCTCATATCAGGTATCGCAGCATTGCGTGCCCAACCTGAGGAGAGACATCATGACATCCGTGAAATTCCTGTCCGTCGCGGCGGCAGCCGCGCTTGCCGCGACAGCTGCTTTCGCAGCCCCTCCCGTCAAGGAAGTCGAAACCGCCAAGGGCAAGGTGCTTGCCGGCGAAAATGGCATGACCCTCTACACCTTCAAGAAAGACGCCAAGGGCGTTTCCAACTGCAACGGCGATTGCGCCAAGAACTGGCCGCCGCTGATGGCCGCTTCCGATGCCAAGGCCGATGGTGCATATTCGATCATTGAACGCAAGGATGGTAAGAAGCAATGGGCCAAGGACGGCATGCCGCTTTATTACTGGGTCAAGGACAAGAAGGCCGGCGACATCACCGGCGACGGTGTCGGCGGCAACTGGGACCTCGCAAAACCTTGACGCCAAGGGAACCGGCGTGAAGATACCCGCACCGGAAACGTTCGAGGGCCAGATCCTGGCCCTCCTGCCCTCGCTCAGGCGCTATTCGCGCAGCCTGACGCGCTCGGATGCCGATGGCGAGGACCTGCTCCAGGACTGTGTCGAGAAGGTCCTGGCGCGCCGCGGCCAATGGCGCGGCCTCAACCTGCGCGGCTGGGTCCTGACCATCATGACCAATCTCTATCGCAACGGCCGGCGCGGCAAGGCGCGCGACGGCCTGGTCGAGCTCAATGCTGCGGAGGATATGGCAGCGCCCGAACCGCCGGCCGATCCGCTGGAGCGCGCCCGGCTCAACGATGCGCTGAACAGCCTTTCGGAGGAGCACCGCGCCGTGCTGATGCTCGTCGTCATCGAGGGCTATAGCTACAGCGAGGTCGCCGCCGCTCTCGATATCCCGATCGGCACCGTCATGTCGCGCCTGTCGCGCGCCCGCCGGCGCGTCGCCGAGCATCTGAAGGCCGATAACGTCATTACGCTTCGGAGACCGAAATGAACGAGACCAACCCGATCGTCACCGAAGCCGATCTCCACGCCTATGCCGACGGCCAGTTGCCGCAAAGCTCGCGGGCCCGCATCGAGACCTACCTCGCGGACAACCCGGACGAAGCGGCGATGATCGCCGAATGGCAGGCGCAGAACGCAGGCATCCGTTCCCTCTTTGCCGGGTACGAGAAGGCCAGGGACACTGATCCTCTGCTCGTTGCGCCCTCACGCGCGGTCGCACCCACGCGGAAGCGCTGGGCACTCGCCGCCGCGGCCCTCCTCGTTTTTGCGCTCGGCGCCGTCAGCGGGTATTATGACCCGGCTCTTCTAGAAAAGCCGGAGCTGCAGCTTACCGGCTCAGAAACCTTCCCGAAACAGGCCGAGACCGCCTTTACCGTCTATGCCGCCGAGGTCCGTCATCCCGTCGAGGTCTTCGCCGACGAGGAAGCCCATCTCGCCACCTGGCTCGGCAAGCGCCTGGCGATCGAGAACCTCAAGATCCCGAACCTGCAGCCCCTCGGCTTCAAGCTGGTCGGCGGCCGCCTGCTGCCGGTCGACGGCCGGCCGGGCGCGATGTTCATGTACGAGAACCAGGCCGGCGAGCGCCTGACCGTCATGGTCGGCCGCAACAGGGAAAACCGCACGACGAGCTTCCGCTTCGCCTCATCGGGCAATCTCGAAACCTTCTACTGGATCGACGGCGAACTCGGTTATGCCGTCACCGGCGAAATCTCGCGCGAAGCGCTGCGCGCGGTGGCCGAGGAGTGCTATCGGCAGTTCCCGTCATGACGTTTAGCGCAGCGGATCGTTGGCAAGCTCTATCGGCTTGCCATGCGGCGTCGCTTCGGCCGCCCGCTGCCAGCTCTTCTGCAGGTCGAGGAGTAGGGATGCATCCGCGACGCCGCGACTGACCAGCAGGTCCGAGAGCGCCGCCACCCAGCTGTCGAAATAATCGCTGCCGTCCTCGGCTCGGCCTGGCTGATGCAATTCCCGCGAGAGGGTTTCGGCCCACTCGGCCCAGGAAAACAGCCCCTTCTCAAGCAGATGCACGGTTATGGCGAAGGCTTCAGCCGCCCAAGGTTCAGGGAAAACAGGATCACCCTCCGGCGACTTCGGTAAACCCGGCGGTTGCGAGAGCTTAGAGGGTATTTCACACACGCTCAAGATAGCTCTCCCATGCATCGATCGAGACCGTCAGCGACGGGTCAGCACCCTCACCCCAGAGCTCCGTGCCATCAAAGATGACGGTATAGAGCCATTGCGGGTTCTCGCCCTTGCCATGCGCATTGTCATCGGGAAAGACGAAGGAACCCTGCACCGCTTCGACGATGCCGGTCTTGGCCCTGGCATAACGCGGCAAGCGCGTATGGGTGGCCGGATTGAAATTCCTCGTCCGCACCGTCTCGCCGATCGCAAATATCGGCGCGGCCTCGAAAGGACGATCGCATGGCCCGCCTTTCGCGAGAACCGCCTGTACCATCTCGGCCTTCAGCACCCGTTTCGGCGTCGCGCCCTCCTGCAGCTTGCGCCCAGACAGCAACTCCTCGCGCGTCGCAAAACCGTGCCGTTCGAGCAGCGTTTCGACGCCGCGGATCCAAATCTCGTAATAGCTGGCGGCAAGATAATCGGCCGGCGGAATGTTTTCGCGGGCATGCCGGCTCTCATCGATCGTCCAGGCGCCGAAAGCGCCGCAGGAAAGCGTGATGCCGAGAGCCCGCTTCTCCCAGTCGGCATGGAAAGAGGGCTCATCCTTTTCAGGGGCGATAGGCCCGAAACCCATCTGCCCGCCGAGATCGTGGGGTCCGTTCATGGCAGAGCCTCCGGACTGCCGGCAGCTGAAATTTTCGAGCTGCCCGCGATCGCCGTCCCGATCATCGCATCGCGGCTGACGAGATCGGCCAATGAGGTCTCATCCAACCCTTCCGTGCCCGCCGGCCGCTCGGGGATTACGAGATAACGCAACTCCGCCGTCGAATCCCAGACGCGGACCTTTTTCTCCGCAGGCAGCACCAGCCCAAATTCGGCCAGTACGCCGCGCGGATCGATGACGGCGCGCGAGCGATAGGCCGGAGCCTTGTACCAGACCGGCGGCAGGCCGAGCACCGACCAGGGATAACAGGAGCAGAGCGTGCAGACGATCAGGTTATGGGTGTCGGGCGTATTGAAGACGGCGCGCATATGCTCGCCCTGCCGGCCGGTAAACCCAAGGCTCGCAATCGCCGCCGTCGCATCGCGTTTCAGCCAGTCCGCGAATTCGGGGTTGCTCCATGCTTTCGCGACGACACGCGCACCGTTGCGCGGCCCCACCTTCCTCTCATAAGTCTCGACGATCGCATCGATTGCCCCCGGATCGATCAACCCCTTCTCCGTCAGCAGCGTCTCCAGCGCTTTGACGCGCGCCTGCATGTCGGAGTAGCGGTTGTCGTGGTGATGGTCGTAGTTGTGATGGTCGTCGTGATCATGGTCGTGCAATGCGATGTTCTCCCAAACGACAGATAGGATCTTCTCCCCGCTGGGGAGAAGGGGAATCATTGCAAGGCCCCGCCCTTCTCAAAGTATCGCCCGTGGAAAGCAGCGCAAACATCCCCTTTTCTATCACACCCCACGCACCCGCCAACCCCTCCTATCCCCCTTAAACTTTTCCGCTAATCTCCAGCCATGAACATCCTGATTCTCGGCGCAACCGGCTTCATAGGCTCCGTCGTCGCGGCCCGGCTCGCGGCCGATGGGCATGCCGTGACCGGGCTCGGCCGCAATCCTGAGCGTGCGCGTTTGAAGCAGCCTGCGATAAACTGGCGGCGGGCCGATCTGTCCCGCATGACGAAGGCCGAGGACTGGGAGGATCTCCTGAAGGACCAGCATGCCGTCGTCAATTGCGCCGGCGCGCTGCAGGACGGCCTTGTCGGATGATTTGGCAGCCACACAGGGAGATGCGATGCTGGCGCTCTATTCCGCTGCGAAACGCTCTCAGCCTTTGATGGTGCAGATATCGGCAAGGACGGCGGGCGCGGCCGGCGATCTGCCTTTCCTCGCCACCAAGCGGCGGGCCGATGAGGCGCTGGCGGCAAGCGGCCTGCCCCACCTCATCCTACGCCCTGCCCTCGTTCTCGGCCGCAATGCCCATGGCGGCTCGTCGCTCATCCGGGCGCTTGCCGCCTTCCCCTTGGCGCTGCCGCTCATCCACGCCGAAAGCGGGGTCGAAACCCTGTCGGTGGACGACGTGGCGGAAGCCGTGTCGCGGGCGGTTTCAGGCGATCTGCGCGGGGATATCGTTCTTGCCGCCGACGAGGTGCTGACGCTCGCCGATCTCGTGCGCCTTCACCGGCAATGGCTGGGCCTGCCGCCCGCCCGCGTCTTTTCGCTTGCTCCGCGGCTGGCGCAGCCCGTGACATGGCTCGCCGATGTCGCGGGCCTGCTCGGCTGGCGGTCGCCGCTGCGCTCGACGGCAATGACCGTCATGTCGGAAGGCATTAAAAGCGCGAAGGCGGAGAGCGGCCTTGCCGCGACATCAGCCGCGGCAACGCTTTCAGCCAATCCTTCCGGCGTGCAGGATCTCTGGTTCGCCCGGCTCTATCTGCTGAAGCCGCTCGTCATTTCGGGCCTGTCGGCCTTTTGGCTGCTCTCCGGCCTGATCCCGCCGCTGGTGCTGGAGAAGGCATCCGCGCATTTCCTGCCCTTCATGCCCGAGGCGGCAGCGGCGATGCTGACGCTTGTCACCTGTCTCATCGATATCGCGCTCGGCGCCGCCGTCCTAATCCGCCCGCTCGCCAAACGCGCCCTCCTCGGCATGCTGGCCGTCTCGTTGGCCTATCTCACCGGCGGCACACTTCTCGAACCGGCGCTCTGGCTCGATCCGCTCGGCCCGCTTGTCAAGGTACTGCCGTCGATCCTGCTGACGCTCACGGCCCTTGCCACCCTGGATGAACGCTGATGCTCCAAGAATGGCTCCTGCTTGCCCATGTCATCGGCGCGACCGTTCTCTTCGGCACCGGCGCCGGCATCGCCTTTTTCATGGTGATGGCGCACCGCACGCGTGATCCCATCCTGATCGCCCATGTCGCCGCAACAGTCGTCATCGCCGACACCGTCTTCACGGCGACCGCCGCCATTCTCCAGCCGGTCACCGGCTATCTGCTGGCGCGGTCGATCGGCTGGAATCTTTCGGAGGGCTGGATTGCGCTGTCACTGCTGCTCTATGTCGTCACCGGCCTGTTCTGGCTGCCGGTCGTCTGGATCCAGCTCCAACTGCGCGACCTCGCCCGCGCCGCGGCACGCTCGGGAGGCGCTCTGCCGCCCAGCTATAACAGCCTCTACCGCATCTGGTTCGCCTTCGGCTTTCCGGCCTTCTCCGCCGTCCTCGGCATTTTCTGGCTGATGCTGACCAAACCGTCGATCGCTCTATTTTGGCATCGGCCAGAGGCTCGCCACCAGAAGCACGGCCATGCTGATATTGAACCACTTCAGCCGCACCGGATCGGAAAGCCATTCCCTGAGCGCCGAGCCGAAGCCTGCCCAGCTTGAGACGCTCGGCACGTTCACCACCGCGAAAGCCAGGCCGACGATCAACACGCTGACGAGATAAAGCTCCGGATTCGTATAGGTCGCCATTGCGGTGACCGCCATCACCCAGGCTTTCGGATTGATCCACTGGAAAGCCGCCGCCGAGACAAAGGACATTGGCGCCGCACCGCTCTTGCCTTCGCTGAGCGAACGCGACGAAGCGATTTTCCAGGCGATCCAGAGGAGATAGGCGCCGCCGGCGAATTTCAGCACGGTATAGAGCATCGGTATCGTGTGCAGCAGCGCACCGAGCCCGAGACCAACGGCAATGAGTAGCGAGAAGAAGCCGGCGCCGATGCCGAACATATGCGGGACAGTCCTGCGGAAGCCGAAATTCACGCCCGAAGCGAAAAGCATCATATTGTTCGGCCCCGGCGTGATCGACGTCGTAAAGGCGAAGAGAACGAGAGCGAGAAACGTATCCAGCGGCATGAAACCTCCCGAAGCCGGCTTTTCCAGCAGCCAGCTTTTATTTAGGTCAGCATAACTGTCCTAAATCGCCGACACCAATACATCATTGTCATGGTGACAGGATTACTTGAAAGATAGCGGCGCAGCCCAATCTCCTGACCAGGATCAAGACCATGCAGGACGACCCTATCTCATCGATCACAATCCCGAACGGCGCGGAAGTGCCGGTGCTCGGCCAGGGAACCTGGGCCATGGGCGAGGATGCCGGCCATGCCAAGGCCGAGATCGAAAGCCTCAGAGTCGGTATCGATCTCGGCATGACGCTGATCGATACCGCCGAAATGTATGGCGACGGTGGCGCCGAGGAAATCGTCGGCCAGGCGGTCAGGGGACGGCGCGACGAGGTCTTCATCGTCAGCAAGGTCTATCCTTGGAATGCCAGCCTGAAAGGCACGATCGAGGCTTGCGAACACAGCCTCGAACGCCTCGGCACGGACCGCATCGATCTCTATCTCCTGCATTGGCGCGGCAACTATCCGCTCGCCGAGACTGTCGCCGCCTTCGAAATGTTAAAGGCGTCAGGCAAGATCGGCGCCTGGGGCGTCTCCAACTTCGACACTGATGACATGGAGGAACTACTTGGCGTGCCGGATGGCGTCAATGTCGCCGCCAACCAGGTGCTCTACAATCTCTCTCGCCGCGGCATTGAATTCGACCTCCTGCCCTGGTGCCGAAGCCGCGGCATTCCCGTCATGGCCTATTCGCCGATCGAGCAGGGCCATATCCTCCATCATCCGGAACTGATCCACATCGCCAAGGCCTACCAGGCGACACCCGCCCAACTGGCGCTCGCCTTCCTGCTGAAACGCGACGGCGTCATCGCCATCCCCAAGACCTCGAATGCCGAACGTGTTCGCGAAAACCGCGACTGTGTCTCGCTTGATATCACCGACGACGATTGGGAAGCGCTCGACGCTGCCTTCCCGCCGCCGGCCGGGAAAAAGCCGCTGGAGATGCTGTGATTTCCGGTAGCTGTCCGACCGAAAAGCCCGTCGTCCGACTGCCGCCACCTTTCTCCCCGTCAGCTGGGAGAAAGGACACGTCGCAACCTCTCCGGTCCCCATCATGCTCTCGTTTGGAGCGTCCCCTCGCCGCGTTTACGGGGAGAGGGTTAGGGTGAGGGGCAGCTATCAGCACAAACCTAACAGAGCTAGCAGGGTCACATCCCCTGCGCACCACGGTTCATCGCCGCAATGCCCGTACGGCAGACTTCAATCAGGCCGAGCGGCTTCATGATCGCGATGAACTGGTCGATCTTGGAGGATTTGCCCGTTATCTCCAGAATGAAGTGATCGATCGTCGCGTCCACCACCTTGGCGTGGAAGGCATCGGCAAGCCGTAGCGTCTCGGCGCGTGTTTCGCCCTCGCCGATCACCTTGACCAACGCAACTTCTCGCTCGATCGGCCGGTCCTGGCCGAGTTCGCGGGCCCGCACCGTCAGATCGACAACGCGGTGAACAGGGACGATGCGTTCGAGCTGCGCCTTGATCTGCTCCAGCACATGAGGCGTGCCGCGCGTCACGATGGTGATGCGGGACAGATGCGCCTGGTGCTCGGTCTCGGAGACCGTCAAGCTCTCGATATTGTAGCCACGGCCGGAGAACAGGCCGATGACGCGGGCAAGGACGCCGGGCTCGTTGTCGACGAGAACCGAAAGTGTATGGCTCTCGACTGCGGTCGTTTCCGGAGAGATGAAATAGGCAGAGCCCGTGGGCTGAAGATGTGCGTTCATGGTCCTGGGTTCCTACCTTATCGTTATACGAGCTGACGGCCCTTGGCGTCGATCGCGTTGGCGACGGCTTCGTCGGTGGCTTCGTCGGGCAGCAGCATCTCGTTATGCGCCTTGCCCGAGGGGATCATCGGGAAGCAGTTGGCGAGATTGGCGACGCGGCAATCGAAGATGACCGGCTTCTTGACCTCGATCATCTCGATAATGGCGTCGTCGAGCTCGTCCGGCTTTTCGCAGCGCAGTCCGACCGCGCCATAGGCTTCCGCAAGCTTGACGAAATCGGGCATCGCTTCCGTATAGGAGTGCGACAGGCGGTTGCCGTGCAGCAGTTGCTGCCACTGTCGCACCATGCCCATATACTGGTTGTTCATGATGAAGATCTTGATCGGCGCGTCGTACTGGATCGCCGTCGACATTTCCTGAATGCACATCTGGATCGAGGCATCGCCGGCGATATCGATGACGAGGCTTTCGGGATGGGCGATCTGCACGCCGAGGGCCGCCGGCAGGCCGTAGCCCATCGTGCCGAGGCCTCCTGAGGTCATCCAGCGGTTCGGCTGTTCGAAGCCGAAGAACTGCGCCGCCCACATCTGGTGCTGGCCGACTTCGGTCGTGATGTAGGTGTCGCGGTCCTTGGTATGCGCATAGAGCCGCTCCAGCGCATATTGCGGCATGATCACATCGTTGCTCTTGGTAAAAGCAAAGGAATTGCGCGCCCGCCAGCGGGCGATATCGCTCCACCAATCCTCGAGGCGGCCCTTCTCCGGCCTCTTCGGCAGCGCCCGCCACAGGCGGACCATGTCTTCGAGGACATGGCCGACATCTCCGCGGATGCCGATGTCAACGCGGACGTTCTTGTTGATCGAGGACGGATCGATATCGATATGGATCTTCTTCGAATTCGGCGAGAAGGCGTTAAGACGGCCGGTGATGCGGTCGTCGAAGCGGGCGCCGATGCAGACCATGACGTCGCAATCATGCATCGCCATGTTTGCTTCGTAGGAGCCGTGCATGCCGAGCATCTTCAGCCAGTTCTTGCCCGAAGCCGGATAGGCGCCGAGGCCCATCAGCGTCGAAGTGATAGGGAAATCGGTGAGCTCGACCAGCTCGCGCAGCAGCTTGGAGGCCTCGGGGCCGGAATTGACGACGCCACCGCCGGAATAGATGATCGGACGGCGCGCATTCGCCATCATCTCAATCGCCGCATGGATCTGGTTGAGGTCGCCCTGGATCTTCGGCTGGTAGCTCTTCTGGATCGCGTAATCGGCGGGCGGCGTGTATGTGCCGGTCGCAAACTGCACGTCCTTCGGAATATCGACGACGACGGGGCCTGGACGGCCGGACTGGGCGATGCGGAAGGCCTCATGAATGATGGCGGCGAGCTGGTTGACGTCCTTGACCAGCCAGTTGTGCTTGGTGCAGGGCCGGGTGATGCCGACCGTGTCGCATTCCTGGAAGGCGTCGGAGCCGATCAATGGGGTCGGAACCTGGCCGGTCAGGCAGACGAGCGGGATTGAATCCATCAGCGCATCCTGCAGCGGCGTGACCGCATTGGTGGCGCCAGGACCAGAGGTCACCAGCATGACGCCGACCTTGCCTGTGGAGCGGGCGTAGCCTTCGGCCGCATGGCCGGCCCCCTGCTCGTGGCGAACGAGAATGTGCTTGATCTCGTCCTGCTGGAAGATCTCGTCATAGATCGGCAGAACCGCGCCGCCGGGATAGCCGAAGATATGTTCGACGCCGTTATCCTTCAGCGCCTTGAGAACGATCTCCGCTCCCGTCATCCGATTGCCTGCCGCCTGATTGTCCGTGCTCATCTGTGTCTGTTCCGTTTGATGCTGGATTTGCGTTTGTGGCCGGGAGCCCGATTTCGGGCACAAAAAAAGGCCCCGGAGGAGCCTGTCATCTAGCGCATGGGTGGCTGTCGCCGGATGGTTACACCATCCTGCCCATGCGCCTTCCCACCACGATAAGAGCCGTTGCGATTTTCATGGCCGGCAGTGATAGACAGAAAATTTCGCAGCGTCAACGCATGCCGCAACAAAAACTGCCCTGGGCCCCCGCCTCCCAAAATCGATAGGATGAAGGATTTGTTAAAGGATCGACTTTATCCTTTAACGCTACCGCAGGGAGTAGCCTTTGCTCAACAACGACTTGCGCATGTCTGGCAAGGCAAGCGAGCACGATCGACGCGACGGCCATACGCCGGGAAATCGCTTTCTCGGCCGCGTCGTTGCATGCAGCGGCTCCAGGGCCACGATTGCCGCTGTCGCCGTTGAGGGCGGCACCGATCTTACAGAACTCTGGTCCGTCGGCCGGCTGATTTCGATCAGCGTCGGCCGCAACCGTGTCGTCGCCCTGGTCTATCAAATGAACACCGGCAGCCATGCCTGGGGCGAAGGCGAGGACAATAAGTTCAGAATCGAGACCGAGCTTCTCGGCGAAGTCCGCGTCGATGAGGACGGGCGCGAGGAATTTTCGACCGGCATCTCACGTTATCCCTATCTCGGCGCCATCGCCCATCGCATCCGCGCCGCCGACCTTATGCGCATCTACGATGCCGGAACGGGTACGACCGCCATCATCGGCAAGCTAACGCAGGATGAAAGCATCGATGCGGCGATCCACATCCCGTCAATGCTCTCCAAGCATTTCGCCGTCGTCGGCTCGACCGGCGTCGGCAAGTCGACCGCCGTATCGCTACTTTTGCACAAGGCGATCGCGGCCGATCCGAAGCTGCGCGTGCTGATCCTCGATCCGCACAATGAATTCGCCGCCGCCTTTCCCAAGCACGCCGTCACCATCGATACGGATACGCTCGACCTGCCCTTCTGGCTGATGCGGCTGGAGGAATTTGCCGAAGTCGTGTTTCGCGGCCGCCCGCCCGTGCCCGAAGAGCTCGACATGCTGCGCGACATCATGCCGGAGGCCAAACGCGCCTTCCGCGGCAGCGACAACTCGCTGGTGCGCCGCACGACGGAAAAGAGCTCGATCACCGCCGATACGCCGGTTCCCTACCGCATGGCCGATCTGCTGGCGCTGATCGACGAGCGCATCGGCCGCCTCGAAGGCCGGGCGGAAAAGCCCTCCCTGCGGTCGCTGAAGATGCGCCTCATCGCCGCGATCAACGATCCGCGCTATCACTTCATGTTCTCCAACAACACGATCAGCGACACGATCACCGATACCATCGCGCAGATCTTCCGCATCCCCGGAGATAACAGACCAATCTGCACTTTCCAGCTTGCCGGCATTCCCTCCGAAGTCGTTAATTCGGTCGCCTCCGTGCTTTGCCGCATGGCTTTCGAAGTGGCGTTGTGGAGTGACGGCGCCATCCACATGCTCGTCGTCTGCGAGGAAGCCCACCGCTACATCCCGTCCGATCCGAACCTCGGCTTCATCCCTACGCGCCAGGCGATCGCCCGCATCGCCAAGGAGGGCCGTAAATACGGTGTCTCGCTGGGCATCATCACTCAGCGGCCAGGCGAGCTCGACCAGACGATCCTGTCACAGTGCTCGACGCTCTTTGCCATGCGCCTTGCCAATGACCGTGACCAGGAAATCATTCGTTCAGCCATCCCGAATTCATCGATCTCGACGACGAGCTTCATCTCCTCGATCGGCAACGGTGAGGCGATCGCCTTCGGCGAGGCGATCAGCGTGCCGATGCGGATGCGCTTCTCCCGTGTTGAAGAGAACCTCCTGCCGAAGGCCGCCAGCGCCAACAGCAAGCATAGCGAGGAAGATCCCGATACGGTCGATTTGCGCAAGATCGTCACCCGCATGCGGGCGGTGACCGTCGGGCCTGACATTTCGAATTTTCAGCAGAGCGTTGCGGCATCCATGCCAGATTTCGACGAGGCTCAGGAAACCGACGATGCTTCCGATGCCAAACCCGTTACCCCGTCGGCACCGGCTTCGGCGCCACTCCAATCCTACCGGCGCGAATTGCTGCCGCAGGCGCCGCGGCTGGACCCGGCCGAACCGGCCCCGATCGATCCGCGGCTGGACGCGCTGCGCCGCGAACTGCGTCGCGAGGAGCCGGTCTTTCCTCGGCCGGCGCCGCCGACCGACCAGCCCCAGATCACCCGCCGGGAACCCGGCCCGTCTCTGCGTGAAAGCATCCTGAAAAAGCCGCTGAGCAGCCTTTACAACAAGGATTGATGCTCCAGCGCGATCAACGGCCGGGCAGCATCGAGCACACGCTGGCGATCCGCCCGCCCGAGCGGCAGGAGCGGTCGGGGAAGCTCCGCCCGAACGCCAAGGAGATGCTCGGCCAGCATATAGACCACGCGAATGCTTCCATACGCCTTGAACACGTGCCAGAGCGGCTGCAGAAGACCATCGAGCCGGCGCGCCTCGCCGTCATTGCCGGCGATCGCGGCCTTGGTCAGAGCGAGCGCTACGCGGGGAAGAAGCCCGCCGATAACGCTGTACCAAGCGTCTGCGCCTGCAAGCAGTGCCTCCGCCGCACCCCAATCGCCGCTGTAGCCGATCGCGAGATCGGTCTTTTCCCGCAAAGTCGCAAGCTCGCCAAGCAAATCGCCGTCTGCCGGCAGCGGCATTTTCACCGCCTTGATCGTCTCGACATCGGAGAGGCGCTGCAGAAGCTCGCGGCTGAAGATGAAGTGCGTCGTGCCGGGATTGTTGTAGATGCAGAGCGGCAGTCTGGTTGCCTTGGCCACAGCGAGGAAGTGCTGGTAGGCCTCTTCCTGGGTCAGCGGCGTGTAGGAAACAGGCGCAAGCAGAAGCGCATCCGCGCCGGCAGCTTCGGCGTCCCTGGCGAGATCCACGGCATGATCCGTCCTCAGGGCGCCGGCGCCGACGAGGAGTGGAACACGGCCGTTGACGCATTCGACCGCCGCCTTGACGGCCCGCAGCCGCTCCTCGCGCGTGAGATAGGCGTATATCCCGGTGCTGCCGAGAAGGCCGATGGAGGCCACACCTGACTCGCACAGGGGGGCCAGCAAGCGGCAGAGCCCCTCAACGTCCACCCGGCCATCGGGATCGGCAGGCGTCGGCGGAAAGGCCGAGAGGCCATGGAACGTAGAAATGGCAGGCATGATGCGATCCTGAAAGACAGTTGATTGGCAACGAGCCAGACGATATCGCCTCATGCTAAAGCGTCAATCGCTCCCAGCTTTCGTCCATCTGATTGCGGAACCAGGTCATTTGCCGCTTGGCATATTGCCGTGTCGCCGCAGCCCCCTTCTCCAGCACCTCATCGCGGGTCATCTCGCCCTTCAGCATCGCCGCGATCTGCGACACACCGATGGCCTTCATGACGGGCGCCTCGGCCGGTAGGTCGAGCGCAAGCAGCGCCTTCACCTCGTCTTCCGCACCCTGTTGCAGCATCTTTTCGAAACGGCCATTGATGCGAGCATGCAGCACCGCCCGGTCCGGGAGAACGACTATCTTGCGGGCCTCGTCGGCATCGATCACCACAGGCCCGGACCGGACCTGGAAATCGGCGATCGAGCGTCCCGTCGCTTTGATTACCTCCAGCGCCCGGACGATGCGCTGACCGTCCTGGCGGTTGAGGCTTGCCGCCATGGCGGGATCGGCCTCGCAAAGCTCAACGTAAAGCGCATCCGGCCCCTCCTCCACGAGTCGCGTGCGCAAGTCTTCCCGCAGTACTTCCGGTATATCAGGCATCTCGGAGAGACCGCCGGTCAGCGCCTTGAAGTAAAGCCCGGTGCCGCCGACGAAAACCGGTAGCTGCCCGGCGGCCCTGAGGGCCGGCAAAAGCGCCGAGACATCGCGCAGCCAGGCGCCTGTGGAATAGCCGGCCCCCGGCGGCACGTGACCGTAGAGATGATGCGGCACGCCCTGCATCTCCTCTTCCGACGGACGCGCGGTCAGCACCCGCAGCGTATCGTAGACCTGCATGCTGTCGGCATTGACGACCGCGCCGTCATGGCGCTTGGCCAATTCCACGGCAAGGGCGGACTTGCCGCTGGCGGTCGGCCCGGTTATCAGGATCGCGTTCTCTACGCTCAGAAGGTTTTCCATCATGGCCCTCGTTGCCACGCTTGTTGCCAATCCGTCAAATCCTGTGCTTACTCCCAGCATTGCCGAACAAGCGGCCGAGGCAGTAACCGCTTCCGGCCTCTACTGGCTGGCCGACGGCGTTGCCTGCGACATCGCACTGCGCGACGGCGCGGATGCGCAAGCGGCCGAGGCCAATCTTCTCGCCGTCATTTCGAGCGCCCCCATCGACCTCGTCATCCAGGAGCAGGACAGCCGCCGCAAGAAGCTGCTGATCGCCGACATGGATTCGACGATGATCGGCCAGGAATGCATCGACGAACTCGCCGCAGAAGTCGGCCTGAAGGAGAAGGTCGCCGACATCACCGCCCGCGCCATGAATGGCGAGATCGCCTTTGAGCCCGCCCTGCGCGAGCGCGTCGCCCTCTTGAAAGGACTGCCGATCTCGGTTGTCGACGAGGTCATCGCCAAGCGCATCACGCTGACGCCGGGAGGGCCGGAGCTGATCGCCACCATGAAATCGAAAGGTCATTACACCGCCCTCGTCTCCGGCGGCTTCACCGTCTTTACCAGCCGCATCGCCGCCACTCTTGGCTTCGACGAAAACCGCGCCAATACGCTGCTGGACGAGGATGGCATTCTCTCCGGCTTCGTCGCCGAACCTATCCTCGGCAAGCAGGCAAAGGTGGATGCGCTGAACGAGATTTCAGCAAGCCTCGGCATTTCGCCACAGGAGGCAATCGCCGTCGGCGACGGCGCCAATGATCTCGGCATGCTGCAACTCGCCGGCTCCGGCGTCGCCCTTCACGCCAAGCCCACTGTCGCCGCTCAGGCGCGGATGCGCATCAATCACGCCGACCTGACGGCACTTCTTTATATCCAGGGTTATCGGAAGACCGATTTCGTGATGGGCTAAGAAGGCCGAAACGCCCCTCCTCCCGCATTCCTGCGCTCGTCACAGGAATGCGGGAGGAGTTGAGCGAGAACAGGAAGGCGGCACCTAGTCGCCACCGCCGCAGTTCTCCTATTCCATCGGCACCGCAACGAACCGCAGATCGCCGTTTGCCGATGCGATCATCAGCTGGGCGTTGCGGCGCCCTTCCTGTTTCAGCGATTTCACCTTGGCCGCGACCGCATCCGGGGATTTCATGAACTCCTGTGCCACCTCGACGATAACGTCCCCTGGCTTCAACCCCTTTTCGGCCGAGGCGGAGCCGGCCTCCACCTCCGTCACGACGACGCCGTCGACGCTTTCGGCGATGCCGAAAGCCTTGCGTGTTTCGGGACTGAGGAGCGACAGCGACAAACCGAGCACGTTCTTCGGCATGGCCGCATCCGGCGATACCTGGCCCTGTTGGTGCTGGTCCGGCGCCGGTGTGCCCGGTGCGGGCGCTGCCTGATCGCCAGTATCCGGCTGATCCATATCGTCGTTTTCGTCGGGATCAGGGGTGATCACGCCATCCGGCGCTGCATCGCCGGATGCCGCCTGATCGCTGTCTTCGAGCCGGCCGAGCTTCACCTTGACGGTCTGCTCCTTGCCGTCGCGCAGCACCACGACGTCGACTTCTTTTCCGACCGTGCTTTCCGCCACGACGCGCGGCAGGTCGCGCATTTCATTGACCGCCTTGCCGTCGAATTTCAGAATGACGTCGCCCGCCTTGATCGAGCCGTCGTCGACGGGACCGCCCTTGATGACGCCGGCGACCAGCGCGCCCTTGGCGGTGTCGAGCCCGAGACTGTCGGCGATGTCGTCGGTCACCGGCTGGATGCGCACGCCGAGCCAGCCGCGCCGCGTCTCGCCATACTGGCGCAACTGCTCGACGACGCCGGAAGCAAGTTCGGACGGTACCGAGAAGCCGATGCCGATCGAGCCGCCGCTCGGCGAGATGATCGCCGTGTTGATGCCGATCACTTCACCCTTCATGTTGAAGAGCGGCCCCCCGGAATTGCCCTTGTTGATCGCCGCATCCGTCTGGATGAAGTTGTCGTAGGGGCCGGCATTGATGTTGCGGCCGCGCCCGGAAATGATGCCGACCGTCACCGAACCGCCGAAGCCGAATGGATTGCCGATCGCCATGACCCAGTCGCCGATGCGCATCTCGCTGGAGTCGCCGAATTTCACCGATTTCAGCGGTGTCTTCGGCTCGACCTTCAACACGGAAAGATCGGTCTTCGTATCCGTGCCGATCAGCTTCGCCTTGAGCTTCGAGCCGTTGGCGAAATTGACCTCGATGTCGTCGGCGCCCTCGATCACATGGTTGTTGGTCACGATATAGCCGGCCGGATCGATGACGAAACCGGATCCAAGCGAGCTGACATTATGGTTGGGGCCCTTGTTGCCCTGCTGTTTGTTGAAGAAGTCGTTGAAGAATTCCTGGAATGGTGACCCGTCAGGGGCACGCGGCGCCGGGCCGACCCCTTCGTCATCCTTCACATTCTGCGAGGTCGAGATATTGACCACAGCATCGAGCAACCCTTCTGCGAGATCGGCAACGGAAGCCGGACCGTTGGTCGGCATGACGGTCTGAACCGGTGGCGTCTGCTGCGGCGTGGTAGATGCAGGTGGCGTGGGAGCAGCCGGAACAGGCGCGGCAACCCCGGGCGCTGCTGTTTCAGGCGTGGTTTGCGCAAAAGCCACCCCGCTCACGCCGGCTTGCGCCAGGATGGTGGCGCTGGCCAGAAGCGCGAGCGTTCGTCTGAAGGGCAAGCGAATCGTCGGGGCCATCAAGCTTCCTCATAAGGCGTAAATGCGCATATTCAGCACCAGCATAAGGCGGAATGATGGAGGGTGAAATCACCTTTTCGCGAAATCCCCGTGCAATCTGACGGACCATCACAAAAGCCCGGCCTTACCTCTTGAAATCGAAAGGGCCGGCGCTGGGCCGACCCTTTCTCGATCTTGGAGGGAAACAGATCCCGGCGCTTTCAGTTCGCCGGCTGGGCTGGCGCCGGAGCGGTTGCTTCGGGCGTTGCGGGAGCCGACGCAGCCGGGCTCGCCGGCGCGGCGCCGGCGGCGTTGTTGAAATAGCGGAAGAATTCCGAATCCGGCGACAGAACCAGCGTTGTGTCCTGCGACGAAAGCGTCGCCGCATAGGCCGCCATCGAGCGGTAAAACTCGAAGAAACCCGGGTCCCTTGAGAATGCCTCGGCGAAGACGCGGTTGCGTTCGGCATCGCCCTGGCCACGCAGGATCTCGGAGTCGCGTTGTGCGCCGGCGGTCAGCTCAACGACCTGGCGGTCGGCGATGGCGCGGCGGCGCTGGCCTTCCTCAGTGCCCTGCGCCCGCAGCAGTTCGGCTTCCGCCAGTCGCTCGGCCCGCATGCGGTTGTAGGTGCGCTCGGAAACATCCTGAGTGAGGTCCGTCCGGCTGATGCGCACGTCGTCGAGCGTGATTCCGAGCGTCTCCGCATCGGCTTGCAGTTCGTTGCGAACCTCGAGCATCATCGCCACGCGTTCCCGGGAGAGCGCGGCTTCGATGCTGCGCACGCCGTAGACCCTGCGCAAAGCGGAATCGAGGCGGGTACGAAGCCGCGCTTCTGCCGCCTCCCTGTCGCCCGAAACGGTTTCGCGGAAGCGGCGCGCGTCATTGATACGGTAGATGAGGAAGGCATTTACCTCATAAAATGCGCCGCCGGAAACCTGGACACGGATATTGTCAAGATCGAAGCGGAGTTCCTGCTTCGGCACGTATTGCACCCTGTCGGCATCGGCAAAAGCGAAAGGCAGCTTGAAATAGATGCCAGGGTCAGTCTTGACCGACTGGATTTCACCGAAGCGAACGACGATGGCCTGTTCGCGGGCACTCACCACGAAGACCGAGGAATAGATCCCGACCAGCACGACCGCCAGGAGGATCAGAATTACCGGAAGTCTGTTCGACATGGGTCTCAGCCTCCCTGCTGCTGTTGTTGCTGCGTCGGCCTGCCGACCTCATTGAGAGGCAGATAAGGCACGGCGCCCGCCTTTTGGTCTATGATCACTTTTTTGGAACCCTTCAGCACCTGTTCCATCGTTTCCAGGAACAGCCGCTCCCGCGTCACGTCAGGAGCCTTGGAATATTCGTCGTAGATCGAAACGAAGCGTTGCGCTTCACCTTCAGCCTCCTTGACGATCCGGTCCTTATAGGCCGCTGCGGCTTCGCGGATGCGGGCCGCGTCACCGCGGGCCTGGCCGAGCTTCTGATTGGCGTACTGGTTCGCTTCCTCCACGAGGCGCTGCTTGTCCTGATCGGCACGCTGCACTTCCTCGAAGGCATCGGCCACGTCGCGCGGCGGTGCGACGTCCTCGATCGTCACGCGGTTGATCGCAATGCCGGCGCCATAGCGATCCATCGTATCCTGGATGATGTTGCGCACTTCGGTTTCGATCGGTCCGCGATTGTCACGGAAGGCATCTTGTGCCGGGCGCCGGCCGACGATTTCGCGCATGGCGCTTTCTGAAACCTGCTGCAGCGTTTCAGCCGGATTTTCGAGACGGAAAAGATAGGATTTCGGGTCATTGATCGTGTAGAGCACGGAGAACTGCACGTTGACGATGTTCTGGTCGCCGGAAAGCATCAGTCCAGCCGTCGAATTGCTGTTGTTGCGTCCGCCGATATTCTGCTGCTGCTCGGTCACCTTCACGATCTCGACCGCGTCCATCGGCCAGATGCGGAAATGCAGGCCGGGCATGGAAATCTCTTCTCTCGGCTTGCCGAAGCGCAGCTCGACGCCACGTTCGTCCGGCTGGACGGTGTAGACGCACTGGATCAGCCAGAAAACAGCGACGATCGCCACGACGATCGCCGCCACGCCACCATTGAAACCGCCGGGAACGATATTGCGCAGCTGATCCTGACCGCGCCGGATGATGTCTTCCAGATCAGGCGGTCCGCCCTTGCCGCCACGTGGGCGGTTCGGCCCTTGGCCCCATGGTCCCTGATTGTTACCGCCGCCGCCCCAAGGGCCGCCGCCGCCATTCTGATTGCTCCAGGGCATCAAAACCTCGTTGTTCGTTAAGTCTTCCCCGCATTCGGGACCGTGGGGGCTGACCGGCCGATGCGTTGGTGACCGTTATAGGTATCGCCGCACCGGCTTTCAACGCAGCGTGAGAAACTTGGTCAATTTAATTGGAAAATAGTTCGTTTTCAGGCGCGACGGCGTTCATAGACGACGTAGCGCGTGGGGTAGCTGTCCTTCTCGCCAGCGGGCACGGCGACTACCTCCCCCGCCTGCCAGACGCCCGCATCAATCGCCGGAAAAAACGCGTCGCCGTCAAGATCGGCCTCGACATGCGTAATGCATAGCCGATCGGCAAGATCGATGGCCTGAGCATAGATCTGCCCGCCGCCGATGATGCAGATTTCGCCGGCCCCGGTTTGCAGCGCCAATCTGTCGGCAGCGTCGATCGCCTCGGTCAGCGAATGGGCCATGCCGACATCGGGGTGTTCGATCGCTGCTCGTCGCGAAATGACCACGTTCGGCCGCCCCGGCAGCGGCTTGCCGATCGAGTCATAGGTCTTGCGGCCCATCACGACAGGCTTGCCAAGCGTCAGCGCCTTAAAGCGCTTGAGATCGCTCGATAGCCGCCATGGCATGTCGCCTTCCCGGCCGATGGTCCCGTTGCGTGCGACGGCGGCGATGATGGTCCTGCGGATTTCAGCCATGAAAAGTCCCGGCTCAGACGGCGATCGGCGCCTTGATATTGGCATCGGCCTCATAGCCGATCAGCTCGAAATCCTCGAACCTGAACCCGAAGATATCCTTCACTTCAGGATTGATCCGCATGAAGGGCAGCGGCTTTGGCCGACGCGTCAGCTGCAGCTTCGCCTGGTCGAAATGATTGTGATAGAGATGCGCGTCGCCGAGGGTATGGACGAAATCGCCCCCTTTGAGCCCCGTCACCTGGGCCACCATCATCGTCAAAAGCGCATAGGAGGCGATGTTGAAGGGCACGCCAAGGAAAATATCGGCGGAGCGCTGGTACAACTGGCAGGAGAGTTTGCCGTCGGCCACGTAAAACTGAAACAGGCAATGGCAGGGCGGCAGCGCCATCTGGTCGACCTCGGCCGGATTCCAGGCTGAGACGATGTGGCGGCGTGAGTTCGGATTGTTGACGATACCTTTGACGAGATTGGCGATCTGGTCGATATGGCCACCGTCCGGTGCCGGCCAGGAGCGCCACTGGGCACCGTAGACCGGCCCGAGATCGCCGTTCTCGTCGGCCCACTCATCCCAGATCGAGACGCCGTTCTCCTTGAGATAGCGGATATTCGTCTCGCCCTTCAGGAACCATAAAAGCTCGTGGATGATCGAGCGCAGATGCAGCTTCTTCGTCGTCAGGACGGGAAAGCCTTCCTCGAGATCGAAGCGCATCTGGTAGCCGAAGACCGAACGCGTGCCGGTGCCGGTGCGGTCGCCCCGGTCGGAGCCTTTTTCCATCACATGGGTGAGGAGATCGAGATATTGCTGCATGTCGCGCTGATTCCGTTTTCTCCAATTTAAGCCTTCGCTTTGAGGAAACCAATCGCAGGCGGATATTTTCCCGTTCTTTCTTCCGCCCGACTAAAGCTTTTATGACGTTTGCCCTTTCCTTGGACGACGGAAATCACTATATCAGCCCTGCTGGCTCTCGGGCCGGCTATGGCAATAAATGAGCGGTGTAATAAACCTATTGGACCCGGGGGCGGTACCCGGCGCCTCCACCAAAAACCGGCGGTATCAAGGCCGGCTTTTGATGGGGGCGAAATAGGATCGACAAGGGTGTAAAGATCGACTTTTTGCTCGGCATTGTACCGCCGTTATCGGGCTAAAATTGTAGTTGCAAACGACAACTATGCGGAAGCTCGTCTCGCTGCTTAATCGCGGTGTGACACTTCAATCAAAGTCCTAGTGGTTCGCACCTCTAGGCGGGGTCCGAAGGCACCTGGCAACAGAAGCCTTCACCTTCTCCCTCAGACTGAAATCATGTATGCTGATCTATGCGTGACTCGGCTCCGGACTTTCCCAAGGCGCCTGAACGTGCCATAAACCTTGTGAAAAGACTTCAGAACCGACGAAAGACAGGAAAAGCATGGGGCAGGATCATATCCGCTACGACATTCTGGCGCAGGATGCACTTCGCGGCGTCATCCGCAAGGTTTTGGCGGAGGTAGCAACGACGGGTCGTCTGCCCGGCGACCACCACTTCTTCATCACCTTCCTCACGGGTGCCGCCGGCGTGCGCATCTCCCAGCACCTGAAGTCCAAATATCCCGAGCAGATGACTATCGTCATCCAGCATCAGTTCTGGGATCTCAAGATCACCGAAACGCATTTCGAAATTGGCCTTTCCTTCTCCGACGTTCCGGAGAAGCTGGTCATACCGTTCAATGCGATCCGCGGCTTCTATGATCCCTCGGTCAATTTCGAGCTCGAATTCGACGTGCCGCTCGCCGACGGCGAGGAACTGCCGTCCGGTGAGATCACCGCCTATCCCGTCGACGCGGCAGGAAAGTCCGATGAAGCCGCCGGCGCAAAACCGGCCGACGGCGAAGAGAAAAAACCTGGCTCCGTCGTCTCGCTCGACTCCTTCCGCAAGAAGCAGTGATTTCAAAGGGAGGCCGAGCCTCCCTTTTTTCATAAGGATCAAGCCTCGCGCATGAGCGCCGAAATCATCAATCTGCGTCAGTTTCGCAAAAAGCAGGCCCGCTCCGAAAAGGAGAAGCAGGCGGAGCAGAACCGTATTTCCTTCGGCCGCACCAAGGCCGAAAAGCAGCTCACCCGCACTCTGAACGAGAAGGCCGACAAGGCTCACCGCGATGGCCGGATCGAGACGGATGACGACGGCGCATGAAGCTTCACGCAAAGCTTGAAGAGCCGGAAACGAATCGGCGATCAGCCACTTGCGCGATTTCCTTGAATCGATCCTCCAAGCCGATAGCGATGTGAACCGGCTGATGATCCGCAAGCACTCGGCGACACTGCATGGCCATCGCACCAGCTTTTCGCTGGAAGATGAATTCTGGGCCGAGCTGAAGACGATTGCGGCAAGCCGTTCCATGTCGCTTGCCGCCCTGATTTCCGAGATCGACGACCACCGCCCGCCGGCCAGCAACCTATCCTCAGCGCTGCGGCTCCATGTGCTTTCGTGGGCGAAAGCCGGCTGTGGCGGCCGGCCGTGACGCCGGGAATTCAAATAAAAATCTGAAATATCAGGCGACGCAAACCCCACGCGTCTTCATTGCGCCTGAATGCCCGGCAGATGGTCGAAATCGAGCTGACCGGGCTGCATCTGCCCGGAGCGCCGGGCCGCCTCCGCCTCGGCGGCCGCCCTCGCCTGCGCATCAGCCTTGGCTTTTGCCTCCGCACGTGCGGCCTCCGCCTCGGCAGCAGCCTTCTGCGCAGCTGTCTCCTGCGCCAGTCTTCGCAGCCGCTCTTCCTCAGCCTGCCGTTGCCGTTCGATTTCCGCCGCTCTGACGCGCTCGGCGTCATTGAAACGATAGAGCGCCACCTCGCGGCGCAGGCGCTGCTTTTCGAGCACGATCGCCTGCAGCCGCTCGACCCGCCGCCGCTCGCGCTCAAAAGCACGCAGCGACAGGTAGCTGGTGATATCGGTCACGTCCATCGTCTTGCCGGGTGACGGCAACATGCCGGAAAAGTTCAGCCGCAGCGCCGGTTCGACACCAGGAAGCGCCTCCGCGCCTGGATTGAGGCCGATACCGACCGTCGCGCTGATCCGCTGCTCCGGCAAGGCGATCTGCGCGTCGGCGGTAACCCGGGCCAGATCGTTGGCCACGGTCACATTCTGCACCCTGAGCGTCCCGTCGGTGACGTTGAAGGGTATTCCGAGCGGCGGCAACTTCGCCTCGCCGTTGTTGAGCAACGTCTCGACGATCGGATGCACCTTGCCGGCGTTGATCTGTTCCTGCATTGGGTCGGTGGCGGCAAGCAGCGGCGGAAGAATGGCGAGGTTAAGTCCGCGTATGCTCATATCGCCGAGTCTCAGCTCCCCCGAACCATTGAGCGAGCTGGCGATCTCACTGATCGTCTTGCCCGAGGCCTCCAACGACAGCGACAATCCGAACTTGCCGTTGGCGACCGGTGCGCCGTCACGCAGCCAGATGACCCCGGCGAGATCGGAATCGGCAAGCGCCAGCTTCGTCTGCAGGAAACCGGTGCCGTCGGCATTGGTGAAGAGAAGATTGCCGGAGAGCTTGCCGCCTTCCCAGTTGCCGGCCATGTCGTTGAGCTGCAACTCGTCGCCCTTATAGGCGACGTTGCTGGTGAAATCGGACACGGCTATTTCCGGCAGGCCGGGCCAGAATTCCTTGGCCGACAGCTTCACCCTGACGTCCAGATCCTTGAAGGTGGGCAGGCCCAGAGGCGCCTTCGACAGCGTGCCGCTGGCGGGATCGACGATCTGGCCGAACACCGCCTCGCCGAGCCAGCCGGCATCTGCCTTGGCAAGCGTCAGCTCGCCGCTCGCCGTTGTCTTCGCAGCCTTGCGATCGAAGGTCAGCGCACCGGAAAACGCGTTGTCGGCCGCATGTCCCTTGAGATCGGACAAAACGATCTTGTCGCTATCGACGGCGGCATTGACCTGCAGGCCGAGCGGCAACCCCGTTCCGGTCTGCGGCAGGGCAATACCGTTCATGATGAGATAAGGGTCGATATCGGCGCTGTCGAGCGAAAGCGCGATCTGGCCATTCATGAAGCTCTCCGGCCGCACGTCAACCTTGCCCTTTGCGGTAAACGAGGTCCGGTCGGTCGCAAAGGTCAGCGCCGCATCGGCAGGATCGTTGCCCGACGCCTTCACCTTGAGGGTCAGGCGGCCATTCGCGCCGACATCGACCGGCAGCGGGTCGAGCCCGGCCTGACCGAACAGGATTGATGGCACGGCGTTTTCGAGCGTCGCCTCAAGGCTCGTCGTGCCGTTGCCGGTCAGCGCCAGGAGATCGGACATGCGGTAGTCAAGGTTCACCCGGCTGCCGTTCGAGACGCCGGCCAGCGTCACTGTCATCGCATCGCCCTCGTCGCCGCCGAGCGTCAGCGCACCGCGCAACGCCGTATTGCCGTACCAGCCGGCATTGCGCACCAGCCGATCGAGCACGGGATGGTGCGGAAGATGCTCGCGCAGCATGGTGAAGAAACCGCCGGGATCGGCCGATTTGAAGGTGATCTCACCCGCACCCTTATAGTCGAGCAGCGAACCTTCTGCCCGGCCGGTCGCCGTCAGCTCGGCGCCCGCGAGATTCTTGACTGACAGCCGGTCGACCGCAAGCGCCCCGTCGGCAATCGTGAAGGTGGTCTCGACATTCTCGGCGTCAACCCCGAAGGCGGTGAACCTGTCGGCCTTGAGCTGCGCGGCGATCTTATGGTCGAGGACATTGTCGCCGCTCTCCTGCCCGGTCGCGAGACCAGCCAGCGCCTGCAGCGCGTCAAGATCGAGCGTGTCGCCATTCAGCGCCACCGACAGGGTCGGCGTCTGGCCGGAGATCGCCTGCCGTTCCAGGCGGCCCTTCAGCGTCGCCGATCCGATGGCGATTTCGAGATTTTCGAAACGCTGCAATTCATGAGTCAGGCTGACATTGGCGGAAAAACCCGCCTGCCGCAATTGGCGGATGGCCGGGTCAACCGAGCCGGCCAGCCAGGAGGCTAGTCCCGTTGGCTGGTTCGAGGCAACCACGATCTGGCCGTTGAACGAGGGTTCTCCCTGAAGCAGGAGCTTGCCCTTGCCTTCCACCTGCGTGCGCCCCGGCAGCGTGCCGACGGCGCTGTCGATCATCCATCCGGCACCGGCCGGCTCCAGCTCCAGTTGCACATCGCGTAGCGTTGTGTCGCCGGCAACGATGGCCGGCAGTTTGACGCTTGCCTTACCGGGCACCTGCGGGATCGGCACCTGCGCGACGATATCGATCAGAGAATTCAACCGTTGGCGCGCCGAAACCGCGGCATCCCGCGTCGTCTTGCCGGCCGCGCCCTGATTGCCGATGCGGTTCACGTCTATCTGCTGCCCGTCAGCGGTCAACAAGAACTCAGGCGCGTTGCCGGTATCGAGTGTCGCCTCCCCGGTTATCACATAGGGATCGTCCGTCGGGCCGATCTCCATCCGGTATTCGGGAATGCGGATACGTTCGTTGGTAAGCTCGAAGCGGCCTTTGAGCCTCGGCGGCTGCTCGTTCTTGTTGGCCGACCTGGCGCTGTTGCGGTTTTCGATCGCCGCCGAAAGCTGGCCCTGATAGTTCGGCTTGCGGTCGACCAGCTTCAGTTCGCCGTCGAGATCGATACTGACCGGATGTTTGTCCGGCGACAGCTTCGTGCGCATGCGCAGCACGCCCTTCTCGTCCGGCTGGCTGCTCAAAATCGAGAAATTGCCGTGTTCGCCGTCGAGGGCCGCATCGCCCTCGACGCGCCAGGGGCCGGCGAGCGATTTGGCCGACATCTCCGCATTCAGGCCAGTGATACGGCGCGCCCGGCCCGCCTGGTCGTCGAGGAAATCGACTTCGCCGCCGCTGACATGCACATTTTCGAGAACGACTGTTTTGGCCGGTATTTCGGCGCGGCTGCCGCGCATCCAGTCGAGTGTGCCGTCCTTGAGCAATCTGAGGCGCACCTTCGGATTGACGACGCGCATATCAAAGATCAGCGCCTCGCCGGACAGGAAAGGAGCAAGCTCGGCATCCATGGAAAATTGTTCGACCTTGACGATCGGCGTGCCGTCAGCCTCCTGACCGACACGCACATCATGCAACGTCACCGACGGAAACGGCAACAGACGGGCATCCACCGTGCCGTGGACGGTGACTTTCTTACCGATGATGCGGCTTGCCTGATCCTCGAAGTTCTTCCGGAAATCCGTCCAGTCGATGAACAACGGCGCAAGCAGCGCCACAAACAGCACTACGACGATCACTCCCCCCAAAAAGACGAGGAACCGGCCTACCAATGCAAGGATTCTCCATTCGGGATTGTGTTGCCGACACTGTTCAGGGTTCTGTTGTCGACACTAGCGCTATTCATGCGATGGGCAAGGCCCAAGTTCATGAGAATATTCCGTTTTCAGCCTTGGTGGAAAATCTTGCCGGGATTGAAGATGCCGTCCGGATCGAGCGCCTGCTTCACCTGTCGCATCAGATCCACCGAGCCTCCGAGCTCCTGCTCCAGAAAGGCCATCTTGCCTTGCCCGATGCCGTGCTCCCCGGTGCATGTTCCGTCCATATCGAGTGCCCGGCGGTTGAGCCGCTCAACGAAGCTCTCGGCCCTGGCTATGTCTCCGGCGCTTTTGTCGTCGAACAACAGCAGCACATGGAAATTCCCGTCGCCGGCGTGGCCGACGATAGGGCCGAGCAGCCCATGTTCCTCGATATCCGCCTGCGTTTCGGAAACGCAATCGGCAAGCCTCGATATCGGAACACAAACATCGGTCGAAAGTGCGGCAAGCCCCGGCGCCAGCGCCCTCGCGGAAAAGTATGCGTTATGACGCGCCTTCCAGAGCTTCGTCCGCTCCTCGGCATTGGCGGTCCACAGAAACTCGCTCCCGCCACATTCAGCCGCAATCTCGGCGAAGGCTGCCGATTGCAGCGGCACGGTCGCGTCGGTGCCGTGGAATTCAAGGAAAAGCGTTGGGCTTTCGGCATAAGACAGCCCGGAATAGGCGTTGCACGCCCGCATCTGCACAGCATCGAGCAGCTCGATGCGGGCCACCGGAATGCCCATCTGAATCGTCATGATGACGGCGTCGCAGGCCGCCTTGATGCTCGGAAAGGCGCAGACGCCGCCGGCAATCTTCTGCGGGATCGCCTGCAGGCGCAGCGTCACCGAGGTCAATATGCCGAGCGTGCCCTCGGCGCCGACAAAGAGCCGCGTCAGGTCATAGCCGGCCGAAGACTTGCGGGCGCGCCGCGCCGTGCGGATCTCCTCACCATTGGCGGTGACTGCCGTGACGGCAAGCACATTGTCCTTCATCGTGCCGTAGCGCACCGCATTGGTGCCGGAGGCCCGCGTCGACGCCATGCCGCCGATCGAGGCATTGGCGCCGGGATCGATCGGAAAGAACAGGCCGGTATCGCGCAGATGGACGTTTAGCGCCTCGCGGGTGATACCGGGCTCGACCGTGCAGTCGAGATCCTCCGCATTGACCTCAAGCACCCGGCTCATGCGGCTGAGATCGATCGAAATACCGCCATTGACGGCATTGACCTGACCTTCCAGCGAGGAACCGGTGCCGAAACCGATCAGCGGCACCTTGTGCGCCGCACAGGCCCTGACCGCCATCTTCACATCTTCGGCGCTTTCGGCAAAGAGAACGCCATCGGGCAGTAGCGGCGGAATATAGGTGGTCGTATGGGCGTGCTGTTCACGGAAGGACTGGCCGGTTTGGAAACGCTCGCCGAAGCTCTGCTTGAGAATACCGAGCACAGCGGATATCCCCGCCTCGTTGCGTGTTCCAGCCCTTGCGTCCTTCAGCGCCATCCCTTTGTTCTCCCTGCCATTCCGCGTGGACGAGACCGCGTCCCGCAGACTACTGCGCCGCACGTCCGCTCAGACGTAAATGGACGCTGTAGAACTTTAAAATTGCTGCATAATTTCGTCTTACATCGATTCCGTTTCAGGAGATATGCAGCAGGCTGGGTATGGGGCAAGTCAAAGCGGCTGTCCAGTTAAGATTGGGAAAAGATTTCACTCCCCTTTTGTTGTAGACCAGGAGCCATGGACAGGCCGGGCCGACCGCCTCAGACGATCGGTGGATTGAGGAGCGCAAAGCCCTGCTGCCGTCGATAGGGGAAATAAGGATAAGGCGCCGTCACCGCGCTGACCGCGTCGAGCCTTTCGATCTGATCCTTCGACAGGCTCCAGTCGGCCGCGCCAAGGTTCTGCCTGAGTTGATCTTCGTTGCGGGCGCCGATGATGACGCTCGATACCGTCGGCCGGCCGAGCAGCCAGTTTATCGCGATCTGCGGCACCGTCTTGCCGATCTCCGCTGCGATCGAATCCAGCACCTCGATGATGTCGAACAGCCTCTCGTCGTCGACAGGTGGGCCATACTGGGCTGTCTCGTGCAATCGACTGGCGGCCGGCAGCGGCTCACCGCGGCGGATCTTGCCGGTAAGCCGCCCCCAGGCGAGCGGGCTCCATACGAGGGCGCCGACGCCTTGATCGGCGCCGAGCGGCATCAGCTCCCATTCATAGTCGCGACCCGCCAGCGAATAATAGACCTGATGGGCAACATAACGCGGATGGCCCCAGCGCTCGGCCGCCGCGAGCGACTTCATCAGCTCCCAGCCGGAAAAATTCGAGACGCCGACATAGCGGATCTTGCCTGCGGCGACGAGGCTGTCGAGAGTCGATAGCACCTCCTCGACCGGGGTCGAGGCATCGAAGGCGTGAAGCTGCAAAAGGTCGATATAGTCGGTGCCGAGCCGTCGCAGTGCATCCTCCGTCGCGCGGATCAGCCGCGCCCGCGACGTGCCCCAATCCTGCGGCCCCTCGCCCATCGGTAGCGCGGTCTTGGTCGAAATCAGCACGGCATCCCGCCGGCTGCGGATCGCCTGACCGAGCACCTCTTCGGAAGCGCCGGCCGAATAAACATCGGCCGTATCGAAGAGATTGACGCCGGCTTCGAGGCAGATGTCCACGAGCCGCCGGGCTTCTTCGGCATCAGTATTGCCCCAGGCGCCGAACAGCGGACCGCTGCCGCCGAACGTGCCCGCGCCGAAGCTAAGGACCGGCACTCTGAGGCCCGATGCGCCGAGATTTCTGTACTCCATCGATCTGTCTCCTGTGTTTCCTCCGAGATAGACCCGGCATTTCCGTTGATATAGATTGCGAAACAGAACATCATCTGTGACTTGAATTCATCATGGGCCGTCAGGACATCAACCGCTCGGGGGAAATGGAAGTCTTCATCAGTGTTGTCGAGCGTGGCGGCTTTTCCGCAGCCGCCTCGGCGCGGCGCATGACGCCGTCGGCCGTGAGCAAGCTCGTCGCCCGGCTGGAGGCGCGCCTCGGCGTCCGCCTCGTCAACCGCTCGACCCGCAAGCTGCAACTGACGCCGGAGGGCTGCGCCTTCTATGAGCGCAGCATCGCCATCCTTGCCGATATCGCCGAGGCCGAGCGCCAGGCGTCGTCACGCGAACAGGCCTCGGGCCGCATCCGTATCAATACCAGCGGCTCCTTCGGCAATCATGTGCTGGCGCCACTCGTGCCCGCCTTCATGGCGCTTCATCCCGCCGTTACGCTCGATATCGCTCACACCGACAGGGTGGTCGATCTGATGGAAGAACGCGCCGACGTTGCGATCCGCACCGGCCCCTTGAAGAACTCCAGCCTGATTGCCCGCAAGCTCGGCACCACTAGCAAGCTCATTGTCGTTTCGCCCGAATATATCAGTCGTCATGGCGAACCGCGCAGCGTCGCCGATCTCAGCCGCCATTGCCGCATCGGCTTTTCCTACGCCCGCGCCGTCGAGGGCTGGCCGCTGCGCGAGAACGGCGAAACCGTGTCCGTGCCGATCACGCCGGGCGTGCAGGTTGGAGACGGGGAAGCCATGCGCCATCTCGCGCTCTCTGGCGCCGGTCTTGCGCGGCTGGCCGCCTTCACCGTGCGCGCCGATATCGATGCCGGCCGGCTGGTGCCGGTACTGGAAGCCGCCAATCCCGGCGATATCGAAGAATTCTATGCCGTCTATATGGGACAGGGCGGACCGCTGCCGGCGCGTGTGCGCGCCCTGCTCGATTTCCTCGTCCAGCATGTTCGACTCAGATGAGATAACAAGGACTTGATGCGAGGCTTGAATCAAATTCGCATGCTGCCTCGCCGGAAGCCAGATTTCGCAATTGACCGCGCTCGCGGCGCCCGCCTATACCGAAGCAGCACCGACCGGCCCTTGAGCCGGCCTCTCTTCGTCATGCCGGAGCTTCCTCCCATCTTCAGCCTCAGGGCTTGGCACCGGCCGAGAAACACACGGGGATTCATGCCACTCAGCCACGCGCACCGCCTGCTGCGGGATGCCGGCCTGCCGAAATGGGCGTTGCTGCTCGCGCTTTCCACAGCCTTTACCATCTTCCTCGAACTCTCGGCCCTGCCCGCCTCGCTGCTGATCGGGCCGATGGTCGCGGCCATCGTGCTGACGCTGACCGTCGGCAAGGGAAAGCTTCGCGTGCCGCTTCTGCCGCTGCAGCTCGGCCAAGTCCTCGTCGGCCTGATGATGGCGCGCACCATCACCCCTGATATTCTCGGCACGATGGCGAAGGACGCGCCGATCTTCCTGCTGTTCATCTTCTCGGTCATCGCCATCGCCACCGGCCTCGGCTGGCTCTTGACGCGCTGGCAGGTGCTGCCGGGAACGACTGCCGTCTGGGGCTCCTCGCCGGGCGGCGCTTCCGCCATGGTCATCATGTCCGAAGCCTATGGCGCCGATGCCCGCCTCGTCGCCTTCATGCAATATCTGCGCGTCGTCTTCGTCGCCGTCGGCGCATCGGTGGTATCGCGGCTGTGGGTGGCGGCCGATGGCGGCGAGCCACCGCCGCTCGTCCTCTTTCCCCCGGTAGACTGGCCAGCCTTTGCCGCGACGATCGCCTTTACCGGCTTTTGCGCCCATGGCGTGCGGCGCCTGCGCATACAGGGAGGCATGATCATCGTGCCGCTCTTTCTCGGCGCCTTCCTGCAGGGCGTTGGCCTTTTGAAGATCGAGCTGCCTATGTGGCTGCTTGCCACCGCCTATGCGCTCGTCGGCTGGAGCATCGGCCTGCGTTTCACCCGCTCGATCATCAGCCATGTGGCGCGCGCCCTGCCGCGGGTCGCTGCCTGTATCGTGCTGCTGATGGCGCTCTGCGGCTGCATGGCGGCGGCATTGCACGTCTTCGCCGGCATCGATCCCCTGACCGCCTATCTCGCCACCAGCCCCGGCGGCGCCGATTCCGTCGCCATCATCGCTGCATCAAGCGATGTCGACGTGCCCTTTGTCATGGCCATGCAGACCGGCCGTTTCCTGGTCATTCTGCTGATCGGGCCGGCGCTTGCCCGCTTTATCGCGCGCCGTTCCGGCCTTGCGGAAAACCCCGTCTGAGACTGACCCACTGGCCGGGAGTGACGCCGTAGGCCTTCTTGAAATGGCGATTGAAATGCGCCTGGTCGGCAAAACCCGTCGCGGCCGCCACGTCGGCAAAACCCTCGCCGGTACCTATCAGCGCCCTCGCCTGCTGCAGGCGCCGCATCAGCAAGTAGCGGTGCGGGCTGGTGGCAAAGGCCGTGCGGAAATGCCGTGACAGCGTGAAGCGGTCAAGGCCGGTAATCTTCTCCAGTTCCCCCGAGCGCACGGGCCTCAGCGCATGCGCCTCCAGATAATCGCGTGCTGCCCGCACCTGCCGCCAGGCAACCGTGCCCAGTGGCCGGCGGCGCATCTGCGAATGCCGTGACAGGCCGCCGGCGACGTGGCTGACGAAATCGTCGACGAAAAGCTCTTCCAGCTCCCGATCGAGTGCGCCGAGCGCTCCCAAAAGCACCTTCGCCAGCGCACTATCGGCAATCACGGGCTGCTCGACGAAGGGAAGCCCGATCTTCTCCGCCTCAAGGCATTCCGTCAGCAGCGAAGGCTCCATGTAGAGCATGCGGTAATGCAGCCCGGCCTCGGTCGCCGCACCGCCGTCATGCTCCTCGTCGGGATGCAGCACGATCACTTGCCCCGGCAGGCTGAAGCGCCGCTCGCCGCGATATGTGAAAGTCTGAACGCCGTGCAGCGTGACACCAAGCGCATAGGTATCGTGCCGATGCGGCTCGAAGACGTTGCCGGAAAACTGCGCCTCGATACGCTCGATGCCGGGAAAGGAGGGCGCAGTCAGGATGCCGCTGCCAGCGGGCGCGGCCAGCATGCCGCTGCCCACCTGCGGCTCGCACAAACGTTCAAGACCCTCGAAGACCTGCGGCGTTAGATCCTGGCTCAACGCGTTTCGATACCCTGATGAGAGAGACTGGAATGTTTGATACCAAAATTGCGATCGTCCTGCGAAACAATCTTGCCGGCTGGCAGAAGCTGAACGTCACAGCCTTCCTGTCGACGGGCATCGCCGGACAATATCCCGAGATCATCGGAGAGCCGTATAAGGACCGCGCCGGCAATCTCTACAATCCGCTATCGATCCAGCCAATCATCGTGCTTTCCGCCGACGAAGCGACGATATCGACCATCCACCGCCGCGCGCTGGAACGTGAGGTAACCGCCTCCATATTCATCGAGGAGATGTTTGCCACCGGCCATGACGCCGCCAACCGCGCCGTCTTTGCCGAGTATGCCCCTGACGACGCCAATATCGTCGGCATTGCGATCAGAGCCGACAAGAAGATTGTCGACAAGATCACCAAAGGCGCGACGATGCAGCATTGATGCGATCAGCAGAAACGAAAGAGGCCGAGGGCGAGCCTGGCCTTCTGTTGTCTGAGAGAGCGCCTGCTCAGCCCTGCGTGATGGGCGCGATCTGGATCTCGACGCGGCGGTTCTGAGCGCGGCCGGCCTCGGTCGCGTTGGAGGCGACGGGCTGGGACGGGCCGAAGCCGACGGCGGAGACGCGGCGCTGGTCGATGCCCTGGCCGCCGAGATAATCGGCAACCGAAAGCGCGCGGCGCTGTGACAGGTCCTGGTTATGCTGCAGGCTGCCGGTCGAATCCGTATGGCCGTTGACGTCGATCAGGGTGCGGTTGAACTTGCGCAGCACGATCGCCACCGAATTCAGCGTCGGATAGAAGCCCGGCTTCACCGCGTCCTGGTCGACATCGAAAGTGATGTTCGAGGGCATGTTGAGAATGATGTTGTCGCCCTGGCGGGTGACGGAGATGCCGGTACCTTCGAGCTGGGCGCGAAGCTCGGCTTCCTGCTGGTCCATGTAGTTGCCGATCGCGCCGCCGGCCAGCGCGCCGATACCGGCGCCGATCAGCGCTGCGTTGCGCTTGCCATGCCCGCCGCCGCCAACGGCCACGCCGACAAGAGCGCCACCGAGCGCGCCGAGCGCCGCACCGCCCGCTGTATTGGAAACCTTCTGCTCACCAGTATAGGGATCGGTCGTCGTGCAGGCGCTGAGATAGCTTGCTGCGACAGCCAGAAGTATGAATTTCTTGATCATGGACAGGACGGTCTCCGTTCAAAACTGATGCGAGCAAATGGCAAGGAATACGGCAAGAAAATGAAGATGTTCCCTTGATAGGGGAATTTCAGGCGCCGAAACAGCAGCCATGTTGCAGCAAGGCACGGATATCACCAGTTTTTACCGGGTCGGCGGGCGCGCTTCGTTCTCCTCCTCGTTCCTGTGACGAGCACAGGAATGAGGAGGAGAAGTGGGCGCGCCAAATCTTCCTACGAGATACTCGGACTCCAAACAACAAACATTGCGGTGCCGCTCCAAGCGCCCAATCTCACCCTTAGAAATTCTGGAACAACTGCCTGACGGTGTCGTAGGTCGCATTGGCAATGTTCAGCGATTGGAGGCCGAGCTGCTGCTGCGTCTGCAGCGCCCTCAATCTGCTCGACTCCTCCTCCATGTCGGCATCAACGAGCCGGCCGATGCCGGCGGTGATGTTGTCGTGCAGCTGAGTGGCGAAGTCGTTCTGCAGCTCGATGCGTTTTTCCAGCGCGCCGAAGGCCGATCCGACCGTGGTCAGCTGCGTCAGGGCGGCATCAACCACGCTGATCATTTCGCTGAGCTGACCTTTCGTCGTGCTTGAAGAGACGGAAATCACCACCTGGCCGGTGGTGGTGCCGTTCTTGCTGGTCATCAGCACGTAGTCCTGCGAAGCGCCGAGTTCCGTAGCGAAATAGGCCGAGGTCAACACGCCGTATTCGCCGGAACCAGTGGCCCGGTCATCGATCAGGTAGCGCGCATCCTTGGACGTGGTCGCCCCCACAGGCGTGTTGTCGATATGGTAGCTCAGCATGCCCACGGAGACCGTACCGTCGGCATTGCGGATGAAGGAAGCCGGGATCTGGCGCGGCTGCGTCGGCGTCGCGTCATTGGTGAGGATCACCCAGTTGTCGCTGTTGAAGGTCGCCGATTCCGAAACGCTGCGCAGTTGCTCCTGCAACTGTTTGAGTTCTTCGTTGATCTTGTTCTTGTCGACCCCGTCCTCGGTGGCGGCGACGAGCTTGGCCTTGATCTCGGAGACAACGTCGATGACGTTCTGGACACCGGTATAGGCCGTGCCCATTGTCGCAGCCGCCATGCCGAGCGCGTCCTGGACCGCCGAAATGGCCTTGTTGTCGGTGCGCGCGGTGGTGGCGATCGACCAATAAACAGCGTTGTCGGCCGCTTTGGCAACTCGCATGCCTGTCGTGATGTGGTTCTGCGTGACCGTCATATTGCGATTGATATCACGCAGCACATGGAGCGCCGCATCAACGGAGACGCGCTGATAAATACTCACGGAACTAGACTCCAAAAACACAACAGAACGCAACTGAACAGGGATGAACCTTCCGCACAGACACTCATGTCCGGGGTCGCTGGGTCTCCAGCGCATTGCCTTCAAGAAACGAAGAAGGCCAGTCGGCTCCTGGCCACGATCATTGCCGCTTATGCTTAAAAAACGGCTAATCTTCAGAGGAAATTTATCTTATTCCGCAAGGCTTCATACACCATAAGAAACGCCGCCGAATGGCAATCCGGCGGCGTGTTCAATGCGGATGGAAGGCTTACTCGGCGGCCTGCAACTGCTCCTCGTCGGGCGCTGCGCGCGGCCCCGTCGCGACCGACATCTCCTCGTGCAGGCGCGCCTCCTCATGGGCATGCGGCTTGGCGAAGCGGGCAAGCAGGAGATAGGCGACCGGCGTGATGAACAGCGTCACCAGCGTGGCGAAGCCAAGGCCGCCGACGATCACCCAGCCGAGCGCCACGCGCGCTTCCGCACCCGCGCCGTGGGCAAAGACCAGCGGCACGCCGCCGAGGATGGTGGCGATCATCGTCATCATCACGGGGCGAAGGCGCAGCGCGCAGGCCTTCTCGATCGAAGAGCGCACGTTCTCGCCCCTGTCACGCAACTGATTTGCGAATTCGACGATCAGGATGCCGTTCTTCGCCATCACGCCGACGAGCAGCACCAGGCCGATCTGGCTATAGATGTTCAGGCTGGAACCGGTGATGATCAAAGCGAAGACGGCGCAGGCAAGGCCGAGCGGCACCGTCGACATGATGATTACCGATGAGAGCACACTTTCGAACTGGGCGGCGAGTACCAGGAAGATGATGACGATGGCAAAACCGAAGGTCAGCGTCATGCCGCTCGAATTCTCTTCCAGCGTCGCGGCTTCCGCAAGCGGCAGCAAACGTGCGCCGGGCGGCAGCAGGGGCTCGGCAAGTTCCGTCACCTGTCTCACGGCATCGCCGAGCGACATGCCGTTCTTGAGGCCGGCGGTGATCGCGACGGAGGCGAGCTGCTGCTCGCGGTTCAGCTGCGGCGCGACCGATCCTTCCTTCATCGTGGCGATGACGGACATCGGCACGATCTTGCCGTCACCGGTTTTCAGGAACACGTTTTCGAGATCCGTGGGATCATCGATAGGCCGCGTCGTCGAAGTCAAAAGCACGGGATAGGATTCCCCGTCGACGAAGACATCGACCACCGAGCGCCCTTCGAGCAGCGACTGGATCGCCGTCGATAGCCCCGTGATGTCGATGCCGAGATCGGAAGCACGCTCGCGGTCGATCGCCACCGACACCTGCGCTTGACTGGGCTCGTTGGTGAGCCGCGGCGTATCGTAGTGGCCGGTGGCGTCGAGCCCCTGCACCAGCTTGGCGGCCGCCGCCGTCAGCGCCTCGTGATCGTTCCCAACAAGCGCCATCTGCACGCCGCTGCCGGCGCCGCGGATGCGCAGGCTGTTGGAAGATATGGCGTTGCCGCGCAGCGCCGGCACCTTCGCTGCCGCCTGATTGATGTCGCCGACGATCTCGGCCTGGGTCCGGTGACGCTCTCCCCAGGGAGCAAGCGTCAGCACCATGAAGCCGCTGTTCAGCGAGCCGCCCTGCCCGGAGATCGAGAAGACGTTGCGGATGTCGCCGCTATCGACCAGCGGCTGCAGATATTCCTCGACGAGCTGCATCTTGTCGCGGGTATATTCGAGGCTCGATCCCTGCGGCGACGTCAGCCGCATCATCACCAGTGACCGGTCCTCCTCGGGCGTGAGCTCGCTCTTGACCGTCGAGAAGGCGATGAGCGCCGCGCCGGCAAACATCAACGAGACCAGGATAACCACGAAGGGCGCGTTGAGGCACCCGTGCAGTGCCCATTTGTAGCAACGGGCGAGCGCGCCGCCGAAGCGACCGAGCGCTCCGTGATCCTCAATCATCGGCTTCGTCAGCATGCGCGAGGCGAGCATCGGGCAGAGCGTCAGCGCCACGATCGACGATAGTCCTACCGAGAAGGCGAGTACAAAGCCGAATTCGCGGAAGAGACCGCCGACCTGCCCCGGCAGGAACGAAAGCGGGATGAAGACGGCCGCCAGCGTCGCTGTCGTGGCGATAACTGCGAAGAACACTTCGCGGGTGCCGAGCACGGCGGCCGCGCGCGGTCCCATGCCCTCGGCGCGCCGGCGCACGATGTTTTCGAGCACCACAATCGCGTCGTCGACGACGAGGCCGGTCGCCAGCACGATGGCGAGCAGCGTCAGGATGTTGATTGAGAAACCGACCATGTAAATTGCCGCCAGCGTGCCGATCAGCGCCACGGGCATACTGACGGCCGGGATCAGCGTTGCCCGCCAGTCGCGCAGGAAGAGATAGATAACCGCGGTGACGATGACGGCGGCAAGCACCAGCGCCAGCACCACCTCATGGATCGCGCCCTGGATGAAGACCGCATCGTCGCTGGTGATGGCGATCGTCGTTCCCTCGGGCAGCGTCTTCGATAGTTGCTCGACGGCCGCCTTGATGCCGGTCGAAATATTGAGCGTATTCGACTGCGCCTGACGGATGATGCCAAGGCCGATGCCGGGCTTGCCGTTCGAGCGCAGCGCCGTATCGCCGTCGCGCGGCCCGAGCGTCACCGTCGCGACATCGCCCAGCCGGACGCGGTCTTGCAGCATGACATCGGAAAAATCCGCCGGCGTCTGCAGATTGGCGGTGGCACGCACGACGATATCCTGCGTCGCGCTCTTCAGCGAGCCGGCCGGCACGTCGAGCGCGGCATTGTCGAGCGCCTTGGTAAGGTCGCCAATGGTGAGCCCGCGGCTGGCGAGCGCCCCCTGATCGACATCGACGCGGAAGACCTTCTCCTGGTCGCCATATTCCTCGACATCCGCGACGCCATCGACGGAGGCGAGGCGATCGATCACCTCGTTCTCGACGAGCTGCGTCAGGTCGTCCATGTTGAGCTTGGTGGAGGTGACGGCAAGGCGCATGATCGGCGAAGAATCCGAATCCGCCTTGACGATCTGCGGCGCATCTGCCTCGTCTGGCAGGTTCTGCGTGATGCGGCCGATTGCATCGCGCACGTCGTTGGCGGCGACGGCGAGATCGATCGCATCGGAGAATTCGAGCGTCACCCGGCTCTGGCCGAAGGAAGAGGTCGAGGAGATCGACTTCAGGCCGCTGACGCGGGCGACTGCACCCTCGATCACCTTGGTCAGTTCCTGGTCAATCGTCTGCGGTGAAGCGCCGTCGAAAGTGGTGCGCACGGTGACGACGGGACGGTCGACATCAGGCAGCTCCCGCACCTCGACGCCGACATAGGCTGCAAGGCCGGCGACGACCATCAGCGTATTGAACACCAGCGCCAGGATCGGCCGGCGAACGAAAAGCGCGGTGAAACTCTGCTTGCTCGACGCTCGGTCCTGAGGCAGTTCCGTCACGTTCATTGGGTGGCGACCTCCCCACTCGCGGCAACATCGGCGGAAACACGCACCGCGCCACCCTCACGCACGCGCTGCAGGCCCTGCGTCACGATCTTGTCGCCGTCCTTGAGGTCGGCCTTGACGAGAATGAAGTCGGGATTGCGCTGCACGACGCTCACGCGCACCTTGTGCGACTTGTCGTCGGTCACACGCCAGACGAAGGACCCTTGCGAATCCCACTGCACCGACTGCGGATCGACCGCCGGATATTTGTCGCCGGGGAATTTCATGCTGACGCTGAAGGACATGCCGGCGCGCAGCTCGTCGGAGGCATTGTCGATGCGGGCGCGCAGGCGCAGCGTGCGGCTTGCCGCATCAATGCGGTTGTCGACAGCCTCGATCACGCCGGAAAACATCTGCCCCGGTCTTGCCACCGACATCGCCTCAACCGGCTGGCCGACCGCAACCGTGTTGGCAAAGCGCTCCGGCACCCAGAAATCGACGAGGATTTCCGACCGATCGTCCAGTGTGACGATCGGCGTGGTTGTGGTGACATTGTCGCCGATATTGACGGGCACGATGCCGACGATGCCGTCGATCGGGGCCGTGATGTTGCGTCGGGCGAGATTGAGTTCGGCGGCCTGCAACTGCAGTCGCGCGCCCTGCTCGGCGATCTCGGAATCGAAGACGTCCATGCGCGACACGCTGGACTTGATGTTGTGATAGAGATTGGATTTCTCGACCGCGGCCTTCACCGCCACGTCCGCCTGGCCGCGGGCGATCACCTGCTCCTCGCTGTCGAGCTTGGCGAGCACCTGCCCGGCTTTCACCCTGTCGCCCGACTTGATGAGGATTTCGCGGATCGTGCCCGATGCCTGCGGCGTTACCGCGACGGAACGGATCGCATCGCCTGTACCGATGGCATTCAGCCGGTCGTTGACGACGCCCTGGACGACGGCTTCCGTCGCGACGAGAATGGCGCTGTTGCGCCCGCCGCCGCGGCGGTTTTGACCCTGTCCTTGCCCCTCGCCCCGTTGTCCCCGTGCCCCGGCGGAAGCACCGGCGTCCGCAGTCTCCTCGGCCTTCGGCGCAATCTTCGAAACGAGACTGTCGGGGATGCCGGCATCACGCATCTTATCGCCGGCGCCGGGCGCAAGGAAAACCCACGCGGCGAAGCCGGCAATGATGACGATGAGTGAAAGTATAAACTGCTTCCAAAAGGCCATTCACGTCTCCGGAGGGACTCGAGGTTGGACCAGGGCCGGTCGAAAGAGGCGCTGCGGGATCAAGCTTCCCATCTGGTGCGACAATATCGCGCGTTTACAGCTTACCGACAAGCATAAGCGGCCGGCATTACCGATTTGTAATATCAGCGAAGATTGGAAATAACCCGGCCGCTCACTTTTGCTTGAACGAAACTCGAAACCTCTTGTCGCCGTCGTTACAGAAGCGAGATAACCAGCAAAACCAGTGAAGAACTAGCTATCGACGCAGCGACCACCGCAGGCCGATGGTTGCTGCGATCCCCAGTATCGGCCAAACCGCCCAGAAGGTCCCGCTCCAGGTGAGGACGTTGATGCCGATGATGCCGAGCGCCACAATCGCGAGCGTGGCCATCCTGCGGTCGAAACGCGTCTGTTCACGATTCCAGGCGAGCGCTGCAACAACGGCTATCGCAAGCAGTGGAAAGCGCGCCCAGAAAACACCCTGCCACGACAGGAGATTGATGAAGATCAGCACGAGGGCGATGACGCCAAGCACGGCAAACAGCCTCCGTCCGCCGGACACCGGCCTTGCCTCGGCCGTGACGGCGGCGGCTGGCTGTTGCCGGGCGGCGGGTCGTTCGGCAGGCGGCGTTTCGTCGCCTCCCTCGCCGATCTTGACCGCGTAGCTCGGCACGCCCTCTTCGACGTTCTTCACCGTCAGCGGCCCGAGAAACTCGAAACCAACAGCCACCTTGTTGCGCACCTGATCGTAGACGGTGCTTGATATTACGATGCCTCCGGGCGAAGCCGACGTCTGCAGCCGCGCGGCGATATTGACGCCGTCGCCATAAATGTCATCGCCTTCGACGATCACGTCGCCGAGATTGATGCCGATGCGGAAGAGCATGCGCCCGTCGCTCGGGCGGCCGGCATTGAAGCCGGCAAGTTCGTTCTGGGTATCGACGGCCGCGCGCACGGCTTCGACGACGCTCGGAAACTCGGCGATCAGTCCGTCGCCCCAGGTGTTGACGACGCGACCGCCATGGCTCTCAATCAAATGTGCCATCGCGTCGCGGCAGCGCTTCAGCGTCGCAAGCGTCCCCTCCTCGTCGGCCCCCATCAGCCGTGTGTAGTCTTGCACGTCAGCACAGAAGATCGTCGTCAGCTTCCGCCGCGTTTCACTCATTGTCGCTCGCCTTTGCGCTATCCCGAAAGGTCGCTGCAACGTGGAATTAGGTTGAGTGGAGACCAATATGAACGATTGCAGCGGCGTTAAATTACGCAGCCTTTGTGTTTGTTGCCATCGATAATTGCCGATCGCCGCCGGATGCGGACAAAGGATGAAGGCGTACGATGCCCTTTAGCCCGACACGTTGCAAAAAACCGGATCATTGAACGATCTTGCGCGGGCTTGCCGTGTGTTCCTTCGCCACGCTGCTCGAACCGTCGATTTCCTGGAGCAGCACATCGTAGCCCCAGAGATCGGCAAGATGTTGCAGGACGAGCTTCGTGTCACCTTCCTGCAGATAGCAGCCGTTCATGACGATATGCTGCAGCAACAGGCGACGGTCGCCGGCGAGATCGACATCGACGATATCGATTGCCGGATCGGTCCAGCCGATATCGTATTCGCGGGAGAGCTGGCGGCGAATGCGCAGATAGCCGCGTTCATTGTGAATTGCCGAAACCAGCACACCTTCGGTCTGTTCCGGGTCGTCGTAGAGATGGAACAGCCGAAACCGTCGGATCAGGTTCGGACTGAGGAACTGGCTGATGAAACTTTCGTCGCGGTAATTCGCCCAGATGTCGCGCAGGACCACCATCGCGTCGCCTCTTCCCGCGATATCGGGAAACCATGCCCGGTCCTCTTCCGTCGGCTTCGTGACGATCCTCTCGATGTCCTGCATCATCGCAAAACCAAGCGCATAGGGATTGAAACCCGAGAACCGCCGATCGTCGTAGTTTGGCTGGAAGACGACATTGGCATGCGACTTCAGGAATTCGAGGAAGTTGCCGTCGCTGATCTGCCCCCGCTCGTGAAGTCGGTTCATGATCTGATAGTGGACGAAGGTGGCGGTTCCCTCGTTCATCACCTTGGTCTGCCGCTGGGGATGGAAATATTGCGCGACGTGGCGCACGATGCGAAGGATCTCTCGCTGCCACGGCTGCAGCCGGGGCGCAGATTTCTCGAGAAAATAGAGGATATTATCCTGCGGGAGACCGAGCGCGGCGCGCCGCTTTTCCAAGCCTATGTCACCCGTCTTCTTCGCCTTCCCGACGGGAACCGTGCGCCACAGATCGTTGAACATCTGCTCCTCGTGGGCGCGACGCTCCTGTTCCCGCTTCTCCTCCTGGCGAAGGTCGATGGTGGTCTTGCCGGCATATCGATGCACCCCATGCGACATGAGCGCATGCGCCGCATCGAGCGTTCTTTCGACCGCCGTCTCGCCGTAGCGCTCTTCGCAGCGGGTGATATAGCCTTTGGCGAAATCGAGATAATCAAGAATTCCCTCGGCATCGGTCCAGAGCTTGAAGAGATAGTTGTTCTTGAAGAAGTGATTGTGGCCGAAGGCCGCATGGGCGGTGACGAGCGTCTGCATCGTCGCCGTGTTTTCCTCCATCAGATAGGAGATGCAGGGAGAGCTGTTGATGACGATCTCGTAGGCAAGATCGCGCATCCCGCGGCGGTAGAAGGTCTCGTGATGCGCGAAGTGCTTTCCGAAGGACCAATGACGGTAAAAGAGCGGCATGCCGGTTGAGGAATAGGCATCCAGCATCTGCTCCGAGGTAATGACTTCGATCTGGTTCGGATAGACATCGAGGCCGAGTTCACCGAGCGCGATCTCTTCGCACGCATCGTGGATGCGCTGCAGCGTTGCAAAGTCCCAGTCGGCCCCATCGAATAGGAGCCGCTCTCTTGGCCTCACCGTCATGGTCATGGCGTCACCTTCGACTGTGCCTCACGTTTCTGGAAGAGATCGTGGAAAACAGGGAATATTTCGCTTCGCCGGCAGACCTTGCGCATTGAAAGCGGCAGCGGTTCGGAACGGATCCCATCATAGAGCATCCACAGCGGCGATCGCGATATTGAAGAATCGCCGCCCTCCTCGCCGACTTCGATATAGGCGAAATACTGGCATAGCGGCAAAATCTCGCGCAGCAGCTGCCCGGTCAGATTTCCGTCCGAATGGGCGTTGTCGCCATCCGAGGCCTGGGCACCATAAATATTCCACTCCGCCGGGTCGAAACGCGCTGCGATAATTGCCCGCATTGCGGCAAGCGCACTCGAAACCAGCGTGCCACCCGTCGCCGGGCCGTAGAAGAAGGTTTCCTCATCGACCTCCTCAGCCCTGTCGGTATGACGGATGAAGACGATTTCCACCTTCTTGTAGCGTTTCGACAGGAAAAGGTAGAGCAGCAGATAGAATCGCTTCGCGAGGTCCTTCATGTGCTCCGACATGGAGCCTGACACGTCCATCAGGCAGAACATCACCGCTTTCGCGACTGGCTTCGGCTCGTTTTCGAAGCGGCGATAGCGGACATCAAGCGGATCGATATAGGGAATGCGCCGGCTTTTTTCCGTCAGGGCTTTGAGTTTTGTCTCAAGTGCCAGACGGGTCTCCTCGTCCTTGCATTCCTCGATCTGCCGCTGCAGGGCTTCGATTTCTTCGCGGCGTGGGCGGCCAAGCGCAACGCGGCGCATCATTGCCAGCTTCGTCGTGCGGCCGACGGCAATGTTGGAAGGCGACCCTGATACGGAATAGCCGGCCCGGAACGGAGTTTCCTCCTCGGTTTCGGCTAGACGCCGCTTGGCGAGGTCTGGCAATTCGAGGTCGTCAAGGAACACATCGAGGAATTCCTCCCGCGTCAGTACGAAACGGAAGCCATCCTCACCGTCGCCCTCGCCTGCATCTTTTGGTTTTCCGCCCTTCCCGCCCGGCGGCCGCGGAATGATGTCCCCCTCGACGAAAGCCCGGTTCCCGGGCAGGATGTGGTCGGCGATGCCGCCTTCACCCCTTCGAAAGCTTGGTTCTGCCATCCCATCGATCGGCAGGCTGATCTCCCCGCCGTCGAGCACGTCTCGAATGTTTCGATTTTGCAGCGAACGTTTCACCGCCTGCTGCACGGCTCCCTTCATGCGTCGAAGGAACCGCTGACGATTTTCCAGACTTTTACCGCGCGGATTTAGCCGCCGGTCGACAATGTGCATAATGGCTCCGCATTAACTTGCCTGTTTGACGCGCATGTACCATTCGACGAGGCGCCGAACCTGCCGTTCCGTGTAACCTCGCGCGGCCATGCGCGAGACGAATTCGCTATGCTTCTTTTCTGTTTCCGAATCCTTCTTCGATCCGAAGGAAATCACCGGCAAGAGATCTTCGACCTGCGAGAACATACGCTTCTCGATGACTTCCCGGATTTTCTCGTAGCTCGTCCATGACGGATTTTTTCCGCCATTCGCTGCCCGCGATCTCAGTGAGAACTTGACGATTTCGTTGCGGAAATCCTTCGGATTGGCGATTCCCGCCGGCTTTTCGATCTTCGTCAGCTCCTGATTGAGGAGCTCGCGGTCGAGAAGCTGACCAGTATCGGGATCCTTGAAGTCCACATCTTCGATCCACGCATCGGCATAATCTACGTAGCGGTCGAACAGATTCTGTCCGTAGTCCGCATAAGATTCAAGATAGGCCTTCTGTATCTCGTTGCCAATGAACTCTGCGTAGCGTGGCGCAAGATCGGCCTTGATGAACTCGAGATAACGCTTCTCGACATCATCGGGAAACTGCTCGCGACGGATCGCCTGTTCCAGCACATACATCAGATGGACGGGATCAGCGCCAATGTCAGTCGTGTCGTGATTGAAGGTGGAGGCGAGCACTTTGAAGGCGAAGCGGGTCGATATTCCGTCCATGCCTTCGTCGATACCGGCAGCATCCCGGTATTCCTGGACGCTGCGGGCACGCGGATCGCTTTCTTTCAGGCTCTCCCCGTCATAGGTGCGCATCTTCGAGAAGAAGGTCGAATTCTCGTGCTTGCGCAGACGCGAAAGAACGGAGAAACGCGCCAGCATTTCGAGCGTTGCCGGGGCGCATGGTGCGTCCACCAGTTCCGATCCCTCGATCAGCTTTTCGTAGATCCTCTGTTCTTCTGTCACCCGCAGGCAATAGGGCACTTTGATCACACAGATACGGTCGATGAAGGCCTCATTGTTCTTGTTGGCCTTGAAAGTCTGCCACTCCGCCTCATTCGAATGAGCGAGGACGATTCCGGAGAAAGGTATGGCGCCGATATTCTCCGAGCCGATATAGTTGCCCTCCTGCGTTGCCGTCAGCAACGGATGCAGCATCTTGATCGGCGCCTTGAACATCTCCACGAATTCGAGCACGCCTTGATTGGCGCGGTTCAGCCCGCCCGAATAGCTGTAGGCATCCGGATCGTTCTGAGAGTAGGTTTCCAGCTTGCGGATATCTACCTTGCCGACCAACGAGGAGATGTCCTGGTTGTTCTCATCGCCTGGCTCGGTCTTGGCAATTGCGATCTGGCGCAATCGCGAGGGTTGTATCCTGACGACGCGGAATCGGGAGATATCGCCTCCGAAATCGTCGAGCCGCTTCAGGCACCACGGGCTCATCAATCCGTTCAGCCGCCGCTGCGGGATTCCGTATTGCTCCTGCAGGAGCGGGCCCATCGTCTCCGGATCGAAGAGATTGAGCGGGCTTTCGAACACGGGGCTGATCTCTTCGCCCGCCTTCAGCACATAGATCGGATGCACTTCCATCAACTGCTTCAGCCGCTCAGCCAAGGACGACTTGCCGCCCCCGACCGGACCGAGCAGATAAAGAATCTGCTTGCGCTCCTCGAGCCCCTGCGCTGCATGCCGAAAGAAGGAGACGATGCGTTCGATTGTCTCTTCCATGCCGTGAAAACCGGCAAAGGCCGGATAAACCCGGATCGTCCTGTTCATGAAGATCCTGCCGAGGCGCGCGTCCTTGGCGGTGTCCACCATCTGTGGTTCGCCTATGGCAGCGAGCAGACGCTCGGTGGCGTTGGCATAGGCGATCGGATCGGTCTTGCAGAGATCAAGATAGTCCGAGACCGACATGTCGCTTTCGCGACGCGCTTCATAACTGCGGGTAAACGCATCGAATACGGATTCACTCAGCATGGGACCTCCATTAAGGTTATGCCGCAGGCTCTAAGCCGTATAACCATCGAGATGGCCACGGCGTTCCTAAGAATCAATAGTTTCGTAGGTATATTCCACGCTGACCGGCCGTTTGTGGCAATGCACAAAATTGTGCATGCACCGGTATTTTTTTACTCTACGAAACTGTTTCTTATTGTAGTTGAGAAAAGGGGCGTCGCGATATCAGCACATTTAGCGACGTGACATGAAGGTCAAAAAGGTGTGCAATAGCGCCCGTGATTCGAGCCGTGGAAAATCGGCGATTTCCCGCCGGCAAGAGCAAGCCGGCTCTGATTGCGGGGCAGTGAGCGCGCCCCCGCGGGATGAAACCGGGCGAAGTAACCCCTGCCCGGTTTATTGCGATCGCGCGCCTCCCGGCTCTCAGCCGTTGAACGCTTTCTCCAGCGCAGCCACATCGATCTTGACCATCCCGAGCATGACTTCGGTGACACGCCTTGCCCGCTCGCGATCTTCGTCGGCGATCATCTCCGAGAGAGCGCGCGGCACGATCTGCCAGGACAGGCCCCAGCGGTCCTTCAGCCAGCCGCATGCCTCCGGCGTGCCGCCGTTGGCGAGGAAGCCATCCCATATCCGGTCGATCTCCGCCTGGCTATCGAGAAGAACCGCGATCGAGAACGAGTGGTTGAAGCTATCGAGCGGGCCGGCCTTCATCGCCAGGAAAGCTTGGTTGCCGAGCGTGAATTCGATCAGCTCGACGCTGCCGGGAGGCCCACTCGGCGTTTCCGCCGGAAGTATGGTGGTGCGGCCGATCCTGGAATCCGGAATCATCGACACGTAGAATTCGACGGCTTCGCGTGCCTGCTCGGCGAACCAGAGATTTGAAATGACCTTCGGCATAGACAGCCTCCTTGTTGGCGAGTATCCCGGACTTCTGTCCGTGCTTCGAGGACGTCTGGTCGGCGCCGGTTCCGACAGGCTGCGATCGGAATTTTTCGCCCGCTCACCCGCGGCAGCCTCGCCACCCGCACCCAGGCAATAGTGGTGGTTCGGGAATGAAAGCAGAACATCTTTTCTGGTCTTTCCTTCCCGAATCACTACATTACGCGCCATGAGCAATAGTTTCGACGATATTCCCTTCTTCGACGAAGAGCCCGGCGAAGTGGCGCGCAAGCCGCAGCCGTCCGTCGCTGCAGCCGGAAGACCCTCCGCTGGCGGCGGCATCGCCGCCCGCGCCATGGCGGCGCGCGACGGCGGCAAGCGGCCGGATTATCTCGCTGGACTGAACCCGGAACAGACTGAAGCCGTCGAAACGCTGGAAGGTCCTGTCCTCGTGCTCGCCGGCGCCGGCACCGGAAAGACACGCGTGCTGACGACCCGCATCGCCCACATCCTCAATACCGGCCGCGCCTTCCCGTCGCAGATCCTCGCCGTCACCTTTACCAACAAGGCCGCGCGCGAGATGAAGGAGCGCATCGCCCTGCTCGTCGGCGGCGCCGTCGAAGGCATGCCCTGGCTCGGCACCTTCCATTCGATCGGCGTCAAGCTTCTGCGCCGCCATGCCGAGCTGGTTGGCCTCAGTTCCGATTTCACCATCCTCGACACCGATGACGTCGTCCGCCTGATCAAGCAGTTGATCCAGGCCGAAGGTCTCGACGACAAGCGCTGGCCGGCAAAGCAGTTCGCCGGCATGATCGACACCTGGAAAAACAAGGGCCTCGGACCGGCCGATATTTCCGAAGGCGATGCCCGCGCCTTCGCCAATGGCCGCGGCCGCGATCTCTATTTCGCCTATCAGGCGCGCTTGTCGACGCTGAACGCCTGCGATTTCGGCGACCTGCTGATGCATCCGATCGCGATCTTCCGCAAGAATCCGGATCTCCTAAAGGAATATCACGGCCGCTTCCGCTATATCCTCGTCGACGAATATCAGGATACCAACACCGCCCAATATATGTGGCTGAGGCTGCTGGCCCAGCGCAGCAGGGGCGAGCCGCAGAATGTCTGCTGCGTCGGTGACGACGACCAGTCGATCTATGGCTGGCGCGGTGCGGAGGTCGACAATATTCTTCGCTTCGAGAAGGATTTCCCCGGCGCCAAGGTGATCAAGCTCGAGCGCAACTACCGATCGACCGAACATATCCTCGGTGCCGCCGCCCATCTGATCGCCCATAATGAAGGGCGTCTGGGCAAGACGTTGTTCACCGATCGCACCGATCCCGATGACGTCAAGGTGCAGGTTCACGCCTCCTGGGACTCCGAGGAGGAAGCCCGCGCCATTGGCGAGGAGATCGAGCAACTCCAGCGCAGCAAGCATCTGCTGAACGACATGGCGATCCTGGTGCGCGCCTCCTTCCAGATGCGCGAATTCGAAGATCGCTTCGTCACCCTTGGCCTCAACTACCGAGTCATTGGCGGCCCGCGCTTCTATGAGCGCCTCGAAATCCGCGATGCCATGGCCTATTTCCGGCTCGTCGCACAACCGGCCGACGACCTCGCCTTCGAGCGCATCATCAACACGCCGAAGCGTGGCCTCGGCGATACAACGGTGCGTGCGCTGCATGATTATGCCCGAGCCCGCGACATCCCGATGCTGGCGGCAGCGGCCGACATCATCGAAACGGACGAGTTGAAGCCAAAGGCGCGCAAAGCCCTCTTCGATGTGATTCAATCCTTCCGCCGATGGCAGGAGCTGCTTGAAAACACACCGCATACCGAACTTGCCGAGCAGATCCTCGAAGAGTCCGGCTATACCGACATGTGGAAGAACGACAAGAGCGCCGAAGCCCCGGGCCGTCTCGAAAACCTCAAGGAACTGATCCGCTCGATGGAAAGCTTCGAGTCAATGCGCGGCTTCCTGGAGCACGTTTCCCTCGTGATGGATGCCGAGACCAACGAGAACCTCGATGCCGTCTCGATCATGACGCTGCACTCGGCCAAAGGCCTGGAATTCGACACCGTCTTCCTGCCCGGCTGGGAGGAAGGCCTTTTTCCGCACCAGCGCTCGCTCGATGAAAGCGGCCGCGCCGGCCTGGAGGAGGAACGCCGTCTCGCCTATGTCGGCATTACCCGCGCCAAACGCCGCTGCCACATCTGGTTCGTCTCCAACCGCCGCATCCACGGTCTCTGGCAATCGACCCTGCCCTCGCGTTTCCTGGACGAACTGCCGGAGACCCATGTCGAGGTCGCCGAGATGGAACAGAGCTACGGCGCTTACGGCCGCGGCGGCTACGGCCAGTCCCGCTTCGACAAGGCCGAACCTTTCGCCAACTCCTATTCGACCCCCGGCTGGAAACGTGCGCAGGCCAACAGGACCGACGCCACGCGCGAGAATTGGGGCACCCGCTCCGGCCACGCCGTCGAACGCATCGGTTACGGCGAAAGCGGCCCGAAGGGGCGCATGATCGACGGCGAACTGGTGGCGAAGTCCACGTCCTCGGAGCCGTCGCGCTTCACCCTCGGCGACCGCGTCTTCCACCTGAAGTTCGGCAACGGCAACATCACCGGCATCGAAGGCAACAAGCTGACGATCGATTTTGATCGCGCCGGTCAGAAACGGGTGCTGGACGGGTTCGTCGAGCGCGTGTGATTTGCGGTGATACCGCGTGGGAACCCTTACCCGAACATCCGCATACTGCTGAGTCCGAGAATATCGTTCAGCAGGGCGATCCCCATTCCGACGGCGACGATCGACAGCCCGATCAGGAACAGTCGCCGAGCCCGGTCATATTTTGCGGCGAGCAGGGAGTCGCGCGCGAGCAGATCGGCAAACACCTTCACCTGAATGGCGATACCGACGGTCAGGAACAACATCGGTAGCAGATCGACGCGGCTCCAGTCATTGGGATTGGACACCCAGAGACTGATGAAATTGAGGGAGAAACCAAGAATGATCCCGGTCGCAGTCAGCGAGCCATTGCGGAAGGTGGCATCGATCTTTTCATCTGCTTGAGGCTCGGACATGGCTTCAATCTCGATTTGCTGATGAGCCAAGAAGGCAGAAATCGCGGCGGCGGGCAAGCTCGAGCGGACGTCGCCGTCGAAGACGGTGCTGCAGCACCTCAGCCGGTAAACCGATGAAGGCTGACACCGGGAAAATGAGGCTCTGCCGGGGAGATCCCGCAGCGTAAAACCTTCGCCTCCCGCCATTTCGAGAGGAGAGTCATCGCGACCAATATCCATGGTTGCATTAGCGTGTGCTTTTTCGACCAGCTACTACCGGAGGTACTAGAATTAACACTTGCGCACCCGCGCTGGGAAATCCACTAGTGGTGTGTTCGGTGCATTTGGCATTTGCATTGCAATAACGCGAAGGGATTGGCCTTGATGAAAGCGCTGCTGCTCGTCGATATCCAAAACGGCTTCTGTCCCGGCGGCAATCTGCCGGTGCCGGACGGCGACAAGGTGGTTCCCGTCGCAAACCGGCTGATCGACAGCGGCAAATATGATTTGATCGTCGCCTCGCAGGACTGGCATCCGCCCGGCCACGGCAGTTTCGCCTCTGCCCATCCGGGCGCCGCTCCCTTCGAGATGGGCGAATTGTCCGGCAAGCCACAGATGATGTGGCCCGACCACTGTATCCAGGGTACGCTCGACGCCGAACTGCATCCGCACCTGAGATCCGAAGAGATCGACCTGATCCAGCAGAAGGGCGAGGATCCCAGGATCGACAGCTATTCGGCATTCCGCGACAATGACCGGGATGCTTCGACCGGTCTTTCCAATTTTCTCCAGGAACAAGGTGTCACCGATCTCGACGTTTGCGGGCTGGCGACCGATTACTGTGTCAAGTTCTCGGCGCTCGACGCGCTCGAGATGATGCCTGGTGTGCGCGTGCGCTTCATCGAGGATGCAAGTCGCGGCATTACCCCCGAAGGTGTTGCCGCCGCTATCGACGAGATGCGGGCGCATGGCATCGCTGTGATTAAAAGCGCAGATGCCTTGCGCCAATGAGCTTGCGATCGCCGACTATTTCAACAAATAGGCGTCGAATGTCTCATCGCTGCCGGCAACGGGGCCGAAGCGCTTGACGAGGGTCGTCTCGCTCCGGAATGCGGAAATGTCATCTGGCGTCAGGGACAGCAGCCAATTGTAACTTTCGCGCAATGAGACCGGCGCGGCAATTCGGTCAAGCCGCTGTGAGAGAAGAATGACGACGGGGGCATGCTCGCTTTGCTGCAACTGCCGCGCCGTCTGCAGAATGTCGGCAAGGCTGAGAGAAAGCCGCGCATTGCGGGTATAATGCACAATGGCACCGAACCGTTCCTCTCTTAGAAGATAGGTGCGATTGGAAACGTAATAGGACAAGGCTTCAACGAGATAGTCGGGATCCGCCATGATGATCGCATCCTTGAGATCAGGACGAGATTGAATGAACGAGCCGAGATCCTGGGCTCGGCTGAGCGGCATATCGCTGAAAAGGAATTGATGGACCCTCTCGATGCCGGAAGCGACCTGCAGCGCGAGCAATATCATCAAGCACAGACGCCCGATCTTCACGACGACGGCAGCTTCGGTGCCGGCAACATCGACGGGGCTGAGCCGAGGGGGCTGGGTCAAAGCGGTGATTGCGATCATGAAGACCAGCCACAGCGCCTGATGCCTGTAGCTACCTGGATAAACGAGCGTAAAAAGCAGGGAAAGCCCGAGGAGAACCAGTGCTGCTGCGAACATCGCCGGTCGCCGGTTGGCCAGCCCCAACAGACTGCCATAGATGAGCACAGCCATGAGCGACGCGAAAATCCGGGCGAGCAATGGATCAGCCACGATCAGTTCAAGGACCCGGTCGGGGTAGAATGCCATGAAATAGGAACTGGCCGCGGTAAAGGCAGAAAGGACAAGCAAAGCGAAATTCTTGTCCGCGAGATCGTTCTGCCCGGCATCGTTGAAGGTCGGATAGACTGTCATGACGCACAGAACAACGCCGACCGCGGCAATGGCAGCAGCTGTCACAAAGCCCCGATATGCGCTCAAAGGGGGGCTTGGCCGCGCCAGAACCAGATCGAAAAACCAATAGGCGAGAAAGCCGCCGACGAGGACGACCGAGTGGACATTGGTATTTGCCAGCAAGGCAAACAACAAGCCGAGCAATATCCCCTTGCGTGCTCCCCTCTCCCAGCTCAGGACGATAAGGAAGACCACCAGCATGCTGATGCCGTAATTTCGCGACATCGCCGCATAATCGAAAATCGAGAAGCTGCTGAACAGCGACAGCAGCATGATGGGAAGGGGCAGTTTCAACCGGAAAACAAGAAGGTAGGCGGCGGCCGCCGCAATCGTCAGTGCGACGATTTTCAAGACGACGGGTGAGCCGACTATGACATAGGCGGCGCGCAGCAGGATATACCACAGGGCAGGATGCCCCTCACCCTGCAGTTGGCGAAGCATAGCGGCGAAATTGTCTCCCTGAAGGGCCAGTGACAATGCGCGAACTTCGTCACGCCATACCGTTTCGGACCAGCAAAGCGCAGACGCCAGCGCAAGCCAGGCGAGGAAGAGCATCGCCTTGGCAAGCCTGGCGGATCGTGGTTCATCAATAACAGAGACAATCAGGGCCAAATGACACCAACCTGGTGAAGGAAAGCGCCGACCGTATCGCCGCAGCCATAATTTGGCGTTAAGCAGGCCTGCCGTCTGATTTTCAGGCGCTGGATTTCTGCTCTCTCTCGAGAAGATGGATATCTTCGGCCACGTCTTCCATTCTCTTCAGTAAGGCAGCCTGGGCATCTCTCAGCCCTCGATTGTAGAAGTAAGGCCCGATCTCCTCGGTAAAAAAATCGAGCAGAAATTCGGCCGGCAGGGTGCCGATGGGATCCAGTTCGCGGTCGAAATAAGCGCGGATGCGCGAAACGATCTCAGCCTTTTCTTCCCTGGAAAATTCGATTTTCTGCATGCCTGGTTCTCCGACAAATGCAATCACGACGTTGATGCTTCAGCGAAATCGATCGGTCAATCAACGAAATTCAATTGCCGTGGAAGACCCTAGCCCATAAGGAAAACCTGAATTTCCAACAGGACACTCACATGAATCGCGCCGACTTTGTTGAAGGTTTGCGGGGCGGCTCGGCCGTTGCGCTGGCATCGGCGCCCTTTGGCGCGCTGTTCGGAGCACTGGCGGTTGAAAACGGCATGTCGCTTTCCGAGGCCGCCTTCATGAGCGCAACGGTCTATGCCGGTGCCAGCCAGATGGTCGGAATCGAACTCTTCGGCCACAAGGTTCATGCCTGGCTGATCGTGCTGTCGATCCTGGCCGTCAATTTTCGCCATGTGCTCTATTCGGCGGCCTTAGCACGCTACATCGGCCATTTCACCCCGGTGCAGAAGTTCTTCACCTTTTTCCTGCTCGTCGATCCGCAATTTGCCGAGGCAGTCAAGCGGGGCGAAGCCGGCAAACCGCTTACCTTCGCCTGGTATCTCGGCTTCGGCGTCATCATCTACATTCCCTGGGTGCTGATCAGCGTCGCCGGCGGCCTGCTCGGCGGCTTCATCGGCGATCCCAAGGCAATTGGACTCGATATCTTGCTGCCGGCCTATTTCCTCGGCATCGTCCTCGGCTTCCGCAAGCGCGACAACTTCCTGCCGGTGGCGCTCGTCAGCGCGGTAGCATCAGTGCTCGCCTACCGCTATGTCGGCTCGCCATGGCATGTCAGCCTGGGTGCGGCCGCCGGCATCGTGCTGGCTGCCCTGCTGCCGCTGTCGCGCGAGGTGCCGGATCTCGAAGCCGACGCCCTTCAATCCGAAGTGCACGAGGTCTGAGCCATGGAATTCGATCTCCATATGGCGCTCGTCATACTCGCCGCAGCAGTCGCTACCTTCGCCACCCGCATCGGCGGTTATATCCTCATCACCCGAATGAAGAGCATTCCCCCGCGCATGGAAGCGGCGCTGAACGCCGTGCCGGCCGCCGTGCTGACCACTCTTGTCGCACCTGCCTTCTTCATTGGCGGCTGGGAATCGAAACTGGCGCTGATCGTCGCTCTGTTCGTCGGCCTGCGCATTTCCCATACATGGATGCTCGTCGCCGCCTGGCTTGTCGTGATGGCATGGCGTTATACGATCGGCGCCTGAGCCCTGCCCTGTGCCTGAAAGATGCGCGGCCTTGCAGCCACAAGGTAGTGCTCCGCCGCCTCTTGCCTAATATTCGAGCGGCAGCGTCGCGTTTTCGAGCCACGCCCTGACGTCGTGGTCGTGGATCAGCGGCATCAGCGCCTCACGCGTGCGGCGGTGATAGTCGTTGAACCAGTGCAGCTCGTCATGGGTCAGAAGCTCGGGAATGACAAGGCTGCGGTCGATCGGGCAGAAGGTCAGCGTCTCAAAGCCGAGCATCGGCAAGTCGCCTCCCTCGATCTCCTCGGCGCCGCGCACATAGATCAGATTCTCGATACGGATGCCGAAGCTGCCCGGCCGATAATAACCCGGCTCGTTCGAAAGGATCATGCCTGGCAGCAACTCCTGCGTCGAAAGCCTGGAGATACGCTGCGGTCCCTCATGCACAGAGAGATAGGAGCCGACCCCATGTCCCGTGCCGTGGGCGAAGTCGGCGCCTGCCCGCCACAGCGCGATACGCGCCAGCGGATCGAGGTCGCAGCCGCGTGTGCCCTTCGGGAAACGTGCCGTGCTGATCTGGATCATTCCCCTGAGCACCATCGTGAAGAAACGGCGATGCTCCTCTGAAACCGTGCCGATCCCGACCGTGCGGGTAATATCGGTCGTGCCGTTGATATATTGCGCACCGGAATCGATCAGGAAGAGTTCGCCCGCCTCGATCATCCGGTTGGTCTCGGTGGTGACGCGATAATGCATGATCGCCGCATGTTCGCCGGCACCCGAGATCGTATCGAAGGATATATCCTTCAGCGGGTTCTGCATGCTCTGGCCGACACGGGCGCGCACCGCTTCCAGATGTTCGGCGGCGGCGATTTCGCTTACGGTGCCGGGCTTTTCCTGCGACAGCCAATAGAGGAATTCCACCATCGCCGCCCCGTCCTGCAGATGTGCAGCGGCCGAGCCGTTGATTTCGACGTCGTTTTTCACCGCGCGCGGCAGCTTGGCGGGGTCGGCGCCCTCCACCACCTGCCCGCCAGCCCGGCGGATGATCTCCACCAGCGCATGAGAGGCGATATCAGCATCGATCAGCACGCGGCCGCCATCCCTGGACACGGCAGCAAGCCTCTCTTCGAGCGCCGAAGGCGGCAGTTGCGTGCAAATCTGCCCGAGATAGGCCTCGGGCTCGATGCCTGTCTTGCGCTTGTCGAGGAAGAGTTCGGCCCGCCCGTCGGCATGAATGATGGCGCGTGCCAGCGGATGCGGCGTGTGCGGCACGTCGGCACCGCGGATATTGAAGATCCAGGCAACCGAGGAGGGATCGGCGATCAGCACCGCGGCGAGGTTTTTCTTCGAAAGATCGGCGGCTATCGTCGCAATCTTATCGCTTGCCAGCACGCCGGCTTGGGCGACATTCTGGATGGTGACGGCGCCGAGCGGCTCGGCAGGCCGATCGCTCCACAACCTGTCGAGCGGATTGTACGACAGGAAGACCAACCTCCCGCCGATCTCCGCCAGTGCGCTTTCCAGACGCCGTACCTCCGCGCCGGCGTGAAGCCAGGGATCGATGCCGAGCCTTAGCCCCTTAGTTCCGTTTGCGGCGAGCCAGACATGCGGCGGCTCGTTCACCAGATCGCCGCCCGAAAACACCGAGCCGTCGACTTGTTCGGCGAGCTGCGTCACATAGCGCCCGTCGACGAAGACGATCGCCTGCGCCCGCAGGATCAGCGCGATGCCCGCCGAGCCGGTGAAACCCGTCAGCCATGCCAGCCGCTCGGAGCAGGCCGGAACATATTCGCCGTTGAACTCATCGGCGCGCGGCACGAGGAAAGCATCGATGCCTAGCGAATCGAAAGTAGCGCGCAGCGCCGAAACTCGTTCCTTGCCGAACTGCGGCGTGGAGGTGACTTCGAAAGACTGGAACATGCTGGAAATCCGAATGGTTGAAACGAATCTGGTTAACGGGATGCCGGCCATGTTAGCGAAATTTAAATCGATGGGGAGAAAAAGCGACGAAACGAGGCGAAACCGTTGGGCCTGCGGCATTTTGACGGAACTGTGACGCCAAAAGTTAATTTGGCACGCTTTATGCATTGGCCGCATGGCTCCCATGATGAAAACCCTCTGCCTCCGCATTTCAGAATAGCTATATAGCGACCATCGAACGGTTCGGATGAGCCAGCAAACAAAGGAATTTTTGAAATGACCGCCTCTCTCTCGCGCTTCGCATATAGCAGCCCGGTGCAGGCTGGCGAACGCCAGACTGTGCGTCACGTGATCGGCGCCCGCCGTCCGCAGAACGAGGACAGCCTCAAGCTTCTCGGTGCCGGCCAGCGCGTCACGCGCCACCAGGGCGCGCCCAGCTACGCGTTCTAAGCTTAAAGCCTGTCCGTCTCCTCCCTCCCGGACCAGCCTATTGGAATGCAGTAGAGCCCGCTCGAGCGCTCCTCCTCCTTCGAGCTCGCGGGCATTGACCGGAAGACCGGTCAAAGGCGGTGCCATCGGCGCCGCCTTTTTCTTTTGAGAACGGCACGGAAACCGCACTATCCTGTGGGACAACTGACGTCACGACTTGTTCCCTCCTCTCCCCAGCGGGGAGAAGAGGGAGTAAGTCGCACCCGTCGCCCCGATCCTCTCCCTCCTCAAGGCCGATCGAAATGAATCGTCACCCAGCCGTTCCGCCAGATCGTCCTGACATGGCGGAGCCGCGCGCCGCTATAGGCGGCGATCACCTTCCACCGTTGTGACGCGAGAATGCCTGAAAGGATCACCGATCCGCCGGGCGCAAGATGCGTGGCGAGCTTTGGCGCCATCCGAATCAAGGGCCGGGCGAGAATATTGGCGATGATGAGGTCGAAGGGGCCATTCTCCGAGAAGGCCGTCGAATGGAACCCCGGTGCGGTCTTCGTGACGATGCCAGACGCGATGCCATTGCGTCGTACGTTCTCAGCCGCGACCAGCGTTGCGATCGGATCGATATCGGTCGCAAGCACCGGGATGTTTTTGAGCTTACGCACCGCGATCGCCAGGACGCCACTGCCTGTGCCGAGATCAAGCGCATTGCGAACCCGGCGCGAACACATCACTGCATCGATCATCTCCAGGCAACCGGCCGTTGTTCCGTGATGGCCGGTACCGAAGGCTTGGCCGGCATCGATCTCGATGGTGATGTCACCGGAGCGGACCTTATCTCGGTCATGCGAGCCATGCACCAGGAAGCGCCCCGCCCTGACCGGCTTCAGGCCCTCCAGCGATTTCGCCACCCAATCAACATCCGGGATGACTTCTCGCGACAGCTGAGCATCGGGAAAAGCGACCTTCAGCGCTGCCTCGATGCGGGAGCGCACATCCGCCTCGTCCTCGGCCATCATATAGACCGAGGCCTCCCATATATCCTTCTTCTCATCGATTTCGGTGGTGCCGATGGCAAAGTCTTCTTCGCCGAAGACTTGGGTCAGGAGATCGAGGATCGCTTCGGCCTGGCTTTCGGTGGTCGACACGTAAAGGCGGATTTCACTCACGATAGGCGGTCTTTCCCGTTTCCCTTGCCCGCCATCGGTCGAGCCAACGTCCCATCACGCTGAAGCCATCACCCCTTATGGACGAGATTCTCCAGCTTCTTTACCGCCGTGTCCGGATTTTCGCCATAGGCGATCGTTCCGGAAAACCGCCCGGCGGAATCGAGCAGGAAGACCGACGCAGTATGATCCATCGTATAGTCGCCGTTTGGATCCTTCTCGTCGACCGGCACCTTCTTGGCATAGACGCGGAACCCCTTGATGACCTCGGCGATCTTGTCCGGTGGGCCCGAAATGCCGGTAATTCGCTTGGAAACGTTGGACACGTAATCGTTCATGATCTCAGGCGTATCGCGCTCCGGATCGACGGTCACAAAATAGGCCTGCAGCTTGTCGCCGTCGGGATCGACCTTCTCCATCCATCCGTTCAGTTCGAACAGCGTTGTCGGGCAAACTTCCGGGCAATGGGTAAAGCCGAAGAACAGCGCCGTCGGCTTGCCGCGCAGCGCCTGCTCGGTGATCGGCTGGCCGCTCTGGGAAACCAACGTGAAAGGCACGCCGAAGGGAGCTTCCGCCACGACGTCCCGCGACTTCATGGAATAACTCACCGCGCCGAGAATCCCGGCAAGTATCAGAACACCGATCCAGACGGCGATGCGGAATCTCTTCATGGCGTGATCCTCGATCGGGCGGATGTGCCACCCGCCCCTGCCGGCGTGATTATCGTCTCGGCCGAAGGCGCGCAATTCAAGAATATGTTTTTTGACCCGTGATTAATTGTCTCACGAACCGCAGCCGTCGATCACCCGAAAGTCAATCTGCCAGACTTGGCGTTCATCAAAAACGCATTGCGCCTGAACGACTTCCCTTCTGCCCGAACCGACGGTCTCACAATGAACATCATTAGGAAAGGCTTAAGCCGTCACATCTATATTTAGCAGTGCGTGCGGCCCGGTCGAGCCGTTCTGACATGAAGTCTGCCGAGTGGCGAAACCTCCGGACATCCGCATGAGGGTAAGAAAAACATAAACCCGAGCGGTTTGTGGAGGGGTCTTTTCATGACGAATTCATCGGTGCGCAAGAGCCTGTCGGTCAGCCAGCGGCTCTGGACACTGGGCGGTGCGGCCTTCATCGGTTTCGGAACGATGCTCGGCGTCGGCTGGTACGAGAACATGCGGGTCGACACGGCGTTGCGCCGCGCCGGCGAGATCCAGGCGAGCGTCAACCATATCGGCGACATGCGGCTTGCGAATCTGACGATGGTCTTGGCCGCGATGGACATCATAGTCGACAAGGACAGCAAGGCCGTCGAGCCCGAGCGCATCAAACTAATCGGTGATTCGCTGACTGCTCTTTCGGGTGGTTCGAAAGAGATGCACCTTCTTGCGAATGAAATGCAAGTCGACAGCCTATTGAAGAGCTATGACGCCGATGTCGCCGCAATCGGCAAGGCAATACAGGTCGATCTCGTCGCGCTGGTTCAGCAGGGCGCGGCTGATGCGGAATTCGACAAAATCGACGACGCGATCGACGGCGCCGGCGACGAGCTGACCGCGACCCTCGACAAGCTCGCCGCTGACGGCACCATTTTCGCCCAGCAGCATGTCGAGCTCGCCAATGCCGTGTCGCGAGAGGCCCTCATCCTGCAGATCGGCCTCGGCGTCCTAGCCATCCTCGTCATGGGTGTCCTGCAATATGTCCATGGCGGCTCGATCCGGCGTGGCATCGGCGCCGTGCGCGAAAGCATGCAGCGCATCATGAACGGCGATCTCGCCAGCAACGTCGCTGAAAAGACCCGCGGCGACGAAATAGGCGAGATGGCTCGCGCCGCCGACGGCTTCCGCCTCGCCGCTATCGAGAAGCGCGACCTTGAAGCCCAAGCCCAGACAGACAGACAGCGCAGCGATGCTGAGCACCGTGCCCGCGAAGCCGCCAAGCTCGCCGACGCCGAAGCGCTCAGCGCCGCCGTCGCCGCTCTCGGCGCCGGCCTTACCCGCCTTTCGGGCGGCGACGTGACCGTGACCATCGACCAGCCGTTCCGCGAAGAGCTGGAGCGCTTGCGCCTGGACTTCAACCAGACGACCGCGACGCTGCGCAAGGCGATGAGTGATATCGCCATCAACAGCAGCTCGATCGAGGCGAACAGCCGCCAGATGCGCGCCGCCGCCGACGATCTCGCCAAGCGCACCGAGCAGCAGGCCGCTTCCCTGGAAGAAACCTCGGCAGCCCTCGACCAGATCACCGCCACCGTCCGTAACGCCACCAGCCGCGCCGAGGAAGTCGGCCACATGGTCTCTCACACCCGCGAGAATACCGCGAAGTCGGACATCGTTGTCGGTGATGCGATGGCCGCGATGGAGCGAATCGAGGGCGCCTCCCGCGAGATCGGCAAGATCATCAACGTCATCGACGAAATCGCATTCCAGACGAACCTCCTGGCGCTCAATGCCGGTGTCGAGGCAGCGCGCGCCGGCGAGGCCGGCAAGGGCTTCGCCGTCGTTGCCCAAGAAGTGCGCGAACTCGCCGGCCGTGCTGCGGGTGCTGCCAAGGATATCAAGACCTTGATCGGAAAATCCGGCGAGGAAGTGAAGATCGGCGGCGAACTGGTGACAGCCGCGGGTGAAGCGCTTCGCCAGATCGGCGAAGATGTTCTGCGCATAGACGAACATGTTAAATCAATCGTAACCTCTGCGCGTGAACAATCAGTCGGATTGAACGAAATCAATACTTCGATCAGCCAGATGGATCAGGTCACGCAGAAGAACGCGGCCATGGTGGAAGAGACGAATGCCGCAAGCCATACGCTCGCCGTCGACGCCGAAAATCTGACGCAACTGATCAAGCAGTTCAAAACCGGCGAGGGCATGAGCGCCCGGCAAACGCCGCGAGAGGCAACCGCCGCCTCGCATTCGAGACCTTCTCCCGCACGCAGCCTGATCGGCAAAGTCGCGGGCGCATTCAACGGCGGTTCTGCCGCCAAAGCCATCGCCGCTCCCGCCGGGGACAACTGGGAAGAATTCTGATCATGAACAACAACGCCATCAAGCAGTCGGGCGCCTATCTCGAAATCGTTTCGTTCCATCTGGGCGACCAGGAATTCTGCATCGACATCATGGCCATCCGCGAAATCCGCGGTTGGGCGCCGGTGACGCCGATGCCGCATACCCCGCCGTACGTGTTGGGCCTCATCAACCTGCGCGGCGCGGTGATCCCGGTCATCGACATGGCCTGCCGCCTCGGCATGAAGATGACCGAACCCTCCGAGCGCTCGGCGATAATTGTCACCGACATCGCCGGCAAGCTGGTCGGCCTGCTGGTCGAACAGGTTTCCGACATGATGACCATCAAGAGCGAAGACCTGCAGCCGCCGCCGGAAATCATCCCGGAAGCCCAGCGCGCCTTCTGCCGCGGCATCGTCGCACTCGAGAAGACCATGGTCTGCTTCCTCAACCTCGATACGGTCATCGCCGACGAGTTGAACCAGGCGGCTTGATATTCTTTTAGATACGAAATTCAAAGGCTCGGCTCGTCCGGGCCTTTGCTATTTTTCGTCAGAAAGTACGCATGCTTTGCGTGAGCGGCCCCTCACCCCGAAGGGCAGAGGGGACGTAGCACCCCAAGCCTTCAACTATGCGGAGACGATGCGGCTTACC
>NZ_JBXSOL010000011.1:0-198693 GCF_057784555.1 Rhizobium sp. CNPSo 3670
TTGATCGCTGATTCATAGGACACCATGTTGAACAGGGAGGTCTGACATGGCGTTTTTAAGCAGCGATGGGCAGTGGGCGAAGATTGCCTCCTTGTTGCCCGGCAAGGCTGGTGATCCGGGCCGGACTGGCTTGGACAACCGTTTTGTTTGTCAATGGCTGCCCGTGGGTGCTGCGTTCCGGCGCCCATTGGAGCGATCTGCCGGAGCGTTACGGCAAGTGGAAGACGGTGCATAGGAGCAGGTGTTCGAGACGCTCACGGGATCGTGACAACCGGTATCTGATGTTCGACAGCAGGATCGTTCGTGCCCATCAGCAGGCGGCCTCCGGAAAAGGGGTCAAGGATCAGGCGCTGGGGCGTCCCGAGGTGGACTGACCACCAAGATCCATATGCCGACCGATGCGCTTGGCCGACCGTTACGTTTCATTGTGACTGCCGGTCAGGTCGGCGACATCACGCAAGCGCGGATCTTCTCAAGGGCAAGAGCGGCGATGCCGTTCTGGCGGACAAGGCCTATGACAGCAATGACTTGCGAGAAACGAGGCCGACATGGGAGCCGAGGCGGTTATCCCATCTAACCGCTCGCGCAAGATCATCAACCCGCATGATGAAATAGCCTACATCACGGAACCGCATCGAGCGCTGCTTTCAATCGAATGAAACACTTCCGTCGCTTCGCCACGCGATACAACTGCAGAGCCATTCACTTCGAAGGCTTCGGTCTAGCTCGTCGCCGCGGTGATATGGCTTCGATGAATGTCGATTTGACCTAAAGCCGAGACCTCAATGCCGCTGTGGATCAAGATTAGGCGGGTTGAAAACCGCAGCGCGCGGATGGGATCGCCGCTCGAGCTACGCCCTCCCAGCTTACTCATCCACGCGCTGAAGTAGCCGAAGCTTGCGCGCCGCGTGGCGGGTTTTACTCCGCCGTCGACATTTCGCGATTGTTAGCACCATTGTTGCGGCGATCGGACGACCGCCGCAACGAGTATGATTACAGGAGAAAATCGCCTGCTCCCAGCTGCACGTGGCCCTGCAGCTGAATCTCGAAATCATGAACGCCGTCGCCGTTCAAATCGGCCTGGATAACGGTATGGTCGTCCTCGTAGTGCCACGCGAGCGCGCCAGCCTTCTTGTCGAACAAGGCATTCTCCTGCGCCTGGAAATGGAAGGCTGCATCGCCCTGCGCAGAGCCATTCGCATCTATCGCCGAGAGGTCGATCTTATCCACGCCGTGCTGGAAGTCGCTGATGACGTCGCGGTTCGAGCCGGACCCAGTTTCTGTCGCAGTTTTGAAGACAAATGTATCCGAGCTGGTGCCACCGGTCATGATGTCCTTTCCGGCACCGCCAATGATGACGTCCGCGCCGGCGCCGCCGTCAAGCTTGTCCGCGCCGGCCCCGCCATTGAGAACGTTGCCGCCGTTATTGCCGCCGGTCAGCACGTCGTCGTAGCTGGAGCCGGTCACGTTTTCGATGCTGACGAGCTTGTCACCGGTGGCGTGCCCGCCCGATGCGGTCCAAGTCGCCAAGCTGACGTGGACCCCCGCGTCGGAACCCGCATAGCTGGCCGTGTCGTTGCCATTACCGCCATCGAGCACGTCCGCGCCGGCGCCGCCCTTCAACACGTCATTGCCGGCGAGACCCTTGAAGGTTTCGTTGCCGCCGTTGGACTGACCGGTGTGTGGCATGATGTCGTTGCCATTGGTGCCGGTATATTCCTTCGTGGTGGTCGGCGAAGTGGGTTGCGTCGGCGAAGTCGGTGAGGTTGGCGCTGTCGGCGCGGTCGGCGCGGTCGGCGCGGTCGGCGCGGTCGGCGCGGTCGGCGCGGTCGGCGCGGTCGGCGCGGTCGGCGCTGTCGGCGAAGTCGGCGCTGTTGGCGAAGTCGGCGCTGTTGGCGAAGTCGGTGTGGTTGGCGTTCCAGATGTCGGGCTGGAGCCGGATTCATAGGCACCCATGTCGACAGTTCCAACGACGCGATGGTCGCCGTCCAGATCGACGGAGCTGACGCCGTACTTGCTGGTCCCGTGGTCGATCGCCGTCGAGCTGGAGCTGAGGTGGAAGTTGTCGCTCGATGCCCCTAAGAATTTAGGGTCAACGCCGAGCTGGTTGCCGTTCGCCGTACTCGGCATCGCGTTGCCGCCGTCCGTCTTGACCGAGGCCTGGCCGGCCGTGCCGTTGTAGGTGATGTTGTTGGCCCAGACGACATTGTTGTTGGTGCCGCCGCTTGACGTGTTATCGATCGCAGTGTTGTTTTGGTTCACCGACGGGTCGGCTACGCCAATGTTATTGACCCAGGTGTTGTTGCTCGATGCCGAGTTGCTGAGCTCGCCCCGCCAAGTGCCGGAGTTCAGCGGGTCCTGATTGTTGTGGTATGCGGTGTTATTCGACACAGTGACGGAGTCGCTCCAGGTAACCTGAATGCCTTTGCCGCCGTTCCCGTAGACGAGGTTGTTGTCGACCAGGGTCTTGAAAGTGTAGTTCGGGTTACCGCTCGCCTGGGTGCTCTGGAAATCGTCGATGATGATGCCGTTGCCGTCGGTGTGCTCACCAGACTTTGTGACGTTGTCGTGCGAAATGTTGTTGCGCACGATGTTCCGGTATCCGTCCGTCGAGGTATCACCGGTGATGTTCCGGTTCTGGTAGATGGAGATGCCCGAGAACCAGCCTGTCGAAGCGTTATTGTAAGTCTCGTTGCCTTCGATGTGGACGAAGTCCGACTGGTTGAACTGGATGCCCGACTCCCCGCTGCCGTGGACCTTGTTGTTGAGGATCTGGACGTGGTGGACGTTGTTCGCTTCGATGCCGTCGCCTTTGGCGCCGCCGATGTCAAAGCCGTCGATTACCACGTGGTTGGCGTTGACACTGATCGCGTTCCACGAGCCCGCGGGCGGCCGGATCAGCGCCCCGCCGGGCACTTCCGAGCGGAGCGTGATGTCGCCTGCCGCCGAGCCGTCCTTATCGATGTTGATGCTCTCGTTGTATGTCCCCGGTTTCACCACGACCTCGTCGCCAGGCTTAAGGTCCGAAGCCATCGCCTCGCTGATCGTGCGAAAAGGGGAGGTGGCACTGCCGTTACCGCCGCTGCTGCTCGAAGCTACGTAGTATGTTGTCATGGTTTTGTTCCTCAACTTCAGCGTTGTCTAATATTTTGTGGTTAATCATCCGTTGCGGCGGGGGTTATAGGACGACGTTTTGAAGGGCGCAACAGCTTAGAAACAGTAAGTACTTGAGAAACATAGCCATATTGCTGCCACAATATCCAGATCACTCCCAAGTTACATTTTGAAATATTTGCGGAAATCCGATTCGCCCAAATTGGGACAAACTATATATCTCGCACGCCGCGAATTATTCTTTCTGCAACCATGGCGACACCCACCCATTGAAAAGATTAGGAAAACCTGATGGACGTGACTGGAATCCTGCCGCCAAGGCGGAATCAACATTTTTTGTGAATTTTTCAATTTTTGGCAGCTTCGCCTTCACGATTGGGGCTAATTGAGATGGCCGTGGCAAGGCCAATACCCTCTCGGGGGTGCTCGATTCGATCATGAGTCGCTTTCAAGACTGATTAGATAATGGGCACACCGCTCCTCAGCCGACACATGCTGGCAGGTGAAATTCGCCTCCGAAGCGCAGGCTCTGGCGGAATCCTATACTCAGCGCCACGGCATCGAATGCGTGTGATCGCGCCGAAAGACACTCCTCAGCTGGTGGCATATCCTGAATAATCCTGAACTCGAACCCCGCCGATTTAGAGAGCGTGGGCAGGACGATTCATCCATAGTTCAAGGTCCAATCGCCAGATTATAAGGGAAATTTGTTCGGACCCTCATTTGGCTTGGAGGCGGCTGGTCCCATTTGGGCGCGGGTCCTTCGGCGGCACATCGAGCGCCATGGCGAATGTTCAGACGCTCTCGGCGTCGCAGTTGTTCTATAGGGAGAGAAATATTGCTCTTCTTCGTGGTTGGTCTTTCCGATGCCGGAGCCATGATGATTTCGGTTGGCTGACATGTCGTCACGCAGGCGGCAAGCAGTTCTATGGAGATCATCTTTGATACATCGCGGACGCGAATAATATTCTCCAAGACTGTCCAGTAATCGTCGCAACAGGTCTATTTCGTGTAGTGTGACGCAGCCAAGACAAAGACAGAAACTCTGCGGATGTCGCCGAAAAGTTGAAATGTCGCAGAATTATATATGTTTCAACCTGCGCCAAACTCTTCCTAGCCACAATAGGTGGGATGCTGCCGCCGAAAACGGCGTGTACCCTTCCTGTCAATTCTTGGGGGGCGAGTTATGGGACGATTTGTTTGAGCATCGGCGCCGCTGCATTTCTATATGCAATGAATGCCTACGCCGTTGATCTTCCTGCGGGGGCTAAAAAGGCTACAGTGGACGAGTTCAAAGCTTTTGCAGACGGCAAGCCTGTGAAAGTAGAAATTCTCGATCTGGAAAAGCCTGTGTCCGCCGAACTCGTTTGGAGTTGGAAGAAGGGCACCATTACCGGTAAAGCCGATGTCGGCGGCAAAACGATCGACGTGAAAACGAAACTCACTTTCAAGGGCGATAAGGCCTGTTCTGCCGGCAAAGGCGAAAAGCCAAACTGCCACTTTATCTATATCGACGGCGACAAATTCTACGAAGTTCGAGATGACATGAAGCTGCACGCAGTTTCGACGGTCCATTGAGGTTCGCAGTCTATCCCGCAGCTCCCGACCTCCGCACTTATGGAGCTCGATCGATCCCGCTGCTCCCGTTGCCCTGAAAGCCGCGCCGCAGCTTTCATCATCCCTGTGGTAATTGCCGGATGGCAAGGGCCGGCCATCCGACAGCGGCCAAAGCTGATATGCGGTCGCCGTCGACAAGCCACGCCGATGCAGCCGGGCCTGTGTTCCTGACTTTTGAAGTCCTATGGGAGGCTAGAACCGTTCGGTTCTTCTCAGCGGTCCAGGAAATGCTCGAAGTAAACTTCTGGAATGGGGTAGGCGTAGACGCCTCGGTCGACGAAGCCGCGTCGATAGAGGCAATTTCTGAGCGCCGCGTTATAATCGAGGCTTCTCTGGTCCGGCGAGCCGCGTCGCCACGAACCTGCTTCCGGCACGCACCGCTGGAGCGCCTTGTCATACCGGGCGAGGAGGACCGGGTCGGTATCGACCCGAACGCCGCTGTAGGATTGATAGTTAGAAGGAGATTCTGCGGCTGATATACAGCCGAAGCTAAGCACAAGACCAACAACTGCCATCAATCGCATTGGATTAAGCGCTCCCCAGATCGATTTTCGAAGTCATCTGCCGGAACGTTATTGATTCCAGCGCCTGTGGGCAAGGGGTTGGAAGGTGCCGGGATGGCTGCCGCCGCAGAATGGCGGCAGCTTTTGTCAGCAACCGAGATCAATCGAGGAGATCGGCCGGCACCTTGCCGCCATTTTCTGAAAGCCGCTTCATCAGCGCCTTGTGCAGCCACATGTTCATTTTGGCGGAATCGTTGGTATCGCCGGTATAACCGAGTTCGGCGGCGAGTTCCTTGCGCTCAGTCAAACTGGCATCCATCCCGACTGCCTTCATCAGGTCGACGATCGAATGGCGCCAATCGAGTTTCTGGCCGCTCTTCTTCACAGCCGCGTCGAGGATCGGAACAATATCGACTGTCGCTGTCGCCGGGGCCGAGGCCGGCTTAGTTTGCGCAGGAGAGGACGCAGGCGTCGGACTGGGGGCTGACGGGGGTGAGACGGGAGCCTGGGCTGGCGCTGTCTTTGCTGCGCCGCTGGCAACAGGTTCGGCTGCTTTTGCTTCTCCAAAGATTGCATGTTTGATCTTGTCGAAAATGCCCATTCTTGAACCTCCGGCTTCGTAAAATAGGAACATGCTGAACATGGAGGCCGGGCCGGGCATATCCAGACGAACGAAGATCTTTTTTGCTCCTGCACTAGAGCAGCGAGAAACCGGAGCAGGCGCTGCGAGGGCGATCGAGTTGGCCGGCCGCCGTGTCGACAGCCGCAACTAAGCAGCCGCTTATGATTACTGCGTACTCCTTCGGAATTTAGATACAGCGGCTAAATTGGGGGGAAATTCTCGCTCATGCCTATTTTTGGCACAGTAGCTTTCGTAACGCTTACTCAGTGATAACTACGCGCCGTCATTCTCGGCCGCCGCGCAGGTTCATGACGGGCTGGAATGAAACCTTGGCAAGTCCTTCTCGTTGGCTGGCATGGATGTCGGGGGTACTCGGCGTCCAATCGATCGAAGGCACGCGCGTTCCTCGATTTTCGCAGGTCGGACGAACCGTCCGGCATATGAAAACGGAGGAAGATGATGACTCAAATGCACACTGGATTGCCAATTGCCCTGTTCGCATGCGCCTGCGCCGTTCTTGCCATGCCGGCAGACCATGCACACGCGACTGACATTGGCGTGTCGGTAAATGCAGGCAATGCCACCAGCGCCGACGTCGAAGCTTCGCTTGGCCGCGGAAACAGGGTTGATGCGACGGCCGACGCATCCATAGGCGGCTCGAGCGGCGTTGACGCAAATGCGTCCGCCAGTGCTCGCGGCGGCGGCGGTATCGATGCCAATGTCAATGGCATTGTCGGGGGCAGTGATCTCGCGACTGGCGCTAATGCCAGGCTCGGCGGCGATGGCGGCGTCAATGCCGATATCAACGCCCGGACTGCCGGCTCCCGGGAGGTCGATGACAAGGCCACGGCTTCCATTGGCGGTAGTAGCGGAGCAGGCACCAAGCTTGCCATTGGCGACGCGAACGACAGGGGCGGGATGACAGCTGCTCGTAACGGCACCCTCAGCGCATCGCAGGCTCGCACGATTGCGGCGTTTCGAGCGAGACCCGTCGACGAGCAACGCAAGATGCTTGTCCGTTGCGCCGATATCTCCGCCGCCGGCAGCGGCGATGCCGGGCTTTCCGGTCTCTGCAGTCTGTTGCAGGCGTCGGTCTCCCACTGAACGTGAAAGACCCGCCGGTGCGGAAGGCACGACGGGTCTTTTCGCGAACTAAGCTTCTCGGACTTAGTGCAGGATCTGGCTGAGGAATAGTTTGGTGCGCTCATGTTGCGGGTTGTCGAAGAACTCGGCCGGTGAGTTCTGCTCGACGATCTGGCCCTGATCCATGAAGATGACGCGGTTGGCGACCTGGCGGGCAAAGCCCATTTCGTGGGTGACGCAGAGCATGGTCATGCCTTCCTCGGCGAGACCCACCATCGTGTCGAGCACTTCCTTGATCATTTCGGGATCGAGTGCCGAAGTCGGCTCGTCGAATAGCATGATCTTCGGGTTCATGCAGAGCGACCGGGCGATCGCCACGCGCTGCTGCTGGCCGCCGGAAAGCTGACCCGGATATTTGTTGGCCTGTTCCGGGATCTTGACCCGCTTCAGGAAATGCATGGCGATTTCTTCAGCTTGCTTCTTCGGCATCTTGCGCACCCAGATCGGCGCCAGCGTGCAGTTTTCGAGGATCGTCAGGTGCGGGAAGAGGTTGAAGTGCTGGAACACCATGCCGACCTCGCGGCGCACCTCGTCGATCTTCTTCAGATCGTTGGTGAGCTCGGTGCCGTCGACGATGATCTGGCCCTTCTGGTGCTCTTCAAGACGGTTGATGCAGCGGATCATCGTCGATTTGCCCGAACCGGACGGGCCGGCGATGACGATGCGTTCGCCGCGCATGACCTTCAGGTTGATGTCGCGCAGCACGTGGAAATCGCCGTACCACTTGTTCATGTTGACGATTTCGATCGCCACTTCCGTTGCGGAAACGGTGAGCTTCTTAGCTGGAGCTTCAGCCATATTGTTTTCCCTCATTTTTATCGTTTGTGGCCGGTGTCGAGGTGACGTTCGATGAATGCTGAATATCGCGACATGCCGAAGCAGAAAAGCCAGAAGGCGAAGCCGGCGAATATCAACCCCGTTAGTGGCGTTACTGCGGTCGCCCAGTTCGGATCGACGAAGTTAAGGCGAACGATGCCGAGCAGGTCGAACATGCTGATGATCGACACCAGCGAGGTGTCCTTGAACATGCCGATGAAGGTGTTGACGATGCCAGGGATCACCAGCTTGATTGCCTGCGGCATGATGACCAATCGCATCTTCTGCCAGTAGCCCAACCCTAGAGAATCCGCCCCCTCGAACTGGCCTTTGGGAATAGCCTGAAGGCCGCCACGAATGACTTCCGCCATATAGGCGGAGGCGAAGATCGATACCCCGATGATCGCGCGTAGGAGCTTGTCTACCGTCCAGCCGGCCGGCAAGAAAAGCGGCAGCATGACGCTCGCCATGAACAGGACCGTAATCAGCGGGACGCCGCGGACCACTTCAATGAAAACGACGCTGAACGTGCGGATGACCGGCATCCGCGAGCGCCTTCCGAGCGCCAGGATGATGCCGAGCGGGAAGGAGACCGCAATGCCGACAAAAGAGAGCACCAGCGTCACCAGCAGCCCGCCCCAGAGTGGCGTCTCGACGATTTCCAGGCCAAATCCGCCGTAAAGCAGAAAGAAGGAAATAATCGGCAGCACGCCGAACAGCAGCAGGGCGTTGACCCCCTTGCGCGGCGCCGAAGGAATGAGCATCGGCACCAACAGGAGTACGAAAAGAATGCCGACCAGGGTCGGGCGCCAGCGCTCGTCGAGCGGATAACGCCCAAAGATGAACTGGTCGAATTTGGCGTTGACGAAGGCCCAGCATGCACCGCTCCAGCCATCCGGCTGAATGCCGCCCTGTACGGCAGTGGCGCAGAAGGTGCGGTCAGGGCCGCTCCAAACCGCCTGCACGAAGAGCCAGTCGAGCGCGTGCAGGAGGGCCCAAACAACAAAGACCAGCGCTAGGATGGTAAGGACGATGTCCTTCGGCGTCGCAAGGAGGTTGCGGCGAATCCAGGCGACAGGGCCTTTCTCTGCTGAGGGCGGCGGCTCCGGCGCCAGTATGGCGGTTCTGACGAAAGCGTTGCTCATCTTACCTCTCCACCAGCGCCATTTTAGCATTGAACCAGTTCATCAACAGCGAGGTCACGACACTGAGGCTGAGGTAAATGACCATCCAGATGAGGATCACCTCGACAGCCTGACCGGTCTGGTTCAGCGTTGTGCTGCCGACGGCGACGAGATCGGCAAAACCGATTGCGATCGCCAGCGATGAGTTCTTGGTGAGATTGAGGTACTGACTGCTCAGCGGCGGAATGATGATGCGGAAGGCCTGCGGAATGACGACCAGCCGGGTGATCGACGAGGGGTGAAGCCCGAGTGCGCCTGCAGCTTCCGTCTGTCCCTTCGGCACGCCGCGAATGCCTGCGCGCACGATCTCGGCTATGAAGGCAGCGGTGTAGAAGGAAAGTGCCAGGAAGAGCGACATGAACTCCGGCCCAACAACGGAACCGCCGGTGAGGTTGAATTTGCCTGCGATCGGATAATCGAAGGAAAGTGGCGCGCCTGCGACTAGGAAGGCGATAAGCGGCAGGCCGATCAGCAGGCCGATCGAAGCCCAAATCGTATGGAACTGCTGACCCGTCGCGGCCTGCCGGCGATGCGCCCATCGGGCCGTGGCGATGACGGCGATGATCGCGACGACGAAGGCGACGCCGACGAGCCAGAAAGTCTCGCCGAAAATCGGCTTGGGAAAGGAAAGGCCACGGTTGTTCAGATAGGCGCCGAGCGGCAGATGCAGTGACTCGCGCGCATTCGGCAGAACTGCCAGAACGCCCGAATACCAGAAGAAGATGACAAGCAGCGGCGGGATGTTGCGGAACACCTCGACGTAAACCGTGCACAGCTTGGCTATCAGCCAGTTCCGCGACAGGCGGCCGATGCCGATGATGAAGCCGATGATCGTGGCGGTGATGATGCCCGTAACGGCGATAAGGATCGTATTCAGAAGGCCGACGACCAGCGCGCGGCCATAGGTCGAATCGCTTGAATAGGCGATCAGCGACTGACCGACCTCGAAGCCGGCGCGGCCGTTCAGAAAGCCGAAGCCGGACGCGATGTTGGCGCGCGCCAGATTGACGGCGGTGTTGTGCGCAACCCACCAGACGAAGACGACCAGCAGGACGATGGTGAGAACCTGGAAGAAGATACCCCGAACTGTCGGGTCGTAGAGGACGGACTGAAAACTCCAGCCGCTTCTGGATAGACGTGTTGACTCCAAAGCCTGGTGCGTCATGCTTGGCCAATTCCCCATTACGCTCCTTTTCGGAGCTTTTTTATTGGAGGAGGAAAGGCGGTCGCCCGCCTTTCCGTCTTCATGCGTGATGCCGCTCAGCGAACCGGCGGAGCGTACTGAATGCCGCCCTTGTTCCACAAGGCGTTGAGGCCGCGCGCGATCTTCAGCGGGCTGCCCTGGCCGATGTTGCGCTCGAAGACTTCGCCGTAATTGCCGACGTTCTTGACGATGTTGTAAGCCCAGTCGTTGGTCAGGCCGAGATCGGTGCCGATCTTGGTATCCGCCTCGACGCCGAGGAAGCGCTTGATATCGGGATTCGGCGAGTTCTTCATCTCGTCGACATTGGCCTGAGTGATGCCGAATTCTTCGGCATTGATCATCGCATAGCCGACCCAGCTGACGATATCGAACCACTGGTCGTCACCCTGACGTACGGCTGGGGCGAGCGGTTCCTTGGAGATGATTTCCGGCAGAATCGTATGTTCGTCCGGATTCTTCAGCGTCAGGCGCAGCGAATAGAGGCCGGACTGGTCGGTGGTGTAGACGTCGCAACGGCCGGCATCATAGGCCGCATTGACCTCGTCCAGCTTTTCAAAGACCACCGGATTGTACTGCAGATTGTTGGCCTTGAAATAATCGGCGAGGTTGAGCTCGGTGGTCGTGCCCGACTGGACGCAGACAGACGCGCCGGAAAGTTCCAGCGCCGACTTCACGTTGAGGCTCTTGCGGACCATGAAGCCCTGGCCATCATAATAGTTGACGAAACGGAAGTTCAGGCCAAGCGCCGTATCGCGGTTGATCGACCAGGTCGTATTGCGGGCGAGGACGTCGATTTCGCCGGACTGAAGCGCCGGGAAGCGGTTGGCGGCACTGAGGGGGGTGAATTTCACCTTCGTCGGATCGCCAAAGACGGCCGACGCGACGGCCTTGCAGAAGTCGACGTCGAAGCCTGCCCAATTGCCGGAAGCGTCAGGCGCGGCAAAGCCAGCGAGCCCGGTGTTGACGCCGCACTGAATGAAACCCTTTGCCTTTACATCACCGAGAGTCGTGGCCGAAGCAGCCGAGGCGCCAAGAGCGAAAACTGCTGCGCCAATCGCGGCGGACAGAAGCTTGTTCTTCATTTTTTTCCCAACCTTTTCCGTTGTATTATCTTTTCTTGTGGGGCGTTCCGGCGGAAAACTCTGCCACCCCCATCGTCTCGACACCCTCCCGGCGCGAGTACCCTATCACAGTCGCAAATGTCACTATGGTCAAGTGTCGCCATGCATAATTGCGGCAAAATTCAGAATTTTGCCGCATTGCGCCGCATTCGAAGGCGGTTGGTTAGGAAATGAGCGCCCGCTTGCGGAAAAATAACGCTAATTTGAAAAACCGAGGCGACAGTTGTCCCCCTGGTCAAGGGGTTGACCGGATCGGTCGAGGCGTCCAAAAGTCTGGCTTTGCGCCCCTCGCCAAAGGCTATTTCCGACATGAAAGACAAAGACAGCTTGCTGCAGACCGCCGGCATCAATACCCGCCTGACCCATATCGGCAACGACCCCTTCGATTATCACGGCTTCGTCAATCCGCCGGTCGTGCATGCCTCGACGGTCCTGTTTCCCAACGCGGCGACGATGGACACGCGCTCGCAGAAATATACCTATGGTACGCGCGGCACACCGACGACGGATGCGCTCTGCGAGGCGATCGATGCGCTCGAAGGTTCGGCCGGCACGATCCTCGTCCCCTCGGGGCTGGCAGCCGTCACCATTCCGTTCCTCGGGTTTGTCGCCGCCGGCGATCACGCACTTGTCGTCGACTCGGTTTATGGCCCGACGCGCCATTTCTGCGATACGATGCTGAAGCGCCTCGGTGTCGAGGTGGAATATTACGATCCGGCGATCGGCGCCGGCATCGAGACGCTGTTCCGGCCGAACACCAGGCTCGTCCATACCGAGGCTCCCGGTTCCAATACCTTCGAAATGCAAGATATTCCGGCGATCGCGGCGGTCGCCCATCGCCGAGGCGCCGTCGTCATGATGGACAACACCTGGGCGACGCCGCTCTATTTCCGGCCGCTCGATCACGGCGTCGATATCTCCATCCATGCGGCGACGAAATATCCGTCCGGCCATTCCGATATCCTGCTCGGAACGGTATCGGCCAATGCGGAGCACTGGGAGCGGCTGAAGGAGGCGAACGGTGCCCTTGGCATCTGTGGCGCACCCGACGATGCCTATCAGATCCTGCGCGGATTGCGCAGCATGGGCCTGCGCCTCGAGCGGCATTATGAAAGCGCGCGTGATATTGCGAAATGGCTGGAGGGCAGAGAGGGCGTCGCCCGCGTGCTGCATCCAGCGCTGCCGAGTTTCCCCTCCCACCACATCTGGAAGCGCGATTTTAAGGGCGCCAGCGGCATCTTTTCCTTTGTGCTTGCCGCTGAGAGCCCCGAGAAATTCAAACCGAAGGCGCATGCCTTCCTCGATGCGCTGAGGATTTTCGGTCTCGGATATTCCTGGGGCGGCTTTGAAAGCCTCGCGCTGCACGCCTATCTCAATGACCGCAAGGTCGTTAAGGCGCCGAAGGAAGGTCCGGTCATCCGCCTGCAGATCGGCCTTGAAGACGTGGCCGACCTCAAGGCCGATATTGAACGGGGTTTTGCGGCGGCAAGTGCAGTCTGAGCCGTTGCGGCTAACTCATGTCGCGCAAAAGGATGCAGCGGTTTTGTGGCAACGACATGCGTAAAACAAACACCTAAAGCGCAAGGAGCGAATCTGAAAGATTGTGACGCGCTTTAGGCGCTGCGGCCGCTTGCCAAGCCTAACAGCGTGCCCTCAGCCCGGTAGCCGTAGATCCAGTCGAGATCGGCCGCCAGGCTTTGCGGCGGCCTCAGGCCGAGCACCAGATCGCGGCCGATCCGGATCGGGCCCTTCGCATGATAGGCAAATTTGTTGAAGGCGCCGCGCTGGCGAAGCTTTGCAATGCGCGGCGCGCGATGCCTTTCAAAGAGCGCCAGCGCTTCCGCCACGGGACGATTGGCGAGAAACGCGGCAAGTTCGTAGGCGTCTTCGACCGCCATGGCCGCTCCCTGGCCGGCAAAGGGCATCATCGCATGCGCGGCGTCGCCGATCAGAACCGTCCTGCGGCCGTCCTGCCACCCGCCCGGCGTGGTTTCGAAGAGCGGCCAGAACGTCAGCTTCTGCTGTTCTTCGAGCAGCGAGACGATCGCGCTGTTCCAGCCGGAAAGCTGCGCCTTGAGCCGCGCGCGCTGCTCTGCGGTCGGCTCGCTGCGCCAAGCCTGCGGCGAGACATTGCCGGCGGTGATCGCCACCATGTTGATGCTGCCGATCTCTTTCAGCGGATAGCAGACAAGATGGGCCGATCCGCCGAGGAAAGCCGAAACGCTTGTCCGGTCGAGAAAACCTGGCGCCTGGTCTTCGGGAATGGTGAAGCGGTAGGCGATATTGCCGGAAAAGCGCGGTGAGGGGCTGCCGGGCACGGATTGCCGGAGCTTCGACCAGACGCCGTCCGCGCCGATGACGACATCGGCAGCGCGCTCGACAGGCGGCGAATTCGATTCCACTCGCACACCAAGATGAAGCCGGCAGAGCGGATCGGCTTCGATCGCCGTGAGAAGCGCATTCTGCAATGTGGCGCGGTGCAGCACGCCATAGGGTGCACCCCAGCGCTGTCGCGCGAATTTGCCGGCCGGCACGGCCGCGAGCTGGCGCAGCGAACCGCCTGACATCAGCCGGATCGCTTCCGGTTCGAGCCAGACTTTTGAAAGTCCCTCGACGACGCCGAGTTCTGCCAGGATGCGGGAGGCGTTCGGCGAAACCTGCAAGCCGGCGCCAACTGCGACGAGTTCATCCGCCTGCTCGAAAATCTCCGAGCTGATGCCCCAACGCGAAAGCGCAAGCGCAGCTGTCAGCCCGGCAATGCCGGCGCCGATGATGGCGGCATGTTCGACCGGCATTGTCAGTCCGATCCGGATTCTGGACGGTTTACGCCGCCTTCACGTGGAAAACGCAGCCGGCCGGATTGGTCTGGCTCGGCTTGAGAGATGCATTATAACGGTAAAGCGTCGAGCAATAGGAGCAGACCTTCTCGTTGTCGTCGCCCATGTCGATGAAGATATGCGGATGGTCGAAAGGAACCGAAGCGCCGGTGCACATGAATTCCTTGACGCCGACTTCGATGACGCGATGACCGCCGTCGTTCTGGAAGTGGGGAATGTTGTGGCCGGCCATGTCGCTCTCCGAATGCTTTGAAAGTGCGCGAACCTTATAAGCCTTCGTCTCAAATGTGTAGAGCCAAAGCGCCGTGCCGGGCACAGTTTTTACCCACAATTTGGCTTCCCGCCGAGAGGCGGCTCGACTATGGTCGCGCCAAAAGGAAGGCCCGATGAACCTGAATACACCCGCATTTTCAAGCTTCACTCATGATGGATTGAAGATCGCCTTTTTCGACGAGGGCGACCCCTCCGGCGTGCCTGTCCTGTTGATCCATGGCTTTGCTTCGACGGCAAGCGTCAACTGGGTGCATCCGGGCTGGCTGAAGACGCTGGGCGATGCGGGCTACCGGGTGATCGCCATCGACAATCGCGGCCATGGCGCAAGCGACAAGCCGCACGATGCCGAAGCCTATCGCCCCTGGGTCATGGCCGGCGATGCGATCGCCTTGCTCGATCATCTCGGCATCCCTGAGGCGAATCTCATGGGCTATTCGATGGGGGCGCGCATTTCGGTATTTGCAGCACTTGCCAATCCGCATCGCGTCCGCTCGCTGGTGCTCGGCGGCCTCGGCATCGGCATGACCGACGGGGTCGGCGACTGGGATCCGATCGCCGATGCGCTGCTGGCTCCGTCGCTGGAGGTCGTGACGCATGACCGCGGCCGCATGTTCCGCGCCTTCGCCGAACAGACGAAAAGCGACCGCACTGCGCTAGCCGCCTGCATCCGCGGCTCGCGCGACCTTGTCGCTCGCTCCGATATGGGCAAGCTCGACATGCCGACCCTGATCGGCGTCGGCACCAAGGACGATATCGCCGGCTCGCCGCAGGAGTTGGCTGCCCTGATGCCCGAGGCCGAAGCTCTCGATATTCCCGGCCGCGATCACATGCTCGCCGTCGGCGATAAGGTTTTCAAGCAGGCGGTGCTGGCCTTCTACGCAAGGGTTGCCGAGGGGTGACATCATCGTGATGCCGAAAAACCATGCTAAAAAACCATGGTGACGGCACCCATTTATGTTATTGGCGTTTTCCACTATATATGGGCATTCCGAAACGGCATTCCGGCTGGCAACGAGGAGAGCGGCGATGGTCGCCAAGACAGATATCCGTGCTTTTGAGACTGGCCATCCGCTGAAGGTGATGGATCCCATCTGGGACAGCCTGCGCGAGGAAGCACGGATCGCGGCCGAAAAGGATCCGGTTCTCGCGGCCTTCCTCTATTCGACGGTGATCAATTATCATTCGCTTGAGGAATGCGTCATCCACCGCATCTGCGAACGTCTCGACCATCCGGATATGCAGGCGAACCTGCTGCGTCAGACCTTCGAGGAAATGCTGCTCGACTGGCCGGAGTGGAGCTCCATTCTTCGCGTCGACATCCAGGCCATCTACGACCGCGATCCCGCCTGCCTGCGCTTCATGGAGGCGGTGCTTTATTTCAAAGGTTTCCATGCGCTGCAGACGCATCGTCTCGCCCATTGGCTGCTGAATCGTGGCCGGCGTGATTTCGCGCTCTATCTGCAGAGCCGATCCTCCAGCGTCTTCCAGACCGACATCAATCCGGCTGCGCGTATTGGCAAGGGCATCTTCCTCGATCACGCCACCGGCCTCGTCGTCGGCGAGACGGCCGTCATCGGCGACAATGTCTCGATCCTGCACGGCGTGACGCTCGGCGGCACCGGCAAGGAGGGCGCTGATCGCCACCCGAAGATTGGCAGCGGCGTCATGATCGGCGCCGGTGCGAAGATCCTCGGCAATATCGAGATCGGCTATTGCTCGCGCGTCGCCGCCGGCTCTGTGGTGCTGAAGGCTGTGCCCCCCAAGAAGACGGTCGCAGGCGTGCCGGCCAAGGTTGTGGGCGAGGCCGGTTGTTCCGAGCCGTCGCGCAATATGGATCAGGTAATCGGCGCCGATATCTGAGTGTCGGCGCTGGAAAGACATAATAAGCGACGGAACCTGAGCGGGGACAGTCATCGCCAAGCGGCGCCCCCGCCTTTACACCGCTGCTTTTCCTGTGCAAGAAGCGGCCAATCAAGGCCGCTTACGGAGATGACAGAGTGAAGCCAGAAGAAATCAAGAAGCTCGACGCCTACTTCAAACGTACGCTCAACCCGCAGATCGTCGTCAAGGCGCGTCCGCGCAAGAATGATTCTGCGGAAGTCTATCTCGGCGAAGAATTTCTGGGCGTCGTCTATGTCGATGACGAGGACGGCGACCGCTCCTACAACTTTTCGATGGCGATCCTCGACGTCGATCTTTGATCGCGCATGAGAGCTTGAAGTGGACCGGGCGGCAACATCCGCCCGGTTTTTTTGTTTTTTTTGCTGCCGAATCAAATTTTTTTTAAAACGCCTGGTTGTGACAATATGACATATATTAGCAAAAACCGTTAAAGAGGTACGTTCACCGGCGCGCTCGCTTTGTCTTACTGCTGTAACGCAACCTTGAGATGTTTTGCGTCGCACAAGACTACTTGACTATTTGTGCGTTGCGGCTACCCTGCCGCCATCCAACAGCCCAACGGAGGACGGCCATGTTCAACTTTGACGAAGCCAACAAAAAGAGCAAGGAAGCCGTCGACACGGCGCTGAGAACCTATTCCGAGACGACCAGGGGCTTTCAGGCAATCGCCGCGGAAGCCGCTGAATATTCGAAAAAGTCCTTTCAGGATGCCGTAACGCATTTTGAAACCTTGGCAGGCGTCAGGAGCTTCGAGGCCGCTTTCGAACTGCAGACCGGCTACGTCAAATCGGCCTATGAGAGCTTCGTCTCCGAAACGACCAAGCTCGGCGAAATGTATGCCGATCTCGCCAAATCCGCCTACAAGCCCTATGAGGCGCCGATCGCTGCTGCTGCCGCTGGCGTAGTCAAGTCGCCGAAATCGCCGCAGCCGGCGACCCCCGCTGCCGCCTGAAGCAACGTCAAACGCGCAACCTGCGCTACATATTGAAAGATAAAGACTGGCTACGCACCTGTAGCCGGTCTTTTTTGTTTCCACTTTCATTGCTGCGTCGGACCGTCCGGGGTCATTTTGGGTCTTTCCCGTGCATGCCGGCATTTCTTGATTGCAGTGTCTGACAGGGGGCTTAAAATCGGCCCATTATGAACTAAGTTAGTGTTTCAGATATTCGGCGGGAAAAGCACCCTCCCATGCTCCGCCGGATTGATCGAGGAATGAATGACAATGATCGCAAAGCCGATCCGGATGCAGAACGACAGCGAAAGGAACGGGGACAACGGAAATCGCGGAACCTCGGTCATCACGCGCACCAAGCCGAAGACCAAGAAGCCTAACCTCTATCGCGTGCTGCTTTTGAATGACGATTATACGCCCATGGAATTCGTCATTCATATTCTGGAGCGTTTTTTTCAGAAGGACCGTGAAAGTGCCACCCGCATCATGCTCCATGTCCACAATCACGGCGTCGGCGAGTGCGGAATATTCACATACGAGGTAGCGGAAACGAAGGTCAGCCAGGTGATGGACTTCGCCCGGCAGCACCAGCATCCGCTGCAATGCGTCATGGAAAAGAAGTGAGGATCTGAACGTGCCAACATTTTCGCCTAGTTTAGAGAAGGCGCTCCATCAGGCACTGACCTTTGCCAACGAGCGGCATCATGAATATGCGACGCTCGAGCATCTGCTGCTCGCCCTGATCGACGATGCCGATGCGGCCGCGGTTATGGGCGCCTGCAATGTCGATCTCGACGCGCTGCGCAAGACGCTCGTCGAATATGTCGATAACGAACTTTCCAATCTGATCACCGGTTACGACGAGGATTCCAAGCCGACCTCCGGCTTCCAGCGCGTCATCCAGCGTGCCGTCATCCACGTGCAGTCATCCGGCCGCGAAGAAGTGACCGGCGCAAACGTGCTCGTCGCGATCTTCGCCGAGCGTGAAAGCCATGCCGCCTATTTCCTGCAGGAGCAGGAGATGACCCGTTACGATGCCGTCAACTACATCTCCCACGGTATCGGCAAGCGGCCGGGCGCGTCGGAGACCCGTACTCCGCGCGGCGCCGAAGAGGAGGCCGAGAGCAAGCCGACGGCGCGCGGCGGCGAGGAAGAGGGCGGCCCCAAGAAGCAGCAGGATGCGCTCAAAGCCTATTGTGTCAATCTCAACGAGAAGGCCAAGGGCGGTAAGATCGACCCGCTGATCGGCCGTCATGCCGAGGTCAGCCGCACCATCCAGATCCTCTGCCGCCGTTCGAAGAATAATCCGCTCTATGTCGGTGATCCCGGCGTCGGCAAGACGGCGATCGCCGAAGGGCTGGCCAAGCGCATCGTCGAAGGCAAGGTGCCCGAGGCGCTCGCCGATGCGACGATCTTCTCGCTCGACATGGGCACGCTGCTTGCCGGCACGCGCTACCGCGGCGACTTCGAGGAACGGCTGAAGCAGGTCGTCAAGGAGCTGGAAGAATATCCGGGCGCCGTCCTCTTCATCGACGAAATCCATACGGTGATCGGTGCCGGCGCCACCTCGGGCGGGGCGATGGATGCATCGAACCTGCTGAAGCCGGCCCTGTCATCGGGCGCGATCCGCTGCATCGGTTCGACCACCTATAAGGAATACCGCCAGTTCTTCGAGAAGGACCGGGCGCTGGTCCGTCGTTTCCAGAAGATCGACGTCAGCGAACCGTCGATCAATGATGCGATCGAGATCATGAAGGGGCTGAAGCCCTATTTCGAAGAATATCATCATCTGCGTTATTCCAACGACGCCATCAAGTCGGCCGTCGAGCTGTCGGCCCGCTACATCTCCGACCGCAAGCTGCCGGACAAGGCGATCGATGTGATCGACGAAACGGGTGCGGCCCAGATGCTGCTGCCGCCGTCGAAGCGCCGCAAGCTGATCACCGAGAAGGAGATCGAGGCGACGATCGCCACGATGGCCCGCATTCCGCCGAAGACCGTCTCCAAGGACGACGAGGCCGTGCTTGCCAATCTCGAGCAGGAACTGCGTTCGGTGGTCTACGGACAGGACATCGCGATCGAAGCGCTTTCGACATCGATCAAGCTGGCGCGTGCCGGCCTTCGCGAGCCGAACAAGCCGATCGGCGCCTATGTCTTCTCCGGTCCGACCGGCGTCGGCAAGACCGAGGTGGCAAAGCAACTGGCAGCGTCGCTCGGCGTCGAGCTCCTGCGCTTCGACATGTCGGAATATATGGAGCGGCATACGGTCTCGCGTCTGCTCGGCGCACCTCCCGGCTATGTCGGCTTCGACCAGGGTGGCCTCTTGACCGATGGCGTCGACCAGCATCCGCATTGCGTGGTCCTGCTCGACGAAATCGAGAAGGCGCATCCGGATATCTACAATATCCTGCTGCAGGTCATGGACCATGGCACCCTGACCGACCACAACGGCAAGAAGATCGACTTCCGCAACGTCATCCTGATCATGACGACGAATGCGGGCGCCTCCGAAATGGCCAAGGCGGCCATCGGCTTCGGCTCGTCCAAGCGCACTGGCGAGGACGAGGAGGCGCTGACCCGTCTCTTCACGCCGGAGTTCCGCAACCGTCTCGACGCAATCATCCCGTTCGCGGCGCTGCCGACGGCGGTCATTCACAAGGTCGTTCAGAAGTTCATCATGCAGCTGGAGGCCCAGCTTTCTGAAAGGAACGTCACCTTCGACCTGCATGAGGATGCGATCGCCTGGCTTGCAGAGAAGGGTTACGACGAGAAGATGGGCGCCCGCCCGCTGGCCCGGGTAATCCAGGACACGATCAAGAAGCCGCTCGCCAACGAAATCCTCTTCGGCAAGCTGAAGAAGGGCGGCGTCGTCAACGTCACCGTCGGCCCGAAGGAAGACGGCAAGCCTGGTATCCTGCTGGAAGCCATTCCGGATACGGCGCCGATCAAGCCGAAGCCGGAGGCCGAGGTCGTCCATCCCGAAACCGACGACGAGGATGATGGCGAGCTGAAGACGAAGACGGCCCGCAAGACCCGCGCCAAGACGGTCCCGCAGGCCGAGCCTGAGGTCCGCGACGCCCCCAAGAAGGGAAGCACGGTTCCCAAGGTTCCGCGCAAGAAGTGAGAGTTCGTCACCGAATCGGAAAAGGCCGCGGTATCCGCGGCCTTTTTCTGTTTCCGTCGTTGCCAGGAATTCGCGTTATGCCAGGGCCGCCCGGATCTTTTCGGCATGGGCGGCAAGCACGGCGCCATCTTCCATCTTGCCCGAATGCGGCTTGAGCGCCACACCCTCATGGCGGGGGATGATGTGGAAATGCAGATGGAACACCGTTTGTCCGGCCGCCGGTTCGTTGAACTGGGCGATGAACACGCCATCGGCGTCGAAAACTTGCTGGACCGCCTGGGCGACCTTTTGAACGACGGTAATGGCATGGACGAGGGTGGCGGGATCGGCATCGAGGATATTGCGCGAAGGCGCCTTCGGAACGACGAGCACGTGGCCCGGCGCCTGCGGCATCACATCCATGAAGGCGACCGTATGCTGGTCCTCGTAGATTCGGTGCGAGGGAATTTCGCCGCGCAGGATCTTGGCGAAAATATTGTTGTCGTCATAGGCGCTGGTCATCGCGAAATCTCCTCACGTTCCATTTGATCGGGTAGCGCGCTCGCCGGGGCGGCGTCAATCCTCCTGCCGACGCTCACCCTTGCGGAAGGGGCTGTGCTCGCTCAGCAGCTCACTCATCTGCTCGACATCGGCGCGCTCGCGCGCGAGATAATCACCGATCGCGCGGCGCAGTCCGGCATGGGCGACATAATGAGCGGAGTGCGTCGTCACCGGCAGGTAGCCGCGAGCGAGCTTATGTTCGCCCTGCGCTCCGGCCTCGACCCGTTTCAACCCCTTCGCCAAGGCGAAGTCGATCGCCTGGTGATAGCAGACCTCGAAATGCAGGAAGGGGTGATCCTCGATGCAGCCCCAGTGACGGCCGTAGAGCGTATCGCCGCCGATGAAATTGATTGCGCCGGCAATATAGCGTTCGTCGCGCTTGGCCATGACGAGCAGGATATCGTCGGCCATGCGCTCGCCGATCAGCGAGTAGAATTTGCGGGTGAGATAGGGCCGGCCCCATTTGCGGCCGCCGGTATCCATGTAAAATTTGAAGAACTGGTCCCAGATCCGCTCCGTCAGATCGCGGCCGGTCAGCCAGTCGATGCTGATGCCGGTTTCGAGCGCGGCGCGGCGCTCCTTGCGCAATGCCTTGCGTTTGCGCGAAGCGAGCGTTTCGAGGAAGTCGTCGTGATTGGCATAGCCGTCATTGATGAAATGAAACTGCTGGTCGGTGCGGTGCAGATAGCCGTCCATCTCGAAGACGCCGATCTCCTCGTCCGGCACGAAGGTAATATGCGCCGACGAGATGTCGAGCCGGCGCACGACCTCCTTCAGGCTTTCGGCGATCGCGCTCTGGATCGGCAGCCGCTGCAACCCTTCGGCGACGAGAAGACGCGGCCCGGTCGCGGGTGTAAACGGAATCGAGCACTGCAGCTTGGGATAATAACGCCCGCCGGCCCGCTCAAAGGCGTCGGCCCAGCCGTGGTCGAACACATATTCGCCCTGGCTGTGGTTTTTGAGGTAGCCGGGCAGGGCGCCGATCAACTCGCCGCGATCGGTTTCGAGTAACAGGTGGTGGCCGAGCCAACCGGTTTCGGCTGTGGCCGAGCCGGACTCTTCCAGCGACGACAAAAAGGCGTGCGAAACGAAAGGATTGTAGGCAAGCGTGTTGCCACCCTTCGACGCCCCGGAAAGCCTGGACCAGCTCTCCGGGGAAATCGCGGTGAAGGAGCGTTCTACGCGAATGGACAGTTCATCGGTCATGCGGCGGATGCGAAGCCTGTGGGAGGAGGGTTTCGGCTCTGTTTCAGTCTGCGCATGATCTTGCCCAAAAAGCGAGCGTCAAACCGCACGCGGGTCGAAACCTTCGAAGGTCATCTGGTCTGCATTGGCGAAAGTGCGCCGGCGCGCCTCTTCGTCTCGCACCGTCCAGGTAATCACCGGAATGCCCTTTTCGCGTTCGCCCGTGATGAAGGCATTCGGCAGGTCGTCATAATAATAGGAGATGAAATCGAGACCGATCTCCATCGCCTTGGCATGGGTCTCAAACTCCTCCGGCGTGTTGCCGTTGGCGGTCAGCCCGAGCGGGTAGGGCGAGCCAAGCGCCTTTAGATCGCGCAGCAGCCAATGGTCGAAGCTCATCAGCGCGACCTTGCCCTCATAGCCCTCAAGCACTTCGAGCACGGATTCAGCAAAGCCTTCGTCGTCGGCCTCACGGCCCTTCAGCTCCAGCACCAGGGGCACCTTGCCCTGGACGAGATCGAGGAGTTGGCTGAGCGTCGGCACCTTGTCTCCCGTGCCGCCGACGGCGATCAGCCCGAGTTCCCTGGAGGTGCGCTCGCGGACGTCGCCGTTCAGATTGCACAGACGCTGAAGATCCTCGTCATGAAAGATGATCGGTACGCCGTCGGAGGCGTAATGCAGGTCGCATTCGATCGCGAAGCCGGCTTCGACAGCGCGCGAGAAGGCCGAGAGCGTATTTTCCCAGACAAGCTTATTCAGGTCGTGATAGCCGCGATGGGCGACCGGCACGTCCTTGATCCAGTCCGCTTTGGTCATTCTGCGATTTCCATGATAGCGTCGATCTCGACGGCGGCGTTAAGCGGCAGAGCGGCCATGCCGACGGCGGCGCGCGCATGTTTTCCGGCCTCGCCAAGCACACCGGCGATCAGGTTCGAAGCGCCGTTGATGACGAGATGCTGCTCGATGAAATCGGGCGCCGAGGCGACGAAACCGTTCAGCTTGATGACGCGCCGGATGCGGCCGAGGTCGCCGCCCAGCGCAGCTTTGGCCTGGGCGAGGATGTTAATGGCGCAGAGTTCGGCGGCGCGCTGGCCACTCGCAACGTCGATGGTCTTGCCGAGATGGCCCGATACGGCGACTTTGCCGCCCTCGAGCGGCAGCTGGCCGGAGATGTAGAGAAGATTGCCGCTGATGACATAGGGAACGTAATTTGCGGCGGGTGCTGCGGCTTCGGGCAGGGTTATCCCCATCTCGCTCAAGCGTGCAGCAATTTCATTGGACATTTTCGTCTCCGCTTTTGTTGTCAATGTTTCCAAAATTATGCATCAAGACTAGAATCTTTATTATGACAGCTTCGAGCCTCGATTTGGCCGAAAGAGTTCATATAACATCGCGGCCGAGTCCAATAGGAGTGAATGAATGTTCCGATCGAGTCTAGCCGCTCTGCTTCTCGCCGGCCTTTCCGCCCAAACATGGGCGGCTGCGCCTGCGGCAAGTGCTGCGATCGCGACCGGCCTCGTCGCCCATCGCGCGGTCTACGATTTGGAATTGAAGGATGCGTCGGACCGCTCCGGCATCGCCTCCATGTACGGGCGCATGGTCTATGAATTTGACGGCAACTATTGCCAGGGCTTCACCACCAATTTTCGCTTCGTGACGCAGATCGACACTGGCGACAGCGTACGCGTCAGCGATCAGCAGACAAAGACCTTCGAGAACCTGAAGGACCGCAAGTTTACCTTCGACACCAAATCCTTCACCGACGACCAGCTCGACAAGGAGGTCAACGGCGCGGCCGAGAATCAGGCCAATGGCGTCAAAGTCGATCTCAAGCAGCCGGCAAGCCGCGAGCTGCAGCTTGGCGAAAGCCGCTTTCCGACAGAACACATGCTCGATGTGATCCAGAACGCCAAAGAGGGAAAACGCTTCTTCGAAGCCCGCGTTTTCGATGGTTCCGATGACGGCGACAAGTCGCTGGTGACGACAACGATCGTCGGCAAGCAGGAAACACCTGCTGCCGAGGAGGCCGATGCCGGCAATGCCGGTGCCTTCTCGAAGACGGCCTTCTGGCCGGTGACCATCGCCTATTTCAACGAGAATGCAAAATCGGATTCGCTGCCGGTCTATCGCATGTCGTTCAAGCTCTACGAGAACGGCATCACCCGGGACCTGACGATGGATTATGGCGATTTCGTTCTGACGGGGAAGCTAGCCAAGCTCGAGCTGCTCGATCACAAGGCTGAGGTCTGCAAGTAGGCCGCGGTTTCTCCAATGTCATAAAACCATATCACAAAGTTCATTATTGTGTCGGCGACCAGGGATGATTGAGTCGCCTTCTGTCGTCCTGCTCTTGTGATCGGAGCGATTCCAGCGGCCAGTCCATTGCGACGGGGCCTGCAGTTGCGCAATAGGCCACCAGACCATTATGCGCCGCAAGCCTGGAAAGCCTCAGGAGCTCGCCTGGACGCGGCACGGCGTCCGTGGTCCGCTGGGGACGGCGACCGGAAACGCCGACAGCGCGATCACCAGCCTGCTGCCCGCGGAGATCGACGCCGTCCTGCCGATGCCCGATGCCGGCATCGTGCTGGCGCTGCTGCCGACACTCGCAAGCTGAGCGGCGGCATTTCCAGGGAAGGGCAGTCGGCCGGAAATCCGGCATAATCCTTGTTTTTATGCCGAATGGAATGTTTCCCTTGCTTTTATGCCCGACGGAATGTATGGGCACCGGCATTCCACACGTAAGGCATGGGATCGTCCGGGAGAAATCCGGGCTGTTCCGCCGGTGGCATCCTCGACGAGGGTGCTGTTCGTCTTGCGGAGGTTCAACCGGAAAAGGAGTAACAAGGCATGGCATTGCCTGATTTTTCTATGCGTCAGCTTCTTGAAGCAGGCGTCCACTTCGGCCACCAGACCCATCGGTGGAACCCGAAGATGAAGCCGTATATCTTCGGCGATCGCAACAACATTCACATCATCGATCTCGCCCAGACCGTTCCGATGCTGTCGCGCGCCCTTCAGGTCGTCAGCGACACAGTTGCCCGTGGCGGCCGCGTTCTCTTCGTCGGCACCAAGCGCCAGGCTTCCGAAATCATCGCCGACAGCGCCAAGCGCTCAGCCCAGTACTACGTCAATTCGCGCTGGCTCGGCGGCATGATGACGAACTGGAAGACGATCTCCAACTCGATCCAGCGCCTGCGCAAGCTCGACGAGATCCTCAACGGCGAAGCCCAGGGCTTCACCAAGAAGGAACGCCTGAACCTCGAGCGCGAACGCGAAAAGCTCGACAAGGCTCTCGGCGGTATCCGCGATATGGGCGGCACGCCCGACCTGATGTTCATCATCGACACCAACAAGGAAAAGATCGCGATCGACGAAGCCAAGCGCCTCGGCATCCCGGTCGTTGCCATCATCGATTCGAACTGCGATCCGGACCTGATCGACTATCCGATCCCGGGCAATGACGACGCATCGCGCGCCATCGCTCTTTACTGCGAGCTGATCTCTCGCGCTGCCATCGACGGCATTGCGCGCCAGCAGAGCTCTTCCGGCCGTGATCTCGGCGCATCCTCCGAAGTTCCGGTCGAGCCGGCTCTCGAGGAAGCAGCCGAAGGCTGATGAAGGCGGGCGGAGACAAAACTCCGTCGAAGCTTGCATAGACTGGGAAGGCCGCTCGCGACTCATCGAAGTTCGGCGGCCTTACCTGTTTCAAGGCGGAGGCGTCAGGCGTTCCGCCAATACAGTTTCGTTATGGCGCGTCTTCATCACGCTGTCATACATACAGGTACATTTCGTGCCTCAATCCGGTGCCGCGCCGCTTTGCGGTCCACCCTTTGAACCGACAAGAGGAAGATAATGAGCGAGATTACGGCTGCAATGGTGAAGGAACTGCGCGAAAAGACCGGCGCAGGCATGATGGATTGCAAGAAGGCTCTTGCAGAAACCAATGGCGACATGGAAGCGGCGATCGACTGGCTGCGCGCCAAGGGCATTGCCAAGGCCGACAAAAAGTCCGGCCGCACCGCCGCCGAAGGCCTCGTTGGCGTTTCGAGCCAAGGCACGAAGGCCGTCGTCGTCGAAGTCAACTCCGAAACCGACTTCGTCGCGCGTAACGATGCCTTCCAGGATCTCGTCCGCGGCATCGCCAAGGTCGCCGTTTCGACGGATGGCACTGTCGACGCGGTGGCTGCCGCAACCTATCCGGCATCCGGCAAGTCCGTTTCCGACACGATCAAGGATGCGATCGCAACGATCGGCGAGAACATGAACCTGCGGCGTTCGATCGCTCTGTCCGTCGAGGACGGCATAGTCGCCACCTATATTCACAACGCGGTTTCCGACGGCCTCGGCAAGCTCGGCGTTCTCGTCGCGCTGAAGTCGACCGGTGACAAGGAAGCCCTGAACGCAATCGGCCGCCAGGTCGCCATGCACATTGCCGCGACCGCGCCGCTGGCGATCCGCCCGGAAGAAGTCGATGCCGCCGTCGCCGAGCGCGAGCGCAACGTTTTCATCGAGCAGTCGCGCGCGTCGGGCAAGCCCGACAACATCATCGAAAAGATGGTCGAAGGCCGCATGCGCAAGTTCTTCGAAGAAGTTGCTCTTCTCTCGCAGTCTTTCGTCATCAATCCGGATCTCACCGTCGCAGCCGCCATCAAGGAAGCTGAAAAGGCCGTCGGCGCGCCGATCGAAGTTGCCGGCATGGCCCGTCTTCTGCTCGGCGAAGGCGTCGAGAAGGAAGAGACCGATTTCGCAGCCGAAGTTGCGGCTGCCGTCAAGGGTTGATCTTTCAGCCATAATTGGGAAAACGCCAGGGCATCGCGTGACAACGCGGTGCCCTTCGTGTATCGGGCATTCACGGCAATTTACGAGGAGCCAAGATGTCTTTAGAGCCTGTCTATAAACGCGTTCTACTCAAGGCTTCCGGCGAAGCGCTCATGGGTGCCCAGGGTTTCGGGATCGATGTCACGGTGGCGGACCGGATTGCATCCGATATTGCCGAGGCAAGGCACATGGGCGTGGAAGTCGGCGTCGTCGTCGGTGGCGGCAATATCTTCCGGGGTGTCGCAGTCGCATCCAAAGGCGGCGACCGGGTGACCGGCGACCATATGGGCATGCTCGGCACCATCATCAACGCGCTGGCGCTGGCAACCTCGCTGCGCAAGCTGAACATCGATACGGTGGTGCTTTCGGCCATCTCCATGCCGGAGATCTGCGAGAGCTTCTCGCAACGAGCGACCCTTTATCATCTGTCGATGGGACGCGTGGTGATCTTTGCCGGCGGCACCGGCAATCCCTTCTTCACCACCGATTCCGCCGCCGCACTGCGTGCTGCCGAAATGGGCGCTCAAGCGATCTTCAAGGGCACGCAGGTGGACGGCATCTACACCGCCGACCCAAAAAAATACCCCGATGCGACCCGCTTCGATCGCCTGACGCACCAGGAAGTGCTGGACAGGGGGCTTGCGGTGATGGACGTTGCTGCGGTGGCGCTCGCCAGGGAAAATTCCATTCCGATTATCGTCTTCTCGATCCACGAGAAGGGTGGTTTTGCTGAAATCTTGACGGGCGGTGGCCTCAAGACCATCGTCTCCGACAACTGATACAAGCCGCGCCGCGGTTTCGGCGCAGCCCTCGCTAGAACATGATCGAGCTTTAGGTCCGGTTGGCCTGAAATCTGAAACATGTTCTACATTAAAGAATTAGAGCATCAGATGTCCGAAAGCCGCTGACTTTTCGGCATCGCTCTAAACGGGAGCATCGACATGAGTGAAGGTATAGATATCAAGGAACTGAAGCGCCGGATGGATGGCGCGGTCTCCGCATTCAAGAGCGATATTGCATCGCTGCGCACCGGCCGTGCTTCGGCCAACATCCTCGATCCGGTAACGATCGAGGCCTATGGTTCGCGCGTGCCCTTGAACCAGGTGGCCAACATCACCGTGCCCGAGCCGCGCATGCTGACGGTTTCCGTCTGGGACAAGTCGATGGTCAGTGCCGTCGAACGCGGCATCCGCGAATCCAATCTCGGCCTTAACCCGATCGTCGACGGTCAGAGCCTGCGTATTCCGCTGCCGGAATTGAACGAGGAGCGCCGCAAGTCGCTCGTCAAGGTGGCGCACGACTATGCCGAAAAGAGCAAGGTCGCGATTCGCCATGTCCGCCGTGACGGCATGGACGGCCTCAAGAAAGCCGAAAAGGACGGTGTAATCGGCCAGGACGAGAGCCGTGCGCAATCCGAACGGGTACAGAAGATGACGGACGAGACGATTTCCGAAATCGACCGCTTGCTTGGCGAGAAGGAAAAGGAAATCATGCAGGTCTAGTGGACCTGTGCCTTTGCCTGGAAAGACCGGACGGGAAATGTCGGAATCTGTATTTGTGACTGTGCCAGAGCATGTTGCCATCATCATGGACGGCAATGGCCGTTGGGCCAAGCAGCGCGGCTTGCCGCGCACGATGGGCCATCGCAAGGGCGTAGAGGCAGTACGCGAGACAGTCCGCGCCGCCGGCGCGGCCGGCATAAAATATCTCACCCTCTTCGCCTTCTCCTCGGAGAACTGGCGCCGGCCCGAAGCCGAGGTTTCCGATCTGCTCGGTCTGCTCAAGGCTTTCATTCGTCGCGACCTGGCCGAGCTTCATCGCCAGAATGTGCGCATCAAGGTTATCGGCGACCGCCACAGCCTGCGCAGCGACATTCTCAGCCTGCTGCTTGAGGCGGAGGAGACCACCAGGGACAACACGGCGCTGACGCTGGTCATCGCCTTCAATTACGGCTCGCGCGATGAAATTTCTCGCGCCGTCGTGAGTCTGGCGAGGGACGTCGAGTCCGGCCGCCTGCGGGCACAGGACATCACTCCCGCACTGATCAACGGACGCCTCGACACGGCCGGCATCCCGGATCCGGATCTCATCATCCGCACCAGCGGCGAGGAACGGCTTTCCAACTTTCTGCTTTGGCAGGCCGCCTATTCCGAATTCATCTTCATCCCGGAATATTGGCCCGATTTCAGCCCGGAGATTTTCCGCTCGGCGCTGGAAAAATTCGCCTCCCGTGACCGGCGCTTCGGCGGCCTGTCATCGCAGGCAGCCGCGGTCGGCACCTGATGCAGAGAGAATTGAAGCTCCGCATCGTTTCAGGATTGATTCTGGCGGTCATCGTTCTTGTCGCCACCTGGTATGGCGGCTTTGCATTTCGTGCCTTGGCCGTGGTGATCGGCCTGCTGATCTACTATGAATGGTCTAAGATAACCGGCATTGCGCGTGATTGGGTCGCCAATGTGGTCGGCTGGGTCGGCGAAGCGGCAGTCGCCTTCCTCGTGCTTGTCGGAAATTTCGAATTCGCCGCCGGCATGCTGGCCGGCGTCACGGCCGTCGGCATTGCCCTGATCATCCTGCACGGCACGAGCCGGTGGTTGCCGGTCGGCCTCTTCTATGCCGGCGCCACCGGCCTGGCGCTCGCCGCAATCAGAAGCAACGACCAACCCGGTCTTTACGCCATGCTTTTCGTCTTTGCCGTCGTCTGGGCGACCGATATCCTCGCCTATTTCGTCGGCAGGGCGCTCCGCGGACCGAAGCTCGCCCCGTCGATCTCGCCGGGAAAGACATGGTCTGGTGCAATCGGCGGCGCCGTTTCTGCGGTCGCAGCCGGCGTTCTTCTCTCCCATTTCCTCGTTCCGGGCGCCGAAGTCGCCGCCGCCGGCGTGGCGCTCGTCGTGTCGATCTGCAGCCAGTCGGGCGATCTTTTCGAATCCTTCATTAAGCGCAAATTCGGCGTCAAGGATTCGAGCCGTCTCATCCCGGGCCATGGCGGCGTCATGGACCGCGTCGACGGACTGATTTTCGCCTGTTTTGCGGCGTTCTTGCTTGCTGTATCATTTTCACAGATAAAGGGAGCTGGCATGACGTCGCTCGGAGCGGCATTGTTCGGCCTCTGATGACGCGGCACCCCGACGGAAGGAACCATGGACGTGATGACCGGCATATACGCATTTGTGATGGGGAACATCGTCACCTTCATCCTGGTGCTCTCGCTGCTCGTCTTCGTGCATGAGATGGGCCATTACCTTGTCGGGCGCTGGAGCGGCATTCGTATTCTTGCCTTTTCGGTCGGCTTTGGTCCCGAACTATTCGGCTTCACCGACCGCCATGGAACACGCTGGAAGATCTCCGTAATCCCGCTTGGCGGTTACGTCCGCTTCTTTGGCGATGAGGATGCGTCGAGCAAACCGGACAGCGACAAGCTTGCCGCCATGTCCGAAGAGGAGAGGGCGCGCTCCTTCGCCGGAGCCAAGCTGTGGAAACGTGCCGCGACCGTCGCAGCCGGTCCGATCGCCAATTTTCTGCTGGCTATCGCCATCTTTACTGTTCTCTTCACCGTCTATGGCCGCATGATCGCCGACCCGGTCGTTGCCGAGGTCAAGCCGGAGAGCTCGGCGGCCGCCGCCGGTATCCTTCCCGGCGACCTCCTGGTTGCCATCGATGGCGGCAAGGTCGAGACTTTTGAAGATGTGCGCCGTTATGTCGGCATGCGCCCCGGCCAAAGGATTGTCGTCACAGTCGAGCGCGGCGGCCAGAAGCTCGATGTGCCGATGGTGCCGCAGCGCGTCGACCAGACCGATCAGTTCGGCAACAAGATGGAAGTCGGTCAGATCGGCATCGCCACCGACAAGAACTCCGGCAATTTCCGGCTGCAGACCTACACGCCGCTCCAGGCGCTGCGTGAGGGCGTGATCGCCAGCGGGCAAATTGTCACGGACACCTTCAAATATATCGGCAACATCTTCAGCGGATCGATGCGGGCCGATCAGCTGGGCGGGCCGATCCGTGTGGCGCAGGCTACCGGCCAGATGGCGAAGCTTGGCGTAGGGGCAGTGTTGCAGCTTGCTGCGGTGCTGTCGGTTTCGATAGGATTGCTTAACCTGATGCCGGTTCCGGTACTTGATGGGGGCCACCTGATGTTCTATGCGGTGGAGGCGGTCAGAGGAAAACCGCTGGGTGCCAAGGCCCAGGAAATTGCATTTCGTATAGGCCTGGCAATGATATTGACATTGATGGTTTTCACGACCTGGAACGACATCACCCTGAGCTGAGGGTAAACGCGTAAGGCAAGGGAATTACTATTTATTTACGATGTTTCAAGGCTGTAGTGGCGAATGGGTCACGCTTGGAAATGAAGTAAACAGAAATTAACGCCCTCCCTTGCTTGTATGTCAAAAGCGGGTAAAACGACACACGTGACCGGAATCGGGTTCTCCCGGGGACGGGGACGAGGGAAAAAAGGTAATAGGTGAAATGAAGGCTGGTTCAAAGTTTTTGAACGCAGTATCGGCGGTTGCGCTGTCTGCTAGTGTTGTTGCTTCGGGCGCAGGTGCTTTGACGTTCGTTTCCGCTACGGCCGCCGAGGCCGCGGTCATCCAGCGCATCGATGTGCGTGGCGCAAGCCGCGTCGGCGCGGAAGCCGTCCGGTCGAACCTCACCATCACGCCCGGCAAGAGTTTCTCGAACACTGATATCGATAACTCAGTCAAACAGCTTTACGGCACGGGCTACTTCTCCGATGTGAAGATTTCGGTTTCCGGCAGCACGCTCGTCGTCAACGTCCAGGAAGCTCAGCTCGTCAATCAGGTCGTCTTCAACGGCAACCGCAAGATCAAGGACGACAAGCTCGCGACGATCGTCCAGACGCATGCTGCCGGTCCTTACAGCGACACGCAGATTCAGTCCGACATCCAGGCGATCAAGGATGCCTATGCCGCCACCGGCCGCAGCGAAGTCGAGGTGACGACGCAGGTGGTGCCGCTGGGCGAAGGCCGCGTCAACCTTGCTTTCGTCATCAACGAAGGTGACCGCACCAAGATCGATGCGATCAATTTCGTCGGCAACAACGCCTATAGCGCCGGCCGCCTTGCTGCCGTCATCCAGACCAAGCGTTCGAACTTCCTTTCGTTCCTGACCCGCAAGGACGTCTACAACGAAGACAAGCTCCACGCCGACGAAGAAGCGCTGCGCCAGTTCTATTACAATCGCGGCTATGCCGACATGCGCATCGTCTCTTCCGATGCCAGCTTTGACGAGGCAACCAACAAATACACGCTCACCTTCAACATCGAAGAAGGCCAGCGCTACAATTTTGGTCCGGTGACCGTGCAGTCGACCGTTGAAGGCGTCGGCTCGGATCAGTTGCTGCCGTTGGTGCGCACGAAAGAGGGCCACCTCTACAGCGCCAAGGAAGTTCAGAAGTCGATCGAAGCGATTTCCGATCAGGTGGCCTCCGCCGGTTATCCCTTTGCGCGCGTCACGCCGCGCGGTAACCGCGACCTCAACAACAATACGATCGGCGTCGAGTATCTCGTCGACCAGGGCGAGCGCGCCTATGTCGAGCGCATCGAGATCCGCGGCAATAGCCGTACGCGCGACTATGTCATCCGCCGCGAATTCGACATGAGCGAAGGCGACGCCTTCAATCAACAGATGATCACCAAGGCCAAGCGTCGTCTGGAGGCGCTCGGTTACTTCTCTTCCGTCAATATCTCCACGCAGCCGGGCAGCTCCCCGGACCGTGTCGTGGTGGTGGTCGACGTGCAGGATCAGTCGACCGGTTCGTTCGGTGTCGGCGCTGGTTATGCCGCCGGCGGTGACGGTCTGCTGCTCGAAGCATCGATCGAAGAAAAGAACTTCCTTGGCCGCGGTCAGTACATCCGCATCTCGGCCGGCGGTGGTCAGGAAGGCTCGCGCGCCTACGGCGTCAGCTTCACCGAACCCTATTTCCTCGGCTACCGCCTGGCGGCCGGCTTCGACGTCAACCACAGCGAAACGTCAAGCAACGACAATTACGACTACGAGGAAACCAGCGTCGTTCTGCGCGTCACGGCGCCGATCACCGAAGATCTGGCGACGACCTTCCGCTATAACTACAAGCAGATGAAGTACGACGCTGACAACAGCGATCTTTCCGATCTGTCCGCTCCGTATCAGCATCTGGTTGAGGACAGCCCGTGGACACGTTCTTCAGTCTCGCAGACGCTGACCTACAACACGCTCGATGACACGGTTCTGCCGCGCGAAGGCATCTACGCTACGGCGACGCAGGAAATTGCCGGCCTCGGGGGCGACTCGCAGTTCTACAAGATCTACGGCAAGGCCCGTTACTACCACCTGCTCGCCGACGATGCCGATATCATCGGTTCGGTTTCGGCTTCGGCGGGTTATGTCGTCGGCTTCGGTGAGCACCTGAACGTCTTTGACCAGTTCACGCTGACAAATGGCGACATTCGCGGTTTCGAGAACAAGGGTATCGGCCCTCGCGTTGCCGGCAACAACGACGATCCGCTGGGCGGTACAACATACTTCACCGCATCGGCTGAAGCGACTTTCCCGATGCCGGGCTTCCCGCGGGACTTCAACCTGCGCGGCGCGCTCTTCGCCGACGCCGGAACCTTGTTTGGCAACGACGTCGACCTGAGGGGCGACGGCATTGAGGGCGAAGACGCCTCGCTGCGCGCTTCCGTCGGTGTCGGTGTCGTTTGGCAGTCTCCTTTCGGTGCATTGCGTCTGGATTACGCAATCCCGGTCCTCAAGGAAGACTTCGACAAGACGCAAAACTTCAAGTTTGGCATTAACAACCAATTCTGATATCGGCAGTCCGGAACTGTAACACTCAATTCCGTTCTGGAGCATTGCCGATGGAGCAAAACGTTTTTTTTCTGCCCCATGAAGGTCTGAGGCTCGCTGAGCTGGCAGAGTTTCTTGGGGCGGAACTTGCCAATTCCGATCATGCCAATGTTATCGTCAAGTCCGTCGCCCCCATCAGCCGGGCGGGGGCGGGCGATGTCTGCTATATCCTGTCGCGCCGCAACCGCGAGGAATTTGCGACATGCGAGGCCTCGGCGGTAATCTGCGACAAGGCGCTTGCCGATCTCGTTCCTCCGCATCTCCCGGTTATCTTCTCGTCCAATCCGCATGCTGCCTTCGCAATGGCGGGAGGCTTGTTCTATCCCGCAGCATTGCGTCCTGTCGCTCTTTCGGGTGAAAGCGAGATTGCGCCGAGCGCGGTGATCCATCGGAGCGCCAAACTTGAAAAGGGCGTGATCGTCGAACCGCTGGCCGTTATCGGTGCGCATGCCGAGATCGGGGCGGGAACGCGCATCGGCGCGAACAGCGTCATCGGTCCGAATGTCAAGATCGGGCGGGATTGTTCGATTGCGGCTGGAGCGAGCATTCTCTGTGCGCTGATCGGCAATGGCGTCATCATCCACAACGGTGTTCGGATCGGCCAGGACGGTTTTGGTTATGCACCGGGTCCGCGCGGCATGATCAAGATCGTTCAGATCGGCCGCGTGATCATCCAGGACAATGTCGAGATCGGCGCCAACACGACCATCGACCGCGGCGCCATGGACGACACGGTGATCGGCGAGGGAACCAAGATCGACAATCAGGTCCAGATCGGCCACAACGTCCAGATCGGCCGCCATTGCGCCATCGTTTCGCAGGTCGGCATCGCCGGCAGCACGAAAATCGGCAATGGCGTGCAGATCGGCGGCCAAGCGGGAATCAAAGGACATGTGACGATCGGCGATGGCGTGCAGATCGCTGCCAAAAGCGGTATCATGACCGACCTTGCCGCGGGCGGACAATATGGCGGTGTACCTGCACGTCCGCTAAAAGACTATCTGAGAGAGGCAGCGCAACAGGTATCGAAATCCAAGTTGCGCGGGAGGAACCCTGGAGGCAAGCAAAATGACTGAGGAAGCCACGACGACGCTTTCTTCGGCTGATATTACCGAGATCATGAAGCTGCTGCCGCATCGCTATCCGTTTCTGATGGTCGACAAGATCATCGAGATCGACGGCGACAACACGGCGATCGGTATCAAGAACGTCACGGTGAACGAACCACATTTCACCGGCCACTTTCCGGAAGCGCCGATTATGCCCGGGGTTTTGCTGATCGAGGGCATGGCTCAGACGGCGGGCGCCATCTGCGCCAAGAAAGAAGGTCAGACCGGCAACCTCGTCTACTTCATGACCATCGAGAATGCGCGCTTCCGCAAGCCGGTCGTGCCCGGCGACCGCGTCGAATTCCACGTCAAGAAGAACAAGCAACGCGGCAATATCTGGAAATTCCATTGCGACGCCAAGGTTGACGGCGCACTTGTCGCCGAAGCTGACATCGGCGCGATGATCGTTCGTAAGGATCAGGCATGAGCAATATCGCCGAAAGCGCCCGTATTCATCCGATGGCCGTCGTCGAAGACGGGGCTACGATCGGTGAGGGCGTCAAAATCGGTCCTTTCTGCCATGTCGGGCCGCATGTCGTCCTGCATGCGAATGTCGAGCTCTTGGCGCATGCAATCGTCACCGGCCGCACCGTTATCGGCAAGGGCACACGCATCTTCCCAATGGCCGTCGTCGGCGGTGATCCGCAGAGCGTGCACCACGGCGGCGAGGAAACGACGCTGACGGTCGGTGCAAATTGCACAATCCGCGAAGGTGTCACGATGAACACCGGCACGGCCGATTTCGGCGGTGAGACGATCGTTGGTGACAACAACCTTTTCCTTGCCAACTCCCACGTCGCGCATGACTGCCGGGTCGGCAACCATGTGATCATGTCGAACAACGTCATGCTCGCCGGCCATGTCGTTATCGAGGATCGCGTTATCCTGGGCGGCGGCTCGGCGGTTCACCAGTTCACCCGCGTCGGCCGCCACGCCTTCGTCGGCGGCCTGTCGGCGGTGAGTTACGATGTCATTCCCTATGGCATGCTGAACGGTAATCCCGGTCTGCTGGGCGGCCTCAACGTCGTCGGCATGACACGGGCCGGCATCGACCGCGCCGTCATCCACCGGGTGCGCCGGGCCTACAAGGCGATTTTCGAAGGAACGGGCTCCGTGCGCGAAAACGCCGCCGCGATCCGCGAGGAATATGCCGATTGCGAGCAGGTTGTGCAGATCCTCGACTTCATTGCAGCCGAGAGCGACCGCGCCCTGTCCTCCCCGACGCGGGGGCAGAAGGGCTAGTCCGTGGCTTTAACAGGCGACACCGCTGCGGGCCGGCTGGCGATCATTGCCGGCGGCGGCCTTCTGCCTTCCTATGTCGCCGAAGCCGCGCGCGCGGCAGGCGAAGATCCTGTAATCATCGCGCTGAAGGACGAGAGCGAGCCACGCTGGGAAGGCTATGATCACGCCGTTGTCGGCATCGGCGATTTCGCCGCCCTTGAGGGTCTCTTCATCCGCTATGGCATCGGACGTGTTGTGATGTCGGGGAGCGTGCGCCGCCGGCCGGAATGGCGCGAGGTCCGTCCGACGTTGCGCATTCTGATGAAGGTCCCGGCCGCCATTCGCACACTGCTCTCCGGCGGCGACGATACGGTTCTGCAGATGGTGATCCGGTTGATCGAGGGGAACGGCCGGCGCGTCGTCGGCGCCCACGAGATCGCCCCCGACCTGCTCGTTTCCGTTGGCCCGCTTGGCGCCGCCGCGCCCAGCAAGGAAGACCGGCACGATATCAGCCAGGCCGCTGATGCCGCCGAGACGCTTGGCCGGCTGGATGTCGGGCAGGGTGCAGTCAGCATCGGCGGGCGCGTCGTCGCGCTGGAAGGACTTGAGGGCACAGATGAGATGCTGGACCGTGTCGCCGGCCTCAGGGCCGCCGGACGGATCTCGCCGCGCCGCCGCGGCGTGCTTGTCAAGCTCTGCAAGCCGCAACAGGATATTCGCGCCGACCTGCCGGCGATCGGCGTTGCGACGATCCTGAACGCTGCGAAAGCCGGCCTTGCCGGCATCGCAATCGAAGCCGGTCGCTCACTGGTGCTTGATCGGGCCGCGGTCATCAGCGCCGCCGACGAGGCTGGGTTGTTCGTCTGCGGCATCGACCGCGGTCTGCCGGCATGGGGAGTCGAATGAACGGGGCGCCGCTGAAGATCGCCGTCATTGCCGGTGAAGTGTCGGGCGATCTGCTCGGGGCCGATCTCATCGCGGCGCTCAAGCGGATTTACAGCCGACCGGTGGAGCTTGTCGGCGTTGGCGGCGAGGGACTGCAGGCGGAAGGTTTGAAATCCCTGTTCGATTTTTCCGAGCTGTCGATCATGGGCATCACCCAGGTGCTGAGCCGGCTGCCAAGGCTGTTTGCCCTGATCCGTCGCACCACGGCTGAGATCGTCGCTGCAAAGCCGGATATCCTTCTCATTATCGACAGTCCCGATTTCACCCATCGCGTCGCCAAGCGCGTGCGCACCGCGTTACCCGATCTGCCTGTTGTCAATTATGTCTGTCCGAGCGTCTGGGCCTGGAAGGAATATCGCGCCACGCGCATGCTCGGCTATGTCGATCACGTGCTTGCCGTCCTGCCCTTTGAACCGGCAGCCATGCAGCGCCTCAATGGGCCGGCGACGACATATGTCGGGCATCGTCTGGTCGCCGACCCAGCGCTGCTGGAGACACGTCGCCTGCGCGTGGGAAGGAAGCCAGGCAACGGCCCGATCCTGCTTCTTCCCGGCTCGCGCTCCTCCGAGATCCAGAAGCTTCTGCCTTATTTCGAGGTTGCCACGAATGAAATCGTCGCCCGTAATGGGCAGACACGCTTCATTCTGCCGACCGTAATGCACAGGCAAGCGCTCGTCCGCGAAATGACGGCGGGATGGGCGGTAAAGCCGGAGATCGTCGTCGGCGCGCAAGCAAAATGGAAAGCCTTTGCCGAGGCCGATGCAGCCATGGCGGCGTCTGGAACCGTCATACTCGAACTCGCACTTGCCGACGTTCCCGTCGTCTCCGCCTATAAGGTCGACTGGATCATGCGCATGCTGACATCGGGCATCAAGACCTGGACCGGCGCGCTGCCGAATCTGATCGCCGATTACCCGGTCGTGCCGGAATATCTGAACGATGTCGTCCGCGGCGCAAGCCTTGCACGCTGGATGGAAAGGCTGTCGGCCGATACCTATCAGCTGAAGGCCATGAAGGAAGGCTACGAGCTCATCTGGCAGCGCATGCAGACGGAAAAGCCGCCCGGTGAACAGGCCGCCGAAATCCTTCTCGACGTTTTGGAAAAGAAAAAACCCGGCCATTCCTGACCGGGTTTCTTTTTGAGCTTTGAAGCGATCAGCGCTTCGAAACCGGGATGTAGTCGCGCTTGGGTTCGCCGACATAGAGCTGGCGCGGACGGCCGATGCGCTGTTCTGGATCCTCGATCATCTCGTTCCACTGCGCGATCCAACCGACGGTGCGGGCAAGGGCGAAGAGCACTGTGAACATGGTGGTGGGGAAGCCCAGCGCCTTCAGCGTGATGCCGGAGTAGAAGTCGATGTTTGGATAGAGCTTCTTCTCGATGAAATATTCGTCGGTGAGCGCGATGCGCTCCAGCTCCATCGCCACTTCCAGCAACGGATCGTCCTTGATACCGAGTTCGCCGAGCACTTCATGCGTCGTCTTCTGCATGATCTTGGCACGCGGATCGTAGTTCTTGTAGACGCGGTGACCGAAGCCCATCAGGCGGAACGGATCGTTTTTGTCCTTGGCGCGGGCGATATATTCCGGAATGTGGTCGACCGTGCCGATTTCCGTCAGCATGTTGAGCGCTGCTTCGTTGGCGCCGCCGTGCGCGGGGCCCCATAGGCAGGCGATGCCGGCGGCGATGCAGGCGAACGGGTTGGCGCCCGATGAACCGGCGAGACGGACGGTCGAGGTCGAGGCGTTCTGTTCGTGATCGGCATGCAGGATGAAGATGCGGTCCATCGCGCGGGCAAGCACCGGATTAACCACATATTCCTCGCAGGGGACGGCAAAGCACATGCGCAGGAAGTTCGACGCATAGTCGAGGTCGTTCTTCGGGTAAACGAAGGGCTGACCGATATGGTATTTATATGCCATGGCGGCAAGCGTCGGCATCTTGGCGATCATGCGCAGGCTGGCGACCATGCGCTGGTGCGGATCGGTGATGTCTGTGGAGTCGTGATAGAAGGCCGACAGTGCGCCGACGCAGCCGCACATGACAGCCATCGGATGTGCATCGCGGCGGAAGCCGGTGAAGAAGCGGCTCATCTGCTCATGCACCATCGTGTGGTGCGTGACGCGATAGTCGAAGTCCTTCTTCTGCGCGGCCGTCGGCAGTTCGCCGTAGAGCAGGAGGTAGCAGACCTCGAGGAAGTCGCCGTGCTCGGCCAGCTGCTCGATCGGATAGCCGCGGTGCAGCAGCACACCTTCGTCACCGTCGATATAGGTGATTTTCGATTCACAGGATGCGGTCGAGGTGAAGCCCGGATCGTAAGTGAAGGAAGCGGTGTTCTTGTAGAGGGCACCGATGTCGATGACGCTCGGGCCGATCGTGCCGCTTTTAACGGCGAGGTCAACCGATTTGTCACCGATTTTTATTGTAGCGCTTTGATCCGTCATGCTGTCCTCCGAAATGTCGGTGGCGCCACAAAAGCGCCATAGGGGTTAAGCGTCCTTTCCGATAGCTATATGATCGTGACGCTAATGCCAAGTTACCGTGACGGCATTTTGTGCATTGCGGCATCACCTTTTAGGCACTGCAGCGATGAGCCGCACGCATAGCGGAAGCCGATGATTCAACTGGCCTTTTGCCGCTTACGATTTTCCCTCGTATTTCAATCGATTATCCTTGCCGGATTTGCTTGAAGGTTGCATTCTTAGGGCTTGGCGGGGTGATCTTGAGCGGGGCATGCAGGAAACGACGACAGCCGAATTGCGGCCGCAAGCGGGCGTGGGCCTTGCCGATCCGCCAGATTTTCCTGCGCCTGCGGTGGTGACTCAATCGGTAAGGACACAGTCGCAGACTCCATTGCATCGTCGGCTGCTCGCCACCGCCGGGCAATCGCTGCGTGCCGGGGCCTACATGCTGGGCGAAGAGGCCGATCATGGCCGCCTGCTGCTGTTCTCGCCGGTCTTCCTCGGAGCCGGCTCGGCATTCTGGTTTCTTGCGGCATCGGATGTTCCCCTCGTTGCATCGCTGCTCTGCCTGCTGGTGTCGGCGGCCGCGGTTTTCCTCACCGATCCCAGCCGACCGGCCTTGCGCGCAAGTTTCATGGCGCTGGCACTTTTCGCCGGCGGCATGCTCTCAGCTCAGTTCGAGAGCTGGCGGGCTTCGACGGTGATCCTCGATTCATCCGTGACGACGACGGTGACTGGCCGCGTCGAACGGCGGGAAGGCGACGGGCGCGGGCGCTGGCGCTACATTCTTGCCGTCGCCGGCACCGAGGCGCCGGAGCTGAAACGGCCGCCGAGACGCATCACCGCGATCGTCCGGGGCGCCGATGCGCCTTTCGAGATCGGCGACATCATCACCGGCAAGGCACGTCTGACGCCGCCGGCGGGCCCCGCACTTCCCGCGCTCAACGACTTCTCCTTCGGTGCCTATTTCGACGGCATCGGCGCCAACGGTTTCTTCTATGGTGCGCCGGAGAAACTCGACTTGGAGGCAGGCCCGCAGGCGGTCAGGTCGACGGCGGACGCCCTGCTCGAATGGCTCTACCAGCTGCGCAGCAGCATCGGCGACCGCATAAGATCGATCCTGCCCGGTGATACCGGCGCCTTTGCCGCTGCCCTGGTGACGGATGAACGGCGCGCCATATCGCACGCGACGACGGAGGCGCTGCGCCAGTCCGGCCTTGCCCATATCGTCGCGATCTCGGGCCTCAACATGGCGCTGTCGGCCGGCATCTTCTTCGTCGGCTTTCGGATGCTGCTCAGCCTCTTTCCCGGCGTCGCCCAAGCCTATCCGACAAAGAAGATCGCCGCTGCCGGCGCGCTCATCGCCGTCACCGCCTATTACCTGATCTCCGGTTTCGGGGTTTCGGCCGAGCGCGCCTTTATCATGATGGCCATCATGCTGATTGCCGTCTTCTTCGACAGGCCGTCGATCAGCCTGCGCAATGTCGTTCTCTCCGCGCTCATCATCATCGCCATTTCACCTTCGGAAGTATTGGGACCGAGCTTTCAGATGTCCTTTGCCGCCACATTGGCCTTGGTATCGGGCTATCAGTTGTGGAAGGACAGGCGTGTCCGCGAAAACGCTTTTCTGAAACTGCCGATCATGAGGCCGGTGGCTGCCGTCGCCGGTTTCTTCGGCGGCGTCTTCCTGACCTCGCTGATCGGCGGCTTTTCCACCGCATTGTTTTCGATCGAGCATTTTCATCGCCTGACGGCTTACGGCCTGCCGGCAAACCTTGCGACGATGCCGATTATCTCCTTCATCGTCATGCCGGCCGGATTGTTGGCGATGTTGCTCATGCCTTTCGGTCTGGACGCTCCGCTCTGGAAGGTCGTCGGATTCGGCCTCGATCTGGTGATTGCGGTTGCCAAGACGGTGTCCGGCTGGGGCGGTGATATCGGCATCGGCCGCTTGCCCGGCTGGTATTTCGCAGTGGCGGTGGCAGGCTTTCTGCTGCTGACGCTACTGCGAACTCGGCTGCGCCACGTCGGCACATCGATCATCGCCATCTCGACGCTCATCGTGCTGCTTCTGCCGGTCCCCCGGCCGCCGGATCTGGTGATTTCGGAGGATGGCAGTCTGGTTGCGGTCGTCGCGGCTGAGGCAATAGCTTCCAACCGTGAAAACCCGCCGGATTTCATATTCGACCAGTGGCAGAGAGCGCTGGTGCTGCCGACACATGATCCGCCGACGATGCTGGATGGTCCGGCCATCCCGCCGGAAGGAGAAGGCCGCCGTGTCGGGCTTTCCCGCGATCAGCAGAACGAAGCGAGTGCGGCGATGCGGGTAGCCGCAGCAGGCGGTGAAGCAAACCGTTTTTCCTGCGTCAAGAAGGCTTGGTGCACATCAAGACTTGGCAATGGCCATATCGTCACCGTTATCGACAATGCCGCCTATCTCGGCCCGGCCTGCGATACGGCCGATATCGTCGTGACGTCGGTCCGTCTGCGTTTCAACCGCTGCCGTTCAGGTGGCACGCTTTTCACCGGCGAGACGCTGCGTAGGACCGGCTCGCTCGAATTGCGTTTCGCCGATGCCGCCCTGGAGGTCACCACCGCCTTCGATGCTTTGTCGCGACCATGGATGCGCCATCGCGCCTATGATTGGCGCAATGATCGTTTTACCGATTCCAGCCCATCCGGCGTCAGTGATAGCGACGGATGAGGCCGACGAGCTTACCCTGCACCTTCACGCGGTCGGGCCCGAAGATGCGGGTCTCATAAGCCGGGTTGGCGGCCTCGAGCGCGATCGAGGCGCCCTTGCGGCGGAAACGCTTCAGCGTTGCTTCCTCGTCATCGACGAGGGCAACGACGATATCGCCGGGACTGGCGGTACTGCCGTTGCGAATGATCACGGTGTCGCCGTCGAAGATGCCGGCGTCGATCATCGAATCGCCTTTGACCTCCAGCGCATAGTGCTCACCGGAGCCGAGCATATCTGCGGGAACGACGATGTCGTGGGTGTTGTTCTGGATCGCCGAGATCGGAACGCCGGCGGCGATACGTCCCATGACCGGCACGGAGACGGAATTGCCATTGTCGGCGATCGGCTTTGGCGCAGCGGGGGCGGCGACCGGCTGGGGCTTGCCGAGGCTGCCCTCGATGACGCTCGGCGAAAAACCGCGACGCTGAAGACTGGGGTTATAGGCCTCCGGAAGCTTGATCACCTCGAGCGCCCGGGCGCGGTTCGGTAGGCGGCGAATGAAGCCGCGTTCCTCAAGCGCCGTGATCAGGCGGTGAATGCCGGATTTCGAGGCGAGATCCAGGGCATCCTTCATTTCGTCGAAAGAGGGAGGAACGCCGGATTCCTTCATGCGCTCATGGATGAAAAGGAGAAGCTCCTGTTGTTTGCGCGTGAGCATCGACGTCAGACCCCGTGATTGAAACAAATCCAGAACGGACACTATATGTTCCATATGTGTTCCGCAAGTAGCTAAATTTCCGTAAAAGTTCACGTCAACTCGCGGAGATTTTTATTTTCATTTGCTGGATTGGCGCACATGTCTTGCATTGAGGGAGATGCTGTCGCACATCTCTTGCCGGTTTCAGGAGGGATATTCATGAACGCGCGTTCCGCCAGGTCGCACCCGCTGGATCATGTCGTGCTGCCCGTGGTCAATATCGATCTGGCGCGTGAAAGGCTCGGCAAGCTCGGTTTCACCGTCGCCGCCGATGGGGGCCATCCCTTCGGAACGGAGAATGCCTGCGTCTTTTTCGCCGACAAGACCTATCTGGAGCCGCTTGGCGTGGCGAGTGTCGACGAGAGCGAGGCAGCAGCCCGCCAGGGCAACGTCTTCATCGCCCGCAATCGCGCCTTCCGTTTCCGCTGCGGCGAGGAGGGACTTTCTGCGCTGGCCTTCCTCAGCGAGGATGCCGACCTCGATCATAAGCGCTTCGTCAGCAACGGCGCGAGCGCCGGTGAGATGTTGCAGTTCAGCCGGCCGATGCGGATGCCGGACGGTTCGGAGAGCGTCGGCAGCTTTAAGCTGGCCTTTGCAGCTGATTTGCGCGCCCCCGATTTCTTTCTCTTTACTTGCCAGCGCATCAATTCGTTCCCTACAGATCGCGCCGCGCTGGAGACGCACGCCAATGGCGTGATCGGCATTGCCGAGATCGCACTTTGTGCACCGGACCCGGCGGCATTCGCCGCCTTCGTCGGGCTCGCGATTGGGCAGGCGGCGGTGGAGAAAACCGGTTTCGGCATGAATATCGCGGCATCGAATGCAAAGATCAGCTTGATGACGCCGGAAGGGCTGGAGGCCTATTTCGAAACCGCTGTCTCATCAGCCGATCGCGGCCTGCGGGGGCGGGCAATCCTCTTCACCGTCATCGATCTTGCCGTGACAGAAGCGCATTTGGGTGCTAACGGGATCACATTCACACGCAAGAACAATCGCATTCTGGTGAAGCCCACGCCCGGGCAGGGTGCGCTCTTCGCCTTCGAGGAAACACGATGAGCACCGACACGAATTCCGAAGTCAGGATCGGCGAAGGCGAAGGCCAGGTCACTTTTTCCAATACTGGCCGCTTGTCGCTGATCGCCGGTCCATGCCAAATGGAGAGCCGGGATCACGCCTTCATGGTCGCCGGCACGCTGAAGGAGCTTTGCGGCAAGCTCGGCATTGGCCTCGTCTACAAGAGCTCCTTCGACAAGGCGAACCGTACCTCGCTCTCGGCTGAACGCGGCATCGGCCTGGAAAAGGGCATGGAGGTCTTTGCCGACCTCAAGAAGGAATTCGGCTTTCCCGTCGTAACCGACGTCCATACGGCCGAGCAATGCGCCGAGGTGGCCAAGGTGGTTGATGTCCTGCAGATCCCGGCCTTCCTCTGCCGTCAGACCGACCTTCTGATCGCCGCCGCTAGGACCGGCCGCGCCGTCAATGTCAAGAAGGGCCAGTTCCTCGCCCCTTGGGATATGAAGAACGTTCTGAAGAAGCTCAACGCCAGCGGCAATCCGAATGTGCTCTTGTGCGAGCGCGGTGCCTCCTTCGGTTACAATACGCTGGTTTCCGACATGCGTTCGCTGCCGATCATGGCGGCGATGGGGGCTCCCGTCATTTTTGACGCCACCCATTCCGTGGCGCAGCCGGGCGGGCAGGGCGATTCCTCCGGCGGCCAGCGCGAGTTCGTGGAAACGCTGGCGCGCGCGGCAGTGGCGACGGGAATTGCCGGCGTCTTCGTCGAAACCCATCAGGATCCCGACAATGCACCGTCCGACGGGCCGAACATGGTCTATCTCAAGGACATGCCGCGACTGCTCGAGAAGTTGCTTGCCTTCGATGCGATCGCCAAGGCCTAACGTTCAACAGGCTGACATGATCGTGGTCTAGGCCACGATGCCATACACCTTCGAAGGCGGAAAATTGCGCCATTGTAATTTGTACGCCTTCGATTATGACAGGCTTCGAACGACTTATCACCCACCGAGCAGGAAGAACCCATGACTGCAATCACCGATATCATCGCCCGCGAGATCCTCGATAGCCGTGGCAACCCCACCGTCGAAGTCGACGTCTATCTCGAAGACGGCAGCATGGGCCGCGCGGCCGTTCCCTCGGGCGCCTCGACGGGCGCACATGAGGCGGTCGAGCTGCGCGACGGCGGCAAGCGCTACCTCGGCAAGGGCGTCGAAAAGGCGGTCGAGGCCGCCAACACCGAGATCTTCGACGCGATCGGCGGCATCGACGCCGAAAATCAGATCCAGATCGACAACATCATGATCGAGCTCGATGGCACCCCGAACAAGTCGCGCCTCGGCGCCAACGCCATCCTTGGCGTCTCGCTCGCCGTCGCCAAGGCTGCGGCCCAGGCATCCGGCCTGCCGCTTTACCGTTACGTCGGCGGCGCTTCCGCCAGCCTCCTGCCGGTGCCGATGATGAACATCATCAACGGCGGCGCTCATGCCGACAACCCGATCGACTTCCAGGAATTCATGATCCTGCCGGTCGGCGCCGATTCGATCGCCGACGCCGTGCGCATGGGTTCGGAAGTCTTCCATACGCTCCGCAAGGAGCTTGCCGCGCAGGGCCACAACACCAATGTCGGTGACGAAGGCGGCTTCGCTCCCGGCCTGAAGAGTGCGCCCGAAGCCCTCGACTTCATCATGAAGTCGATCGAGAAAGCCGGCTACAAGCCGGGCGACGACATGTGCCTCGGCCTCGACTGCGCCTCGACGGAATTCTTCAAGGACGGCAAGTATGTTCTGGAGGGCGAAGGCCGCACGCTCGAGTCTGGCGCCATGGCCGAATATCTGGCCGAGCTCGCCGGCAAATACCCGATCATCTCGATCGAAGACGGCATGGCCGAAGACGACTGGGAGGGCTGGAAGGCGCTGACCGATCTGATCGGCAAGAAGACTCAGCTCGTCGGCGACGATCTCTTCGTCACCAACTCGGCCCGCCTTCGCGACGGCATCCGCATGGGCGTCGCCAACTCGATCCTCGTCAAGGTCAACCAGATCGGCTCGCTGACGGAAACGCTTGATTCCGTTAACACGGCGCATAAGGCAGCCTATACCGCCGTCATGTCGCACCGCTCCGGAGAAACGGAAGATTCGACCATTGCCGATCTCGCCGTCGCCACCAACTGCGGCCAGATCAAGACCGGCTCACTGTCGCGTTCTGACCGTCTCGCCAAGTACAATCAGCTGATCCGCATCGAGGAGGGCCTAGGCCCGCAGGCCCAATATGCCGGCCGCTCGATCATCAAAGGCTGATCCGATCTGATTTGCAATGCTCGACCCGCGCCTCACCGGCGCGGGTTTTTTCTTGCCGGCGGTTACGGTCAATGAACGGTTAATCTCTGCGCGTTATGCTGAACGAATTGGTAATGCGTTCAAGAGCATGCGTGTATGTGGACAAAGCATCATAAGAAGAGAAAGCTCGGCCGCTTCGTCATCCCGGCTATGACGGTCGCCTTCCTTTCCTATTTCGGTTATCATTGCATCCATGGCGATTATGGCCTGCGGGCGACGGAGACGTTCGAGCGTCAGCGCGTCGCGCGCGAAAGAGAGCTTGCTGTCCTGAAGGCGAAGCGCGAACATCTGGAAAGCCAGGTGGCGCTGCTGAGTGACGGCTCGCTCGACAAGGACATGCTGGACGAAAAGGCGCGATATCAGCTGAATATGTCGCGTGCGGACGAGATCGTCATATTCAAACATTATTCCAATTAACCGGAATCAGGTTAATTGGAATTTCTGATTTATTTCCAATAACTTAGCGTCGAATACGAGCCATGCAATTATGGCATTGCTGTGGTCATATTTCTTCCCTATGGTACGCGCCACCGAGAAACGACAAACCCATAGGGAGGGTTGAATGGCGCCGCGAAAGACCGCGACCGTTTCCAGCCGCAAAACTGCAGCAAAACCAGCAGCCAAAGCATCGAATGGAGGCCCAGTAGCCGACTTCGATCGGGATGAGGAACTCAAGGCCTATCGCGAGATGCTACTGATCCGCCGCTTCGAGGAGAAGGCCGGTCAGCTTTACGGCATGGGCTTCATTGGCGGCTTTTGCCATCTCTATATCGGTCAGGAAGCTGTCGTCGTCGGCATGCAGATGGCGCAGAAGGAAGGCGATCAGGTCATCACCGCCTATCGCGACCACGGCCACATGCTGGCAACCGGCATGGAGGCGCGCGGGGTCATGGCGGAACTGACCGGGCGCCGTAGCGGCTATTCCCACGGGAAGGGCGGCTCAATGCACATGTTCTCGAAAGAGAAGCATTTCTACGGCGGTCACGGCATCGTCGGCGCCCAGGTTTCGCTCGGAACCGGCCTTGCCTTTGCAAACCACTACCGCGGCAACGGCAATGTCGCCATCGCCTATTTCGGCGACGGCGCTGCCAACCAGGGCCAGGTCTACGAGAGCTTCAACATGGCGGCTCTCTGGAAGCTGCCGATCGTCTATATCGTCGAAAATAACCGCTACGCCATGGGCACCTCGACCGCCCGTGCCACCGCTCAGTCGAATTACTCGCTACGCGGCTCCGGCTTCGGCATTCCCGGCATTCAGGTCGACGGCATGGACGTTCGCGCCGTCAAGGCGGCGGCCGACGAGGCGCTCGAACATTGCCGCTCCGGCAAGGGCCCGATCATTCTCGAAATGCTGACCTATCGTTATCGCGGCCACTCCATGTCCGATCCGGCGAAATATCGCACAAAGGAAGAAGTGCAGAAGATGCGCTCCGAACAGGATCCGATCGAGCAGGTAAAGGCACGCCTCATCGAAAAGGGCTGGGCTTCCGAAGACGATCTGAAGGCGATCGACAAGGATGTTCGCGACATCGTCGCCGACAGCGCCGACTTCGCACAGGCCGATCCGGAGCCGGATGCATCCGAGCTCTACACCGACATTCTGCTCTAATCGGGGAGGGAACCCATGCCTATCGATATCCTCATGCCCGCCCTCTCTCCGACGATGGAAGAAGGCACGCTGTCCAAATGGCTGAAGCAGGAAGGTGACAAGGTCACTTCTGGCGACGTCATCGCCGAAATCGAAACCGACAAGGCGACGATGGAAGTCGAAGCGGTCGACGAAGGCGTCATCGGCAAGCTGCTGGTCGACGCCGGCACCGAAGGCGTCAAGGTCAACACCAAGATCGCCGTGCTGCTGCAAGATGGCGAATCCGCTTCGGACATTTCAGCCGCCAAGCCGGCCGCCGCTCCGCAGGTGGCTCAGGAAGAGAAGCCGACCAACACCGGTTCTGCTTCCGCGCCGCTTCCGGCCGAGCCGAAGGCCGTCGTTCCGAACGACCCGGAAATCCCGGCCGGCACCGAAATGGTTTCGATGACCGTGCGCGAAGCACTGCGCGACGCCATGGCCGAAGAAATGCGCGCCAGCGACGACGTCTTCGTCATGGGTGAGGAAGTCGCCGAATATCAGGGCGCCTACAAGGTCACGCAGGGCCTGCTGCAGGAATTCGGCCCCCGCCGCGTCATCGATACGCCGATCACCGAGCACGGCTTTGCCGGCGTCGGCGTCGGTGCCGCCATGGCCGGTCTCCGCCCGATCGTTGAATTCATGACCTTCAATTTCGCCATGCAGGCGATCGACCATATCATCAACTCGGCCGCTAAGACGCTGTATATGTCCGGCGGCCAGATGGGCGCTCCGATCGTCTTCCGCGGCCCGAACGGTGCCGCCGCCCGCGTCGGCGCCCAGCACAGCCAGGACTATGCCGCCTGGTACAGCGCCATCCCCGGCCTCAAGGTGATCATGCCTTACACGGCATCCGACGCCAAGGGTCTGCTGAAGGCGGCGATTCGCGATCCGAACCCGATCATCTTCCTCGAAAACGAAATTCTCTACGGCCAGCACTTCGAAGTGCCGAAGCTCGATAATTTCGTCCTGCCGATCGGCAAGGCGCGGATCCATCGCCAGGGCAAGGACGTCACCGTAGTCTCCTTCGGCATCGGTATGACCTATGCGACTAAGGCGGCCGCCGAACTCGAACAGCTCGGCATCGACGTTGAGCTGATCGACCTTCGCACCATCCGCCCGATGGATCTGCCGACGGTTATCGAATCTGTGAAGAAAACCGGCCGCCTCGTCACCGTCGAGGAAGGTTATCCGCAATCCTCCGTCGGCACCGAAATCGCCACCCGCGTCATGCAGCAGGCCTTCGACTATCTCGATGCGCCGATCCTGACGATCGCAGGCAAGGACGTTCCGATGCCTTACGCCGCCAATCTCGAAAAGCTGGCGCTTCCGAACGTCGGCGAAGTGGTCGATGCGGTGAAGGCTGTTTGCTACAAATAAGGGGAGGGTATTTCGATGCCGATCAATATCACGATGCCCGCCCTCTCTCCGACCATGGAAGAAGGCAATCTTTCCAAGTGGCTGGTCAAGGAAGGCGACACGGTCAAGTCTGGCGATGTGATCGCCGAGATCGAGACTGACAAGGCGACGATGGAAGTCGAAGCCGTGGATGAAGGCACGGTTGCCAAGCTGGTCGTCCCGGCCGGCACCGAAGGCGTCAAGGTCAATGCGCTGATCGCCGTTCTCGCCGCCGATGGCGAAGATGTTGCCGCTGCCGCAAGTGGTGCAGGTTCCGCCGCCCCGGCCAAGGCTGACGCCGCACCTGCGCCGAAGGCCGACGCTCCGCCGGCGAAGGCTGAGGCAGCTCCGGCCACGGCACCGGCGCCTGCCGCTGCACCCGCAGCCGTTTCATCAGGTGGCAACCGCACCTTCTCTTCGCCGCTCGCCCGCCGGCTGGCCAAGGAAGCTGGTATCGACTTGTCGGCCGTCGCCGGTTCCGGTCCGCATGGCCGCGTGATCAAGAGCGATATCGAAGCTGCCGTTGCCGGTGGTGGCGCCAAGGCTGCTGCCGCTCCCGCCGCTGCTGCTCCTCAGGCTGCAGCCGCGCCGGCTCCGGCCGCCGCGCCGAAGGGTGCCTCCGAGGAAGCCGTGCTCAAGCTCTTCGAGCCGGGCTCCTACGAGCTCGTGCCGCATGACGGCATGCGCAAGACGATCGCCCGGCGGCTGGTCGAATCCAAGCAGACGATCCCGCATTTCTACGTCAGCGTCGATTGCGAGCTCGACGCCCTGATGGCGCTGCGCGCCCAGCTGAATGATGCGGCGCCGCGCAAGGACAACGCTCCGGCCTACAAGCTCTCGGTCAACGACATGGTCATCAAGGCCATGGCGCTGGCGCTGCGCGACGTTCCGGACGCCAATGTGTCGTGGACCGACAATAACATGATCAAGCACAAGCACGCCGACGTCGGCGTCGCCGTGTCGATCCCGGGCGGCCTGATCACGCCGATCATTCGCAAGGCCGAGCAGAAGACACTGTCTGTCATCTCCAACGAGATGCGCGATCTCGGCAAGCGGGCCAAGGACCGCAAGCTGAAGCCCGAGGAATATCAGGGCGGCACCAGTTCGGTGTCGAACATGGGCATGATGGGCGTGAAGAACTTCGCCGCCGTCGTCAACCCGCCGCATGCGACGATCCTCGCGGTCGGCGCCGGCGAGCAGCGGGTGATCGTCAAGAACGGCGAAATGGCGATCGCCACCGTGATGTCGGTGACGCTGTCGACCGACCATCGCTGCGTCGACGGCGCGCTCGGCGCCGAGCTGCTCCAGGCCTTCAAGGGCTATATCGAAAACCCAATGGGCTTGCTTGTCTGATAGCGAACCGGAGGCGGAAATGACCAAGACCGTTCTTTGCTATGGTGACTCGCTGACCTGGGGTCATGACCCTGAGACTATCGGCCGTCATGAGTACAAGAACCGTTGGCCGAGCGTGCTTCAGGCAGCGCTCGGCAGCGAGGCGCGCGTCATTGCTGAGGGCCTGAACGGTCGCACGACCGCTTTCGACGACCATCTTGCCGATTGCGATCGCAATGGTGCCCGCGTCCTGCCGACGATCCTGCAGACGCATGCGCCGCTCGACCTCGTCATCCTGCTGCTCGGCACCAACGACATGAAGCCTGTTGTGGCTGGCTCCGCCTTTGCCGCCTGCCAGGGCATCAGCCGGCTTGTGCGACTGATCCGCAATCACGCCTGGCCCTTTGAATTCGACGGGCCGGAGATCCTGATCGTAGCGCCGCCGGCGATCTGCGCGACCGGCAATGTGCCCTTCGCCGCATCCTTTCCCGGCGGCATCGAGGAATCGGCGAAGCTCGCAACGCTCTATCGCGACCTTGCCGACGAGCTTGGTTGTGGCTTTTTCGATGGCAATTCTGTCGCCAAGACCACGCCGATCGACGGCATTCACCTCGATGCGGAAAACACGCGGGCGCTCGGGCGCGGGCTGGAATCGATCGTGCGGATGATGCTGGGGATCTGAAAAACTGGTTCACCGGCAGTCTCGGCGCGTTTACCGCCATATGCGCGGCATCGGCCTCGGACGCAGGCTGCCGGACATCCGAAAGGGCTGGTCGCCGCCAGTCAGGCTGGTCGCAGCAAGCGATAATGAGGCGGCTTTGTCGCTTAAGTAAGAAACGGATTCTCGGAGGGCTGCCCGCGCTGATGCCGTGCCGCTCTTCGGAAACAGCAATAGGCACGCGTGGGTGCTCATGACCCGCAGCGCAGCATAGCAAAGGCAGGAAACACATGGCTGAATCCTACGACGTCATCATCATCGGCTCCGGTCCCGGCGGCTATGTCGCCGCCATTCGCGCGGCCCAGCTCGGGCTTAAGACGGCGATCGTCGAGCGCGAACATATGGGCGGCATCTGCCTGAACTGGGGCTGCATACCGACGAAGGCGCTGTTGCGTTCGGCCGAGGTGCTCGATCATGCCAATCACTTCAAGGATTTCGGCCTCGTTCTTGAAGGCACGGTGAAGCCGGATGCCAAGGCCGTCGTCGGCCGCTCGCGCGCTGTTTCTGCCCGTCTCAACGCCGGCGTCGGTTTCCTGATGAAGAAGAACAAGATCGACATCATCTGGGGCGAAGGCAAGCTGACAAAGCCCGGCGAGATCGTCGTCGGCAAGTCGTCGAAACCGGTGGTTGAGCCGCAGCACCCGCTGCCGAAAAACGTCAAGGGCGAAGGCACCTATACCGCCAAGCACATCATCATCGCGACCGGCGCCCGTCCGCGCGCGCTGCCCGGCATCGAGCCCGACGGCAAGCTGGTCTGGACCTATTTCGAGGCGCTGAAGCCTGATGCGCTGCCGAAGTCGCTGATCGTCATGGGCTCGGGTGCGATTGGCATCGAATTCGCAAGCTTCTATCGCTCGATGGGCGTCGACGTCACGGTGGTGGAAGTGATGCCGACCATCATGCCGGTCGAGGATGCCGAAATCACCGCCATCGCCCGCAAGCAGCTGGAAAAGCGCAGCCTCAAGATCTTCACCAGCGCCAAGGTGACCAAGGTCGAGAAGGCGGCAAACAGCATCACCGCCCATGTCGAGACTGCAGACGGCAAGGTCCAGCAGATCACCGCCGACCGGATGATTTCGGCTGTCGGCGTTCAGGGCAATATCGAAAACCTCGGCCTGGAGGCGCTCGGCATCAAGACCGACCGCGGCTGCGTCGTCGCCGACGGTTACGGCAAGACCAATGTCGCGGGCATCTATGCGATCGGTGATGTCGCCGGCCCGCCGATGCTGGCCCACAAGGCCGAGCATGAGGGCGTCGTCTGCGTCGAAAAAATCGCCGGCCTGCCGAATGTTCATCCCACCGACAAGGGCAAGGTGCCGGGCTGCACCTATTGCAATCCGCAGGTCGCCTCCGTCGGCCTTACGGAAGCCAAGGCCAAGGAGCTGGGCCGTGATATCCGGGTCGGTCGCTTCTCCTTCGCGGCGAACGGCAAGGCGATCGCTCTCGGCGAAGACCAGGGCATGGTCAAGGTGATCTTCGACAAGAAGACCGGCGAACTGCTCGGCGCCCACATGGTTGGCGCCGAAGTCACCGAGCTCATCCAGGGCTTCGTCGTCGCGATGAACCTCGAAACGACCGAGGAAGAACTGATGCATACCATCTTCCCTCATCCGACCGTATCCGAGACGATGAAGGAAGCGGTGCTCGATGCTTACGGTCGTGTACTGAACGCTTGAGAATTTTTGGGCGCTGCCCCTTTTCCGGAGTGGAAAGCCACTCCGGCCGGGTGGAAAAGGCGAAAGGAAATAATCATGTCTATGGAGACGCAGGCGTTGCTGGTGTTTTTGCTGATCGGCCTGGTTGCGGGCTTCCTGGCAAGTCTGGTCGTCGGTGGCGGCGGTTTGATCAGATGCCTGCTGAGCGGCATCATCGGCGCCTTCGTCGGCGGCTATCTGTTCAGCGCGCTCGGCATTTCGCTGGGTATTGAAAATGCGCTGGTCGTGCAGATCATCCACGCCACCGTCGGCGCCATCATCGTGGTGCTGGTCGCCAGAGCGGTCGCTTAGCGCAGATTGAGGGCAGGACAGGCATGGAAAGCGTGGGCTGGATTTCGGCAATCATCATCGGCGGACTTGCAGGCTGGCTGGCCGGCAAGCTGATGGATGCACGATATGGAATTTTCCTGAACATCGTGCTCGGCATTGTCGGCTCGGTTGTCGCCACCGCCATCCTCGCCCAGTTTCACGTTCAACTGGCCGGTGGACGGCTCGGCTATTTCGTGACGGGTTTCCTCGGCGCCTGCCTGCTGATATTCGTTGCGCGACTGGTGCGGCGCTAAATTGCGACGCGTCGTAGGAACTGTGCCGCTTAGGGCGGCGGAAAGCTGAGACTGCAATGGTGACCATTCTCGACACGATCAATCCCGACGCCAAGCGCGTGCGCCATCCTGAGAAGGCGCATCGGCCGGATACGGATGTCATGCGCAAGCCGGATTGGATCCGCGTCAAGGCGCCGACTTCCAAGGGCTATGCCGAGACACGCGCCATCGTGAAGGAGCACAAGCTCGTCACCGTCTGCGAGGAGGCCGGCTGCCCGAATATCGGCGAGTGCTGGGACAAGAAGCACGCGACCTTCATGGTCATGGGCGAGATCTGTACCCGCGCCTGCGCCTTTTGCAATGTCGCGACCGGCAAGCCGAATGCGCTCGACATGGCCGAGCCCGAAAACGTCGCCAAGGCGGTCAAGGAGATGGGCCTCAGCCACGTCGTCATCACCTCGGTCGACCGCGACGATCTCGAGGACGGCGGTGCCGAGCACTTCGAAAAGGTGATTTGGGCGATCCGTGCCGCCTCGCCGGGAACGACGATCGAGATCCTGACGCCTGATTTCCTGAAGAAGCCGGGTGCCCTGGAGCGCGTGGTCGCCGCCAAACCCGACGTCTTCAACCACAATATGGAAACGGTGGCCGGCAACTATCTGACGGTTCGCCCCGGCGCCCGTTATTTCCATTCCATCCGCCTGCTGCAGCGGGTGAAGGAACTCGATCCCACCATGTTCACCAAGTCAGGCATCATGGTCGGCCTTGGCGAGGAGCGCAATGAAGTGCTGCAGCTGATGGACGACCTGCGCACAGCCGATGTCGACTTCCTGACGATCGGCCAATACCTGCAGCCGACCCGCAAGCACCACAAGGTCGAAAGCTTCGTCACGCCCGACGAGTTCAAGTCTTACGAGACGGTCGCCTACAGCAAGGGCTTCCTGATGGTGGCCTCCAGCCCGCTGACCCGCTCGTCACACCATGCTGGAGATGATTTTGCGCGGCTGAAGGCGGCGCGTGAGAAGAAGCTGCTGTTGGCAGCTGAGTAAGGTTTGGGTGCTGCCAAGCTCTCTTTCGTCATGCTCGGGCTTGTCCCGAGCATCTGCAACCGATCGATAGGGCAGTAGGTCCTCGGCACAAGGCCGAGGATGACGTCGAGTAGGGGGCGAGGTTAGGCAATAAACTGACCTTAACGGTTTTTGCCAAGGTTTCTCTTTGGGCAGCCAATGAATATTATATCCGGATTGAAATCGACGCTGGTCGAAGCCGACCGCATTCTGGTGATCGGCTGCCCCGGCAGCGGCAAGAGCACGCTGGCAAAGCGGCTCTCGCGTGCACTCGACCTTCGATACATTTCCATGGACCGCGACTTTTACTGGCTGCCCGGATGGAAAAGAGGCCACGCGACGAGATCAATTGTCTTATCTCCAAGGCCGTGACTAAAGAACGCTGGATCATGGATGGAACCGGGCTGAGCTCCTTCCATCTGCGGCTTCCGCGCGCAGAGGTCGTCATTTGGCTTCGGCTGTCTAGATCTGCATGCCTGTACGGAGCAATATCCAGACGGTTGCGCTATTTCGGGCGCAACCGTCCCGAACTGCCTGCCGGCTGTCCCGAACGCCTCTCGCTGGAGGCACTTGCCTATATCTGGAATTTCGAGCGGCATGCCGCCCCCTTGATCGAGAGCGCACTTCGGGATCATTTCGCCGGCATCGCCGAGCACGGTCCCGATGTGCCCGTTCTTCAGCTAAAATCCCGCAGCCGGATGGGCGAACTCCTTGATCTTCTGGACGCGCCCGCTTAAGTGCCGCCTATGCCGCAATTCGAAACGCACCGTTCCGTCCCGCACACGCCCGACCAGATGTTCGATCTCGTTGCCGATGTCGAGCGTTATCCCGAATTCCTGCCGCTCTGCGAAGCGCTTTCCGTCAGGAGCCGCAAGGAGCGCGACGGCAAGATCCTGCTATTGGCCGACATGACCGTCGGTTATAAGGCAATCCGCGAGACCTTCACGACCCAGGTGCTGTTGAACCGGGCCGAGCGCGTCATCGAGGTCAAATATATCGACGGTCCATTCAAATATCTGGAAAACCGGTGGCATTTCGCCGAAACTCCCGCCGGTGGCTGCACGATCAATTTTTTCATCGACTACGAGTTCAAGAGCCGCATTCTGGGCGCGCTGATGGGTTCGATGTTCGATCGCGCCTTCCGCATGTTCACCGAAGCCTTCGAAACAAGGGCGAACAGAATCTACACCAAAGTGTGACGGCGATCGCAGCCGGCGTCAGTCGGGCAGCAGCGAATGCACCATCTCCAGCGCCGTCCGTACCGTTGCCAGCCGCACAGCGCTGCGGCCGATATCGCCATACAGCATCTTTCGGTGGACGGATGCGCCGGTGCGCGACCTGGCGGCAAGATGCACGAGCCCAACCGGTTTTTCCGCCGACCCGCCACCGGGGCCCGCAATCCCGGTGACGGCGACGGCGATCGCAGCGCGCGAGCGGAAGAGGGCGCCCTGCGCCATCTGCCGTGCTGTCTCTTCGGAAACCGCCCCGAAGCCGAGCAGCGTTTGCTCCTGCACTCCGAGCAGCTCCATCTTCGCCGTGTTCGTATAGGTGACGAAGCCGCGGTCAACGACTGCTGATGAGCCCGCTATTTCGGTCAGCGCGCCGGCGATCAGCCCGCCGGTGCAGGATTCGGCCGTCGAGATCATCAGCCCGGCAGCGGTGAAGTCGCGGATGATTGCCTCTGCCGCCGCATGGATATCCTCGGGAAAAAGGCTCATCGCTTCATTCCCCGATAGACGACGGTCGCCGTGGCGATCGCCGCAATACCTTCGCGCCGGCCGACGAAGCCGATCTTCTCATTGGTCGTCGCCTTGACCGAGCATCGTTCGAGATCGATGCCGAGATATTCGGACAGTCTTGCCCGCATGGCGTCGCGATGCGGCCCCACCTTCGGCGCCTCGGCGATCAGCGAGACGTCGGCATTCATGATCGTGCCGCCGCGTTCGCGTACGATCCGGGCGGCATGCTCGATGAAGATCTTTGAAGCCGCTCCTTTCCATTGCGGATCGGAGGGCGGGAAATGATCGCCGATATCGCCGGCGCCGCAGGTGGCAAGCAGCGCGTCTGTCAGCGCATGCAGTGCGACGTCGGCATCGGAATGGCCCTTGAGCTTCTGATCATGCGGAATGAACACGCCGCAGAGGGTCACGCCGTCGCCCGCTTCGAGCTGGTGCACGTCATAGCCGTTGCCGGTGCGCACGTCGGGAAGCAGCGGGGCCGACAGCTTGTCGTCGGCCATGGCGATATCGCGCTTGACCGTCAGCTTGACGTTGTCGGGCGTGCCCTCGACGATAGTCACCGGAATGCCGGCCCATTCGGCGACCGAGGCGTCGTCGGTGAAATCGCTTCGCCCGCTCGCCGCCGCCTTCTCATGCGCGTCGAGGATTGCTGCGAAGGCGAAGGATTGCGGCGTCTGCGCTGCATAAAGGTGCTCGCGCGAGACCGTCTTCAGCACGGTGCCGGCGCCGTCGGTGCGTTTCAGCGTATCGGTGACCGGCGTGGCCGGCAGCACTGCCTGTGCGCCGTCGCCAAGGCTTTCGGCAATGCGGTCGAGAAGCCCGTGGTCGAAGAAGGGTCGCACCGCATCGTGGATCAGCACATGGCCGACATTCTTGCCCTTGAGGTATCTCAGGCCAGCAAGCACGGACCGTTGCCTGGTCGCGCCGCCATGTACCGTTTCGATCGGCGTTGCCGAGACGATATGCCGAGACGCCTTGGCAAACAGCGCCGCGTCGTCGGGATGAATGACGACGACGATCTGTTTGGCAGCTTCCCATGTCATGAAGTTTTCAAGCGTATGGACGATAACCGGCTTGCCGCCGATCATGCGATATTGCTTGGAGCCTTCCGTGGAGGATCCGGCGCGCTCGCCCCGGCCGGCGGCAACGATGACAATTCCAGCCGATATTGGTTGCTTGGACGGCATTTGCAGCATAAATCCCCTAAATTATGCGGAATTGACCGGAGTGCTCTAACCTCTTGCTGGAACCTTTTCCAGCATCTGCCCTGAAAAATATCGATTTCGATCCGAGCCCCCTTGGCAAAGCCGGTGATCTGTGGCTAAAAATAATGCAGTTCTATGGTGTGCCTGAAAGATAATCATTTGATTTGCAAGGATCTCGCAGCGCCTTTCCGAATCGGACCCGTGTCCGTGCGGAACCGCGTTGTGCTGGCGCCGATGTCCGGCGTCACGGACATGCCCTTCCGCGAGCTTGCCTGGCGCTTCGGCGCCGGCCTCGTCGTTACCGAGATGGTGGCGAGCCGCGAGCTGGTCAATGATACCGCCGAATCCTGGTCGCGCCTGAAGGCTGCCGGCTTCCGGCCGCATATGGTGCAACTCGCCGGGCGCGAAGCGCACTGGATGGCGGAAGCGGCGAAGATCGCGGCCGACCATGGCGCCGACATCATCGACATCAACATGGGCTGTCCGGCAAAGAAGGTGATCGGGGGTTATTCTGGCTCGGCGCTGATGCGCGATCCCGATCACGCGCTCAGCCTGATCGAGGCGACGGTCCAGGCCGTGGACATTCCGGTTACGCTGAAGATGCGCCTCGGCTGGGATGAGAATTCCATCAACGCGCCGGACATTGCCCGCCGGGCCGAGGCGGCCGGCATCCAGCTCGTGACCATCCACGGCCGCACCCGCATGCAATTTTATGAAGGTCGCGCCAATTGGGATGCGATCCGCGCCGTCCGCGAGGTGATCTCCGTTCCGCTGGTCGCCAATGGCGATGTCGAGACTGCTGCTGACGCGCAGGAAATCCTGCGCCGCTCCGGCGCCGATGCCGTCATGATCGGCCGGGGCTGCCAGGGCAGGCCGTGGCATGCCGGCGTGCTCGCCGGAGCGGCAGAACCGCGAGGCAAAGAGATTGCCGATATCGCCGTCGAACATTACCGGATGATGCTCGATTTCTACGGCGAAGCGGTGGCGATCCGTCATGCCCGCAAGCATCTCGGCTGGTATCTTGAGCGGTTTGCTCCCGCGCTTGCCGGTGGCGAGAAGGAAGACATCATGACCTCGCGTGACCCGCGTGAGGTGGCCGCGCGCCTTTATGACGCATTGGCCGCAGGTGCGCTCGACAGCCGGGAGGCGGCATGACGAAGGATACGACATCTCCGCTCGACTACGCCGGCGGAACCGTTGCCATGGCGGTGCTGAACGCCATCCAGAACCCAGTGGTCATGGTCGATGAATCCGGTTTCGTCGCCTTCGCCAATTGGGAGGCGGAAGCATTCTTTGGCGCGAGCGCCTCGCATCTGGCGCGTTATCGGATTTCGACCTTCATTCCCTTCGGCAGTCCGCTGCTCGCCCTGATCGACCAGGTGCGTGAGCGCAAGGCGCCTGTCAACGAATACCGTGTCGACCTGAGTTCCCCGCGCCTCGGCCAGGACAAGCTCGTCGATCTCTATGTCGCTCCGGTGCTGAGCGAACCCGGCGCCGTTGTCATCGTCTTCCAGGAACGCTCGATGGCCGACAAGATCGATCGGCAGCTGACGCATCGCGCTGCCGCCCGTTCCGTGACTGGACTTGCCTCCATGCTGGCGCATGAGATCAAGAACCCGCTCTCCGGCATCCGGGGTGCTGCCCAGTTGCTCGAACAATCGGTGATCGACGACGACCGGGCGCTGACCCGGCTGATCTGCGACGAGACCGACCGCATCGTCTCGCTGGTCGACCGCATGGAGGTCTTTTCCGACGAACGCCCGGTCGACCGCATGCCGGTCAATATCCATTCCGTGCTCGATCACGTGAAGGCGGTCGCCAAGGCGGGCTTTGCGCGCAATATCCGCATTACCGAGAGTTACGACCCATCGCTGCCGGCCGTCTATGCCAATCGCGACCAGCTCGTCCAGGTCTTCCTCAACCTGGTGAAGAACGCCGCCGAGGCCGTCGGCGACCGGCCGGATGGCGAGATCATGCTGACGACGGCCTATCGCCCGGGCATCCGGCTGTCGGTCGCCGGCACGCGTGAAAAGATCTCGCTGCCGCTGGAATTCTGCGTCCACGACAACGGGCCCGGCGTCCCCGCCGATCTGCTGCCGCATCTCTTCGATCCCTTCATCACCACCAAGACGAACGGCAGCGGCCTCGGCCTGGCGCTGGTCGCCAAGATCATCGGCGATCACGGCGGCATCATCGAATGCGACAGCCAGAATAGCCGCACGACTTTCCGCGTTCTCATGCCGGCGTCGAAGGACGCCTCGCTCGAGGATGCCTCTTCCGTAAGCTCGACAGGACCTTCTCGATGACAGCCACGATCCTCGTTGCAGATGATGATGCCGCCATACGCACCGTGCTCAACCAGGCTTTGAGCCGCGCCGGTTATGACGTTCGCATCACCTCCAACGCCGCAACGCTGTGGCGCTGGATTTCGGCGGGCGAGGGCGATCTTGTCGTCACCGACGTGGTGATGCCCGACGAGAACGCATTCGACCTTTTGCCGCGTATCAAGAAGGCCCGTCCGGATCTGCCGGTCCTCGTCATGAGCGCCCAGAACACCTTCATGACCGCCATCAAGGCGTCCGAGAAGGGCGCCTATGATTATCTGCCGAAGCCTTTCGACCTGACAGAACTCATCGGCATTATCGGCCGGGCTCTGGCCGAGCCGAAGCGCAAGCCCGCCAAGCTCGAGGAGGACATGCAGGACGGCATGCCGCTGGTCGGCCGCTCGGCGGCGATGCAGGAAATCTATCGCGTGCTCGCTCGGCTGATGCAGACCGATCTGACGCTGATGATCACCGGCGAATCCGGCACCGGCAAGGAGCTTGTCGCCCGCGCCCTGCACGATTACGGCAAGCGCCGCAACGGCCCCTTCGTGGCGATCAACATGGCGGCGATCCCGCGCGACCTGATCGAATCGGAACTCTTCGGCCACGAGAAGGGCGCCTTCACCGGCGCCCAGACCCGCTCGACCGGCCGATTCGAGCAGGCCGAAGGCGGCACGCTCTTCCTCGATGAAATCGGCGACATGCCGATGGACGCCCAGACCCGGCTTCTGCGCGTGCTGCAGCAGGGCGAATACACCACCGTCGGCGGCCGCACGCCGATCCGTACCGACGTGCGCATCGTTGCCGCCACCAACAAGGATCTGAAGCAGGCGATCAACCAGGGCCTGTTCCGTGAGGATCTCTACTACCGCCTCAACGTCGTGCCGCTGCGCCTGCCGCCGCTGCGCGACCGCGCCGAGGACATTCCCGATCTCGTGCGCCATTTCATTCAGCAGGCGGAAAAGGAGGGCCTCGGCTCCAAACGCTTCGATCAGGAAGCGTTGGAACTGATGAAGGCATACGCCTGGCCGGGCAACGTCCGCGAGCTGGAAAATCTGATCCGCCGCCTGATGGCGCTCTATCCGCAGGATGTCATCACTCGCGAGATCATCGATGCCGAGCTGCGCTCTGACGTGCCCGACAGCCCGATCGACAAGGGGCCGATCCGCAATGGTTCGATGACGATCGCTCAGGCGGTCGAGGAGAACATGCGCACCTATTTTGCCAGCTTCGGCGACAACCTGCCGCCGCCCGGCCTGTATGACCGCGTGCTGACCGAAATGGAATATCCGCTGATCCTCGCCGCGCTCACGGCAACCCGCGGCAATCAGATCAAAGCAGCCGATCTTCTCGGGCTCAACCGCAACACCCTGCGCAAGAAGATCAGGGAACTCGGCGTCTCTGTCTACAGAAGCTCCCGCACCGCCTGAAGAAAAGGCGGTGGGCTCCTCGTCTGCCCACCGCCACTCCTCCCCAGTATCCGCCGCCACGGTCGGGAACAAAACCTAATCTATCCAAGCTCGGTCGCGATTTGTATCTGCACCGGCAAACAAAAGCGCAGTGTCATCCGGCGGTCACATAGTATTTGCGAGCTATTGTTTGCCATGATGCAATGTCATTGAAGTTGCTACGGTCATCGGCGCCGCGCCTGTGGATAAGCTGTGGATAACTGGTGGACCACACGGCTCGAGCAGCGGGCGGCAGCAATCCAGAATCCGCTCACATGTTGCCTATCCGTTCCGAATCTCGTCATCTGCCGCCGCTGCTGTTCGACTTCCGCCGCAACTGTCGTCGCCAGCATGCCATGGGCGCTCCGGCTGATGTCGTGGAGCGCCCTTTTCTTTGCGGCCGAAGCTGCGGCATCCGTGTTGGCGACCAATTTGGCGGCTGCGGCTCGTATATGCTTGCGGACGCCATAGATTATGCGGATCGGTCGCCGATCGATCGTGTGATGCCGACCTCGGTTAACGGTCGGCGCATGTTCTAACCCGCGGGAGCTGCGTGATGGAATATCGTCGTTTGGGAAAATCGGGCTTGAAGGTGAGCGAGTTCTCCTTCGGCTCATGGGTCACTTTCGGCAAGCAGGTGAATGGCGGCGACGCCGTCGACCTCATGCGGCTTGCCTACGACAATGGGGTGAACTTCTTCGACAATGCCGAAGGCTATGAAAGCGGCAAGTCGGAGATCGTCATGGGCGAGGCGCTCAAGTCGCTTGGCTGGAGCCGGGACAGCTTTATCGTCTCGAGCAAGGTCTTCTGGGGAGGCGAGAAGCCGACGCAGCGCGGCCTGTCGCGCAAGCATGTGACCGATGCCTGCCATGCGGCACTCAAGCGGCTTCAGGTCGATTACCTCGACCTCTATTTCTGCCACCGTCCTGATATCGACACGCCGATCGAGGAAACGGTCCGGGCCATGCACGATCTCGTCGCCCACGGCAAGGTGCTCTATTGGGGGACGTCGGAATGGTCCGCCCAGCAGTTGACCGAAGCCTACGCCGTTGCGCGGGACCTGCGCATCACGCCCCCCACCATGGAGCAGCCGCAATACAACATCTTCGAACGCCAGAAGGTCGAGGCCGATTATCTCCCGCTCTACGACCTGATCGGCCTCGGCACCACCATCTGGTCGCCGCTCGCCTCCGGCGTCCTCACCGGCAAATACAATAACGGCGTGCCGGCCGACAGCCGCATGAATCTGCCCGGCTATGAATGGCTGAAGGAGAAATGGTCGAGCGATGCCGGCCGCGCTCAGCTCCGACAGGTCGGCGAACTCGCAAAACTCGCCGACGAAATCGGATTGTCGATCACCCATCTCGCGCTTTTGTGGTGCCTCGCCAATCCCCACGTTTCGACCGTTATTCTCGGGGCCTCGCGCGCCAGCCAGCTGCAGGATAATCTCGCGGCGCTTTCGCACAGGCACAAGCTCACGGCCGATGTGTTGGAGCGCATCGATGCGATTGCCGGAAACAAACCCGAGGGGCCGCGTCGCTTCTAGGTGAGTCGCCAAAACTGTGACGCTGCGGGTGCCTTGCCTTGACAACGTGATAAGCCGCGTTGCATTTTCGCCACAATGCGTTGCTTAAAGGTCACGCAAGGGTTTTGGACATTTCGCTCCCGATCGAGTTGTTCCGACGCTGGCTCTGCGGAGCCGGCGTTCTTTGGTTTGGATCGGGTGGCGGGACGGCGGGGTGCCGTCTGAAGAGAGGCTGAATGACGCAGGATGGGGCAGCGCCGGCGGCGGCGGGCGAGACGGTGACGACGGTGACCGATCGCCGCGCCCTTTTCGCCGTGCCTGGCCTCGTGCTCGCCGGCGGCGCGCTGCTCTGCGCCACGATCACACTCTTCATACTGCTCGGCCTGACGCCGATCGCGCCGACCTCTCATGTCGTGGTCACTTCGGTGATCGTCAATTCCTTCTTCGTCCTGACGCTGCTGGCGCTGATCGCCCGCGAGGTGGCAAGGCTGCTCAAGGCGCGCACACGGGGCCGGGCGGCCGCGCGCCTGCACATCCGTATCGTCGTGCTCTTCTCGATCGTCGCGATCACGCCCGCGATTCTCGTCGCCATCTTCGCCAGCATCACGCTGAATGCCGGCCTCGATCGCTGGTTTGCGCTGCGCACCCAGTCGATCGTCAGTTCGTCGCGCAATATCGGCCAGGCCTATATGATGGAGAACGCCAGCTACCTGCAGGGGCAGACGGTCTCCATGGCCAACGACCTGGAGCGCAACCGCGCTCTCTACAGTCTCGACAGGACGGGATTCGCCGAACTGATGACGCGCCAGGCAAGGGGCCGCGGCCTGCTCGGCGCCTTCCTCGTCGAAAGCGACGGTTCGGTGGTCGTCCAGGCTGATATCGCCACGGAAAAGCCTTTGCCAGCCATTCCGCAGGACGCGTTACAAAAGGCGGCGGCCGGACAGCCGACGCTGATCCCGCCCGGCGTCACCAACCTCGTCGGCGCCATCATCAAGCTCGATGCCATCCAGGGCACGTTTCTCTATACGGTGCGCGCGGTCGATCCCAAGGTCATGGGCGCCATGCGCATGATGGAGGAAAATGCCACCGAATATCGCTCGATGGAGGCCAACCGCTTCTCGCTGCAGATCGCCTTCGCCGTGCTCTATATCGGCTTCGCGCTGATCGTGCTGCTTGCGGCGATCTGGACGGCAATTGCCGTCGCCGACCGCATCGTCCGGCCGATCCGCCTGCTGATCACCGCGGCCGACAGCGTTGCATCGGGCAATATGGATATCGTCGTGCCGGTGCATGCCGTCGATGGCGACGTCGCCAATCTGTCGCGCACCTTCAACAAGATGATCTCGGAAATCCGCACCCAGCGCGACGAGATCCTCGAGGCCAAGGACGAGGTCGACGACCGCCGGCGCTTCATCGAAGCGGTTTTGTCCGGCGTTACCGCCGCCGTCATCGGCGTCGAACAGGATCGCCGCATCGCCATCGTCAACAGCTCGGCCGAAACGCTGATGGCGCTGTCGGCCGAAGAGATGCTCGGCAAGCAGCTGGCCGACATCGCGCCCGAGGTCGATCAGGTGCTGACCGAGGCGGCGGTGCGCCATCGCGGCGATTTCCGCAAGCAGATCGCCCTGGTGCGCGGCGGCACGGTGAGAACGCTGAGCGTGCAGGTCACCCGCGAGGAAGTGCGCGATATGAGCGAATCCTACGTGATCACCCTCGACGATATCACCGATCTCGTCATCGCCCAGCGCTCAACGGCCTGGGGCGACGTGGCGAGGCGCATTGCCCACGAGATCAAGAATCCGCTGACGCCGATCCAGCTGTCCGCCGAGCGCATCCAGCGCCGCTATGGCAAGCAGATCAACCAGGACGACCGCACCGTCTTCGATCAGTGCACCGATACGATCATCCGCCAGGTCGGCGATATCGGCCGTATGGTCGACGAATTCTCCGCTTTCGCCCGCATGCCGAAGCCAACCAAGGAGCCGAGCGACCTGCGCGACATCCTGCGCGACGCGATCTTCCTGCGCGAGATGGGCAATCATCATGTCACCTTCCTCTCGGAGTTCGGCGATAAGCCGCTGGAGGGCCTGTTCGACAGTCGCATGCTCGGCCAGGCTTTCGGAAACCTCATCAAGAATGCCGTGGAATCGCTGGAAGCCGTTCCGAGCGACGAGCGCGACGAGCGCAAGGTCCTCGTGCGCGCCGCGCTCGATGCGGCCCGCGACCGTTTCACCGTCGACGTCATCGACAATGGCCGCGGCCTGCCGGTGGAAAACCGTCACAGCATCCTGGAACCCTATATGACGATGCGCGAGAAGGGCACCGGGCTCGGCCTCGCCATCGTCAAGAAGATCATCGAGGAACATGGCGGGCAGCTCGAGCTGCACGATGCGCCCGCCGATTTTGACCGGGGAAGAGGGGCCATGATCCGGGTGCATCTGCCACGCCTGGAGCCAGCGCCCGCCGCTCCCGCAGCCAATGACAAGGAAAGCGCTTATGGCCTCTGATATTCTCGTCGTCGATGACGAGCACGATATTCGCGAGATCGTTTCCGGCATTCTCTCCGACGAGGGCCATGAGACACGCACGGCCCATGACAGCGACAGCGCACTGGCGGCGATATCAGATCGCGTGCCGCGGCTGATCTTCCTCGATATCTGGATGCAGGGCAGCAAGCTGGACGGCCTATCGCTGCTCGACGAGATCAAGACCCGTCATCCCGATCTCCCCGTCGTGATGATCTCAGGCCACGGCAACATCGAAACCGCGGTCTCGGCAATCAAGCGCGGTGCTTTCGATTTCATCGAAAAGCCCTTCAAGGCCGACCGGCTGATCCTGATCGCCGAACGCGCTCTGGAAAATTCGAAGCTCAAGCGCGAGGTTTCCGAGCTGAAGCGGCGCACCGGCGACGCCCTGGAGCTGATCGGCACCTCGGTCGCCGTCTCGCAGCTGCGCCAGACGATCGAGAAGGTGTCGCCGACCAACAGCCGCATCATGATCCTCGGCGCGTCCGGTTCCGGCAAGGAGCTGGTAGCGCGAATGATCCACAAAAAGTCGGCCCGCGCCAACGGCCCGTTTGTCGCGCTCAACGCCGCCAACATCACGCCCGATCGCATGGAAGTGGCGCTCTTCGGCACCGAGGGCACGCCCGGCCAGGCGCGCAAGATCGGCGCACTCGAGGAGGCCCATCGCGGCATCCTCTATCTCGACGAGGTCGGCGAGATGCCGCGCGAGACCCAGAACAAGATCCTGCGCGTGCTCGTCGATCAGCAGTTCGAGCGGGTCGGCGGATCCAAGCGCGTCAAGGTCGACGTCCGCATCATTTCCTCGACCGCCTATAATCTCGAAAGCCGCATTGCTGAAGGCTGGTTCCGCGAGGATCTCTATCATCGCCTGGCCGTCGTGCCGGTGCGCGTACCGCAGCTTGCCGAGCGGCGCGAGGACATTCCCTTCCTCGTCGATCAGCTGATGCGCCAGATTTCCGAGCAGGCCGGCATTCGTCCGCGCCGCATCGGCGACGATGCCATGGCGGTGCTGCAGGCGCATGACTGGCCGGGCAACATCCGCCAGTTGCGCAACAATATCGAGCGGCTGATGATCCTTGCCCGCACCGACGGCCCCGATACGCCGATCACCGCCGACATGCTGCCGACCGACCTCGGCGACATGCTGCCCAAGGTTTCGGCCAAGAACGATTACCACATCATGACGCTGCCGCTGCGCGAAGCCCGCGAGATGTTCGAGAAGGATTATCTGATCGCCCAGATCAACCGCTTCGGCGGCAATATCTCGCGCACCGCCGAGTTCGTCGGCATGGAGCGCTCCGCGCTGCACCGCAAGCTGAAATCGCTTGGTGTCTAGAGCATGATGCCGAAAAGTGTCAGCGGTTTTCGGGCAACATCATGCTCGACTATTTGATCTAGCAGGCGCGGCAGAGGCCGCGCCGTATCCCTCTATCGCTTGCCAGAAGATCAGTTTCCCATGCCGCGAATCGCTTATGTGAATGGCCGTTACGTCAAGCATTCCGATGCCAGCGTGCATATCGAGGACCGCGGCTATCAATTCGCCGACGGCGTCTATGAGGTCTGCGAGATCCGCCACGGCTATATCGTCGACCTTACCCGCCATCTGAACCGTCTCGACCGTTCGCTCGGGGAACTCAGCATCGCCTGGCCGATGAGCCGGGCCGCGCTGACGCAGGTTATTCGCGAGACGCTGCGCCGCAACCATGTCCGCAACGGGCTCTTCTACCTGCAGGTGACGCGCGGTGTCGCTCGCCGCGACCATGTCTTCCCGGCCGAGGGCACGCCGCCCTCGCTCGTCATCACCGCCAAGAGCACCGATCCGAAGATCATCGCCGCCAAGAATGCCAACGGCATCAAGGCGATTACTGTCACCGACAACCGCTGGGGCCGCGTTGACATCAAATCCGTCGGCCTGTTGCCGAATGCCATGGCCCGCCAGCAGGCCAAGGAAGCCGGCGCTCAGGAGGCGATCTATGTCGACGGCGACGGCATGGTAAAAGAAGGGGCGGCGACCAATGTCTGGATGGTCGATTCGGATGGAACGCTGATAACTCGGCCGGCCGAACACGGCATCCTGCGGGGCATCACCCGCACCACTTTGATCGATGTCGCGGCCAAGCTCGGATTGCCGATCGCAGAGCGGAATTTCTCTGTTTCCGAAATGCTCGCGGCCCGCGAGGTCTTCCTCACTGCAGCCACAAGCATCTGTTTTCCAGTCGTTTCCGTCGATGGCCTGCCTATTGCCAACGGCCATCCGGGCAGTGTCTCGCAGAAAATCCGCGAAGCCTTTTTCGACGTTGCGGAAAAGATTGCGATTTGATACCAAGATTTGCTGGACTGGGGGAACGAGGGTGCTGCCGGTCTTGCATGGAGAGGTTGATTGATATTCTACCGGCCAACTCGGGTCGGCAATAAAGAAAGAAGCGGCGCGATGGCGGAACGTTCTCAGAATCTGCAGGACTTATTTCTCAATACTGTTCGCAAGCAAAAGATTTCCCTGACAATCTTTCTGATCAACGGCGTGAAACTCACCGGCGTTGTTACTTCCTTCGATAATTTCTGTGTTCTGCTTCGCCGTGACGGCCATTCGCAGCTCGTGTATAAACATGCGATCTCGACGATCATGCCCGGTCAGCCGATGCAGATGTTCGAGAGTGAAGAAGCCGCGTCCTAACAGGATCAGCCGTCATTTCGACACGCGATACCAAGAACGATTCGATCATCCCTGAGGCCGCCAAGCACAGGGACGATATGCGCGCGACCGTCGTCGTGCCGGTTCTGAAATCGCGCAACCGCGGCGGCCAGACCGAATCGGCCTCGACCCGCACCCCGGAAAGCCGGCTGGAAGAGGCGACGGGCCTTGCCCAGGCGATCGACCTCGACGTCGTCAACGGATCTATCGTCCCGGTCAACGATCCGAGACCGGCGACGCTGCTCGGCACCGGCAAGATCGAGGAGATCAAGGCGCTGCTGGATGAGCGCGATTCCGGTCTCGTCATCGTCGATCATCCGCTGACGCCGGTACAGCAGCGCAATCTTGAAAAGGAATGGAACGCCAAGGTTATCGACCGCACGGGCCTGATCCTCGAAATCTTCGGGCGCCGCGCCTCCACCAAGGAAGGCACGCTGCAGGTCGATCTGGCCCATCTGAATTATCAGAAGGGCCGGCTGGTCCGCAGCTGGACCCACCTCGAACGCCAGCGCGGCGGTGGCGGTTTCATGGGTGGCCCCGGCGAAACCCAGATCGAAGCCGACCGGCGGCTGCTGCAGGACCGCATCATTAAGCTCGAACGCGAGCTGGAGCAGGTCGTGCGCACCCGCCAGCTGCACAGGGCGAAGCGACGCAAGGTGCCGCATCCGATCGTGGCGCTCGTCGGTTACACCAATGCCGGCAAATCGACTCTCTTCAACCGCATTACCGGCGCCGGCGTGCTGGCCGAAGACATGCTCTTTGCCACGCTCGACCCGACGCTGCGCCGCATGAAGCTGCCGCATGGCCGCACCGTCATTCTGTCCGACACAGTCGGTTTCATCTCGGACCTGCCGACCCATCTCGTCGCCGCCTTCCGTGCCACCCTGGAAGAGGTGCTGGAAGCCGACCTCATCCTGCACGTCCGCGACATGTCCGATCCCGACAACCAGGCGCAGAGCTCCGATGTAATGCGCATTCTCGGCGACCTCGGCATTGACGAGGCCGAAGCGGAGAAGCGGCTGATCGAGGTGTGGAACAAGATCGACCGGCTGGAGCCTGAGGTTCACGACGCCATGGTGCAGAGGGCGGCCGGCGCCAGTAACGTCATCGCAGTGTCGGCCGTCAGCGGCGAGGGCGTCGACACGCTGATGGAAGAGATCAGCCGTAGGCTCTCCGGCGTGATGACCGAAACCACGATCCGCCTTCCCGTCGACAAGCTGGCGCTGCTGCCCTGGCTCTACGACCACGCGATCGTCGACGGCCGCGCGGACAATGAGGACGGCTCGATCACGCTCGATCTGCGCCTGTCGGAAACCGAGGCCGCGGAGCTCGAGCGACGCATCGGCAACGGCCCGAAGCCTGCTAAAGAGGATTGGGAGCGGTAAGGCGGGCTTTTTCCCTTTTCCTCAGCGGGGCCCGAAGGACGGGTCGAGACCCGCGGCTCGACCCCAGGCGGTGGTCCGAAGGGTCGGATGAGGGGGCCACACGGCAGAATATCCATTGTTGCCCTTCGCTTGCGCTCGGTGCCTCGCTCCTATCGTCGCTCGCCCTCATCTGCCTGCCGGCATCTTCTCCCCGCTGTGGAGAAGGGACTCGTGGCAATGCGTTGCTCCTCAGTCCGCCTCTAGTTTAGCGAGAAGCAACCTCAGTCTCCGTCATCCTCGGCCTTGAGCCGAGGATCCATGCCACTGGCGCTGGTGGATGCGGTGTGGATGCTCGGCTCAAGGCCGAGCATGACGGAGGGTGGGGCTGCCGTCACAGCCCGCTCGATCGCCTTGGCCGCCTGCCAGATTTCCTCCATCCGCTCCAGCGTCGCATCCTCCAGCGTCTCGCCTTCTGCTTCAAGAACATTCTCTATATGACTGAAGCGACGACGGAATTTTGTGTTCGTACCGCGCAGCGCCTGTTCCGGGTCAGCCTTGACATGCCGGCCGATATTGACGACCGCGAAGATAAGGTCGCCGAGTTCGTCGCTAACCTTGGCGCGGTCGCCGTCGCGAAGTGCCGCCCTTAATTCTCCGATCTCTTCCTCGATCTTGTCGAGGATCGGCTCGGGGGCCGACCAGTCGAAGCCGACTTTGGCGGCGCGTTCCTGCAGCTTCAGCGCCTCGGTCAGAGCCGGAAAACTGCGCTGCACCGAGCCAAGGAAGCCACCCTTGAAATCCTCGGTGATGCCGCGCCTGGCCCGGCGCTCGGCGCGCTCGCGTTTTTCGGCCTGTTTGATTTCGTCCCATTGGATCTTCACTGCATCAGGTGTATCGGCGGCCGAGCGGGCAAAGACGTGCGGGTGGCGGCGGATCATTTTGGTGGTGATGGCGTTGACCACGTCGCCGAAGGAAAATTCGCCGGCTTCCTCGGCCATGCGGGCGTGGAAGACCACCTGCAGCAACAGGTCGCCGAGTTCGTCGCAAAGATCGTCCATATCGCCGCGCTCGATCGCGTCGGAGACCTCATAGGCTTCCTCGATCGTATAGGGCTTGATCGTTTCGAAGGTCTGCTCGATGTCCCAGGGGCAACCGGTCTCGGGATGGCGCAGCGCCGCCATGATATCGATCAGTCGCGAAATATCTTTCGAAGGTTCCATGTTGCCTCGGTTGGCGGCCTCAGTTCAGGGGAATGTCGTTGTCGCTCTTCGACGATTGATAGGTGGAAGACAGCGTGTCGTAGCGCGCCTTGATGCGGGCGGTCTGCGCCTTCAGCGCCGTTTTCCGAGAAACCTCCTCGGTCTCGACCAGATCGGCGATGGCAAAACTGTTCCAGAAGGCGTTCTGCCTGCGATAGCCGCCGGGTTCAAGCCCGAAGACCTCTTTCAGGATCTTCAGGTCGTGCGGAATGGCGAAGGCATCGCGCGAGTCCTCGTGGCTGAAGAAATAGTAGAAATTGTCGAACCCCGCCCAGGTGATCGCCGACATGCACATGGTGCAGGGTTCGTGCGTCGACAGGAAGATCAGCTCCTTGGTCGCCGGCTTGTCGCCAAGCTCGTAGAAGCGCTTCAGCGTATGCACCTCGCCATGCCAGAGCGGATTGTCGAGCTCGTTATTGGTCTCGGCGACGACGAGCGATAGATCGGATTTGCGCAGGATCGCCGCGCCGAACACCTTGTTGCCCAAGGAGACGCCGCGTTCAGTCAGCGGCAGGATATCGTCCTCGATGACCGAAAGCAGGCGGGCGGCGATGGTCTTGTCAGCCATTGATGTCTCCGGTTTTTCTTTCAGTCTATCGTCTTGGCGGCACGAGCGAAATGCGGCAAACGCCGGTGGACGTTGTTTGTCACAGGCTTTACACTGCACCGCAACAAAGAGAGTGGGAATAGGTGGTTGTCGTCAGCACGGTTGACTTTTCTCAAATCGCCGATGAGGCGAGCAAAAGAATACGCGCTTGCCGGGGCTTTCGGATTTCTGTTCCTTCAATCGCTTGTCGATCACGGGCATATTCTGGCAACTTCGAAGTGGATTGGTAATGTCTCCCAAGACTGAGCAGCTTTCGGTATTTCCAGCCTTCTTTCGCGTGGAAGGCCAGAAGACGGCTGTCTTCGGCAATGGCGACGAGGCTTTCGCCAAGGTGCGGCTGCTCTTGAACACAAGGGCAAGGATCGTCGCCTATACCGACCGGCCGCAAGCCGCTTATCATGCTTTCCTGATCGCCAATCGCATCGAGACGGTGCGCGCCGGCTTTTCCGCCGGCCAGGTCGAGGGTGCGGCCCTGGTCTTTGCCGCCACCGGCGATGAGGCCGAAGATCGCCGCATCGTCGACGCCGCGCGTGCCGCGAAGATCCCGGCCAATGCCGTCGATCAGCCCGATTACTGCGATTTCTTCACGCCGGCGCTCGTCAATCGCGCTCCGGTCGCCGTTGCGATCGGCTCTGAAGGGGCAGGGCCGGTGCTGGCGCAGATGATCCGCGCCCAGATCGACCAGCTTCTCTCTCCTTCACTCGGGCGCCTGGCCGCGCTGGCGACGAGCTATCGCAAATCGGTCGAACAGATCATTCCGCGTGGCGTCTCCCGCCGGGTCTTCTGGCGCCGATTCTTCTCCGGCCCTGTTGCCGATGCAGTCGCCATCGGCAACCTGCCGCAGGCCCGACACGCTGCCGACCGGCTGCTGGGTTCAGTGGCCAAGGTCGCCGGCCATGTCTGGCTTGTCGGCGCCGGTCCGGGGGCTGAAGATCTGCTGACGCTGCGCGCTCAGCGCGTGATGATGGAAGCCGACGTCATCGTCTATGATGCGCTGGTGCCGCAGGCGATCGTCGACATGGGCCGCCGCGATGCCGAGCGGCTTTCCGTCGGCAAACGCAAGGGCTGCCATTCGAAGTCGCAGGAAGAGATCAATGAACTGCTGGTCGAACTCGGCCGCCAGGGCAAGCGCGTTGTCCGCCTGAAATCAGGCGATCCGCTGGTCTATGGCCGGGCAGGCGAAGAGATGGCCGCGTTGCGCGCCGCCGGCGTCACCTATGAGGTCGTGCCCGGCATCACCTCGGCCTTCGCTGCCGCTGCCGATTTCGAGCTGCCGCTGACGCTCCGCGGCGTCGCCTCCTCGCTCGTCTTCACGACAGGCCATGATCTCACCGGCGACGTGCTGCCCGATTGGGCAAGCCTTGCCGTCTCGGGCGCGACGATCGCCGTTTACATGGGCCGCACGGTTGCCGCCTCGGTCGCCGAGCGGCTGATGCAGGCCGGCATTCCCGCGGAGACCACGGTTGCCGTCATCGAGAATGCCAGCCGCACCGAGCGCCGGCTGCTGCATGGCACGCTCGCCGATCTGCCCGATCTGCAGCGCCGCGACGAGCTGACTGGCCCTGTGATGGTCATTATCGGCGATGCGGTCGCCGGCGCCAATTTCGAACTGTCCGAGCCGCTGATGCGCGAGAACGCCCGGCTTGAGGAATTTGCAAGGAGCTGAATATGGGTGACAAGGTCCTGACCGCCAACCGGCTGACGGACGGCATTGCCGTCTGGCTGGATGCCAACGGCAAATGGTCGACCTCGCTGCAGGAGGCGCTTGTCGCCCGTCACAACGAAGCCGTCGAAGCATTGGAAGCCATTGGCAAAAAGTCCTATGCCGATAATGAGGTCGTTGACGTGGCCGTCATCGACGTTCAGGAAACCAATGGCATTCTGTGGCCGCTTCGCCTTCGCGAGCGCATCCGCGCGCAAGGGCCGACCATGGAATACGCACCGGGCTACGCTCCTGCCGATCCCGAATTCATTGCAGTCTGAGGAAGACGATGTACCGTTACGACGAATTTGATCATGCCTTTGTCAGTGAGCGCGTCGAGCAGTTCCGCGACCAGGTTCAGCGCCGCCTTTCCGGTGAGCTTGCCGAGGATGCGTTCAAGCCGCTGCGCCTGATGAACGGCGTCTACCTGCAGCTTCATGCCTATATGCTGCGCATCGCCATTCCCTACGGCACGCTGAGCGCGCGCCAGCTGCGCATGCTCGCCCACATCGCCCGCACCTATGACCGTGGCTATGGCCACTTCACCACGCGCCAGAACCTGCAGTTCAACTGGCCGAAGCTGTCTGACATTCCCGATGCGCTGGCTGATCTGGCAAGCGTCGAGATGCATGCGCTGCAGACCTCGGGCAACTGCATCAGAAACGTTACTGCCGACCACTTCGCCGGGGCTGCCGCCGACGAGATCGCAGATCCCAGGCCCTATGCGGAAATCCTGCGCCAGTGGTCGTCCGTTCATCCGGAATTCTCCTTCCTGCCGCGCAAGTTCAAGATCGCCGTGACCGGCGCCGAGCGCGACCGCGCCGCCATTCAGGTCCATGATATCGGCCTGCACCTGAAGAAGAACGACAAGGGCGAGATCGGCTTTGCCGTCTATGTTGGCGGCGGCCAGGGCCGCACGCCGATGATCGCCAAGCTGATCCGCGACTTCCTGCCCGAGGAAGACCTGCTCTCCTACACCACGGCGATCGTGCGCGTGTACAATCTGCACGGAAGGCGCGACAACAAGTACAAGGCCCGCATCAAGATCCTCGTTCACGAAACCGGAACCGAGGAGCTGACGCGCCAGATTGAAGCCGAATTCGCCTCGCTGAAGGATACGGAGCTCAAGCTGCCGGAAAAGGATGTCGAGGCAATCGCCGCCTATTTCGCGCTGCCTGATCTGCCCGAGCGCGCCGAAGGCTGGGAAAACCTCGCCCGCTGGAAGAAGGCCGATCCGGCTTTCGCCCGCTGGGTCCAGCAGAACGTGCAGCCGCACAAGAACCCCGATTACGGCATGGTGACGATCTCGCTGAAGCCGATCGGCGGCATTCCGGGCGACGCCACTGACGCGCAGATGGATGCGATTGCCGATCTTGCCGAGGAATATGGCTTCGACGAGATCCGCGTCAGCCACGAGCAGAACCTGATCCTGCCGCATGTGGCGCTGGCCGATCTCGAAGCCGTCTATCGCGGCCTCGTCGCCATCAAACTGGCCGAAGCCAATGCCGGCCTGATCACTGATATCATTGCCTGTCCGGGGCTGGATTACTGCGCGCTCGCCAATGCGCGCTCCATTCCGGTGGCGCAGGAAATCTCCCGCCGTTTCGGCAGTCCCGAGCGCCAGGCAGAGATCGGCGAGCTGAAAATCAAGATCTCCGGCTGCATCAATGCCTGCGGCCATCACCATGTCGGCCATATCGGCCTGCTCGGTGTCGAGAAGAAGGGCGCAGAACTCTACCAGATCACGCTTGGCGGTTCGGGCGACGAACATACCTCGATCGGCGAAATCATCGGCCGCGGCTTCGAGCCGGACCGGGTGACGGATGCGATCGAGACGATCGTCGACACCTATCTCGGCCTGCGGCTTGATCCGTCCGAAACCTTCCTCGCCGCCTATCGCCGCGTCGGGCCGCAGCCTTTCAAGGATGCGCTCTACGGCTCGGCCGCCGAAGCGGCATAAGGAGGGGATGATGACGAAGATCTGGAGAGAAACCGGTTTTGTCGACAACGATCCTTGGGTGATCGAAACCGATGAGGTGAAGGCAACAGGCGAGCAGAAGCCGCTGCTCGGCCTCGACGAGCTGATCGCCAGGGCCGACGAGAGCAACGATGTCGGCCTCGGCGTGCTGATCAAGCCGGCAGACGACGTGCGCCGGCTCGAGCCCTACCTCGACCGCCTTGCAATCGTGGCGGTTGCCTTTCCCGCCTTCAACGACGGCCGCGCCTTCAGCCATGCCTCGCTGCTGCGCCAGCGTCTGGGTTACGGCAACGAGCTGCGCGCCGTCGGCGACGTGCTGATCGATCAGGTGCCGCTGATGCTGCGTGTTGGCATCGACAGCTTTGCCGTGACCAACGCCACGGCGCTGAAGCGGCTCGCCGAAAATCGTTTGCCCGCCATTCCCCATCATTATCAGCCGGCCGTGCGTGACGCCGAAGCCGGCAAGGGCTATAGTTGGCGCCGTCAGGCGAAGCCGGCCGCATAAGCGACGGGCCCGCCTCTTTACGATGGCGGAATATAGCATGAAGACATTCGAAATCGCGGTGATCGGTGGCGGGCTCGCCGGCATGATCGCCGCCATTGCGCTTGGCCGCGGCGGCCGCAGCGTGGCGCTGGTGGCTCCTGTTGCGACAAAGGAGGACCAGCGCACCACGGCGCTGATGGATCAGTCGATCCGCTTCCTCGATCGCCTGACGCTCTGGGAAAAACTGAGGTCGGCGGCAGCCCCGCTGACCAGCATGCGAATCATCGACGGCACCGACCGGCTGCTGCGCGCGCCAACCACCACCTTCCGCGCCGCCGAGGTCGGTCTTGACGCCTTCGGCTACAATTTCCCCAACAAGGTGCTGACCGATATCCTCGAAGCGGCCACGGCCGGCGAGGGCAATGTCACCCGCTTCACCGATATGGCCGAGTCGATCGACATCTCCGCCGAGCGAGTGTCGCTCACGCTTGCCGGCGGCGAGGTGCTGACGGCCGATTTTGCCGTTGGCGCCGACGGCCGCGGCTCGAAGCTGCGCGAGGCGGCAGGTATCGGCGTGCGCAACTGGTCCTACCCGCAATCGGCGATGGTGCTGAACTTCGCCCATTCGCTGCCGCACCAAAATATCTCCAGTGAATTCCACACCAAACACGGCCCTTTCACCCAGGTGCCGCTGCCGGGTAGCCGCTCCAGCCTTGTCTGGGTGCAGGATCCGGCCGACGCGGCCGCCCGCATGGAGTTGCCGCTGGCCGAACTGGGCTCTCTCGTCGAGACCCAGATGCAGTCCATGCTGGGCAAGGTGAGCGTTGAGGAAGGTGTGCAGGTCTGGCCGCTCTCTGGCATGATGGCTCATCGTTTCGGCAAAGGGCGCATCGCGCTGATCGGCGAGGCCGCCCATGTTTTCCCGCCGATCGGGGCGCAGGGGCTGAACCTCAGCCTGCGCGATATCATGGCGCTCACCGATATCCTCTGCGACCGGGCGGAATTGCCGCTGCCGGCCGATGCCGGCGAAAGCTTCGACCGCCGTCGCCGCGCCGACATCATGACGCGCACGGCGAGCGTCGATCTGCTCAACCGCTCGCTGCTCTCGGATTTCCTCCCCGTTCAGATGCTGCGCGCTGCCGGCCTGCATATTCTCTCGGCCATTCCGCCGCTGCGCAACCTCCTGATGCGCGAGGGCATCGAGCCCGGCCGGGGTTTCCGCGATATTCCCGATAGCTTAAAGGAAAAGCTGAAGCGGAAGAAGGCCTGAGCGGATCGCGATCAGCCAGAGCGAAACGCTGGCCACCGAAAGCGCTGTCGTGATCAGGATCGTCGCCGAGGCGCGTTCCTGCCAGACGCCATATTGCTGGCCGATGACGAAGACATTGGTCGCCGTCGGCAGGCAGGCGAGCAGCACGGCCGCCTGGATCCAGACCGGCTCGAAACCGCCGATAACAGTCAGCGCCAGGAAAACCGCGATCGGATGCAGGATCAGCTTCGCCGGCACGATATAGGAAATTTCAGCCGGGATCCGCTTCAGCGGCCGGAGCGCCAACGTCACGCCCATGGCAAAAAGTGCGCAGGGAGCCGCTGCCTGGGCAAGGTAGTCGACGAGGCGCTGGAACGCCAGCGGTTGATCGATGTGGAAGGCGGCGACCGCAAAGCCTGCCGCCGTCGACAGGATGAAGGGATGCAGCGCCACCTTGCGGGCGATATCGGCGGCAAGCCGACCCGCCGAACGCTTGTCGTCGCCTGCGGCTGCCATCAGTGCCAGCGCCACGATGAAATGCAGCGCGTTCTCGAAGCAGATGATCAGGGCCACCGGCACTGCAGCGCCTTCGCCGAGCGCCAGCAGCGCCAGCCCCGGCCCCATATAACCAATATTGCCATAGGCGCCGGCAAAGGACTGGATGGTGCATTCATCAAGCGGATTGCCACGCACGAAAAGGCCGATAACAAAGAGCAGGATGAAGACCGCATATGTCGCGGCGATATCGGTGACGATGAAATCGATCCGCGTCAGTTCTTCGATCGGCGTGCGCGAGACGAGCTTGAAGAACAAAGCGGGCAGGGCGGCATAAATGATGAAGGTGTTCAGCCAGCCGAGCGCCTCGGCCGGCTGCTTCGTCGCCTTGGCGGCGGCATAACCGATCAGGATCAGGCCGAAGAACGGCAGCAGCAGGCTAATGATGTCGGCCAAGGAAAAGTCCGGTTTTCGCGGGATGGTTGGCGGGGAAGAATCTCTTCTAGCCGATTTGCATCAGGATCGGAAAGGTCTGCTGGAACCAGATCGCCACATCGCTGACCCAGCCGAGCAGGAAGGCGAGGCCGGTGAGGATGAGGAAGACGCCCATCACCTTTTCCACCGTGCTGAGATGGCGGCGGAAGCGTGACAGGAAGCGCATGAAGGCGCCGGAAAAGCCGGCGGCGATCCAGAAGGGGATGGCAAGACCGAGCGAATAGATGGCAAGCAGCCCGGCGCCGGAGCCAACCGTCTCGCGCGAGGCGGCGACGCCGAGGATGGCGCCGAGCACCGGACCGATGCAGGGCGTCCAGCCGAAGGCGAAGGCGAGGCCCATGACATAGGCGCCCGTCAGCGTGGCCGGCTTGCCGCCGCCCTGGAAGCGCGCCTCGCGGGCAAGCAGGCCGATTCGGAAGAGGCCGAGGAAATTCAGCCCCATGACGATGATAACAAGCCCGCCGATCTTGGAGAGCAGGTCGAGATGCTGGCGAAGCGCCATGCCGATGCTCGACGCACCGGCACCGAGCGCCACGAAGACGGTGGCAAAGCCGAGCGTGAAGAGCAGCGCCGAAAACAGCACGCCGCGCCTGATATCAGGCGAGACCGCCACCGCGCCGCCGCCGCGGAACTGCTCGACCGATATGCCGGCCATATAGCAGAGATAGGGAGGGACGAGGGGAAGCACGCAGGGCGAAAGAAAGGAAAGCGCCCCTGCCAACAACGCGCTCCACAGGGAAATATCGGCAATCGACACGCATTCTCTCCGGCTGCAATATGCGTCCCGTTCCTAGCGTCGCAGGCGCGGGATTGCCAATCACCTTTTTGCGCCTGCGGAGAAATCCGGCTTTGCGCGCCAGAGAAATGTGTCTTAGCTTTGCAAAAGCCGAATTTTTCGGTTGACCGCAATGGGTCACCTGCCTATGTTCCGCCCACTTCCAACCGGGGTGCCTCACACCCGCGGAGAGGGAGAGCGTAGCTCAGCCGGTAGAGCAACTGACTTTTAATCAGTAGGTCTCGGGTTCGAACCCCGACGCTCTCACCAAAAAACTCTAAGAAAAATGAGCGGATAGCTACGGCGGCCGGAAAAACTGTCGGTCCAAAGGTCGAAGGCGTCGTTACAAACTGGGACGCTGCGACCGCCGCCGAAATCGGTTTCAATGACGCCCGCATACTCCGCCTTGCCGCCCACGGGGCCGTCAGCGCGTTTCATCGGCAAGGCCGGGAATATGCTCCGTGCCGAACTTCGCGCGTGTGGGGCCGCCCGGTAGGTTCCGCGCTGCTGCACCTTCAGTTGAAACGATCTTCGGTCCCGCGAAGTTTATTTGCATGACCAAAGAGGAATTCTGCGAACGGTTCTTTCAACGCGTAAGGTTCCACTGCCGCTCGGGCCGCAGGCCGTTCGGGCTGGACCCCAAGACCTACTGCGACAAGATCGCTCCAATCTACTGGCGCGAGTTGGGGAATGAATTGAGCCCGGAGGAATGCGCCGATCAGGACGTTGCCTATTGGCCCTGACCAGCCGCTCAAATATGAAACGGGAGCTTCCTCGGCCGCCGATCGACTTAGATCGAGGCCGCCGCCAAGCGCCGCCTCGCAGATGAATCTGACGCGGCCCAGGAGCGGGCGAGATAGCAACGGACGGACGGTGCAAAACCGTTCCAGACGCAATCGGTATTCCCTTGAAGATCAACTGATAATTGGGATAGCGGCGCTATCAATCTCTGTTTCGATGCGCGATCTGGGGTATCGCCGCATCGATATGAACTTCGGCAGCCAGTTGACCATGGGCGTCCCGAATCTCGATCGCCTGCGGGAGTTCTTTCTGATTGGATAGGATGGCTCTGCCAACGAGCTCTCTGAGAGCTTCACCGGCCTCTTCTCTTGCTGCTTCCAAGTCCAGGAATGTCTCACCGTCTGGATCAGTCACGACGTGATCAGCGTGTTTGATATGAAAATAGTAGGTCGACAACGGCCTGCACTCCCCATCTCCAGGCGCTCCCGCGTCTGGCAATCACCTGCAGGTTGGCGACTGAGAACGAGGCATTTTCCAGGCCAGGCTTACACAGGTGGCATTCCCTGCATTTTGTCGCCAAACCAAGTTTTCACATGCAGGTTCCGCTGGGTGGAGCATATTAGCAATTTGGATTACAACCGTATCGATTTCCTCGCTCGTGCGTTTAAGAGGGCGAACGGGACTGAATCGGCAAAGGACGTATGCCAACGCAGTCACACGGAGGCGACGCTGTGACAAAAATCGCGCAAAAAGATACCAGGAACAAGTTGCTGCGAAGACTTCCAGAGGAGGCTTTTGATCTTATCGCATCAGACCTGAAGCGTGTTGATCTTCCAGTCCGCCGGTCGTTAGTTGAACCTAATCAACCCATTGAGCACGTTTGTTTTATCGAGAGCGGTCTGGCGTCAATGGTGGCCGTGGCTTCGAACGGAATAGGCATCGAGGTGGGTCAGATTGGATACGAGGGGATGAGCGGATATCCGGTGGTGCTCGGCGTCGATCGGATGCCAAACCGCGCTTTCATGCAGATTTCAGGGGTCGGGCTGGAACTGCCCACCAGCCGCTTCCTGCCGCTTTTGCGCGACGAAGCAACTCGTCTAATGTTTCTCCGCTATGTCCACACGCGGGAGCTGCAACTGGCTTACTCGGCATTGGCGGCGGGCCGATACAACATGCACCAGCGTCTCGCGAGATGGCTGCTTATGTGCCATGACCGTCTTCTCGTGGACGATATGCCTGTTACTCACGAGTTTTTGGCGTTGATGCTTGGCGTGAGGCGATCTGGGGTCACCGACCATCTGCATATCCTGGAGGGCATGCGCGCCATCAAGTCGACGCGAGGGAACGTCAAGATTTTGAACCGCCAGATTCTCCTCGATGTTGCAGATGGTTGTTACGGCGCTCCGGAAGCCGAGTACGAACGGCTTCTTGGGTATCCGTCGTCAGACGATCAAAGACCGGCAAGATTGAAGGGGGCGTGGGGTCGGTGGTCCGGTTCTACGATCGAACATCGATAAGTAGGCTCAACAAACTGTCCTCATCCTTCACGCCGTGCTGATAGGACTGAATGATCCGAGAGGCTAGGTCCTGGCGCTGCGGGTCCGAGGTGATCTTCTTCACCGATACGACGTGATCGAAGACCCGCTGGCAAAGGGCCAGTTCGGCGTGATTCAGCACGTTCTGCGCCTGTGCTATTGGCAATGGGATCATGACAGCCTCATTTCCCTGGCAAGCGAAGGGTAGGGCTGAAGCGCGCCTGATCAAGCAGGATCGCAAACACGAAGTATTTCGTGGATTAATCACACCAATCGTTTCGTTGAGCGGGCTCCATGTCCGGGCGAATCCGTCCCGGAGCATCTTGGCTCCGATCTCTTGACGAGCGGTGGGTGCGATGGCGTCCGGTCCACCGCGCCGCTGAAGACGACGCGCAATCCCTTTTTAGCCAAAAGTTCTTTCAGCCTTCCGTTGGCAATCAACGCCAGCTTCCGTTCCTTGAGACACTTTGCGTGGCTCCCGATCTCCGGCGTGTCGATGCCGCTGATGAATGGAACGCCTTCCCCGAGCAATCGCATGTTTGCCCATCGCGCTTGGCGTGTCGCCGTCGATGGCCGTCAGCGTGGCGCAGGCGATGAGTTCAGCGAGGATCCAGCGTGACCCGACACAGCATCAACTTACCCTCCATCCCTATGCTAACGCGCGTCGAACCGTACATAGCCTTTTGTTCCCGTCATGATAGTTCTTTATTATGAGCCTTTCGGTCAGTTGAAATTTTTTCTCAGTGCTCCTCTACCCTCCTGCATGCCCCCCGGGACTGCACTTCGACCACTTGTATACATAAAAAGGACGCCCCGATCGTCCTTTGAGCAATCTGCCAAAAGCGTATCGTCAGGACTAAGCTGTACGGGTTCGTGTTTGGAGCAGTGCCATGGTGCTGGTCGAATACTGCCTGCACAAGCTTGGAAGCTTTTTTTACAATACTTATTATCTGAATGGTAAGGCAATGGCGCTCAGTTTCGCCATTTCCATTGGCCTGGTTCTGACGGTTTTCGCGGTGGAACTCACCTATGTGGGGTTCGGCAATTCCGGGTTCCGTCGGGTTTTCTTCGAACGCAGCAAATCCACAATCACCGACATCGTCTATTTCGTCCTTCAGGCGACGGGAATGATTACGCTATTCGCGGCGCTCGCATCTTTTGGTCTGTCCTATGCCATCACCCGCGCGGCTCAGGATGCCCCCCACCTGGACCTTGGCCGGAGGTTGCCAGGCTGGGCACATGTCCTGTTGTTCCTGGTGCTGACAGACTTCTTGAGCTACTGGCAGCATAGGTTGATGCACCGGCTGCCCGTGCTATGGCGGCTGCACGAATTTCACCACGCAGCCGAAGAGTTCAACGGGCTGACTTCGTCGCGGGAGCATCCGCTGGAGAAGGCCATAAACATGGCCATTATGGTCGTTCCGGCGCTGCTTATTGGCCTGCCAACGGCCGAGTTCGCCGTCGTGACCATCACCTTTAACGCCATTGGTCTGGTCAAGCACAGTGCCATTCCCTGGCATGGCTGGTTTGGCAAATACGTGATCCAGTCACCACGCGACCACTTCATCCATCACTCCCGAGTGCGGGAACATCACGACAAGAATTTCGCCAATTATTTCCCGATCTGGGATCATTTGTTCGGCACCTATTACAAGGGCGATGCAGACGGCGCAAAGCTCGGTCTGGACCGCGACTACTTCAACCAAACCGATCCGTTGCGCGAAACCATCGCCACAGAAATCCGTTTCGTCCAACGCGCGTGGCAAGCTGCCAAGGCCAGGTGCGGCATAAGCCCCGTAAGCGGAAAACCTGTCTCGCCGCAGGGGCTGTCGGGCTCGGAACAGAGCCGGTAGCGAAGCTGGCATCGCTCTGTTGTGATAAGCGGCAGCTTTCTGCAATCCACGAACTAACTCCGATTGACAGAAATGGGTCGATTCCAGCCGCCGCTTCCGCTCCAACAAAGCCGGGTTAATGCGTTGATGCGGAGCCGATCGCAAAGCCGTTTGGAAAGGGCGAGGGTATGGTACCCGCCGGCGGTGAAGAGGCGATCCGTTTATCCGAGGAGATCGAGGCGGATGGCGAAACGCTTCTGCGCATCGCCTGCGAGCATGAACTTGAGTGCATCGGCTAGGTTCCAGTACGGTGTTGGATAGAGGGCATCCGATCACCGCTGGACGATGACGCGGGTCCCCGGCTGGATCATGTCGTAAAGCTCCTCGACATCCTCGCGGTACATCCGAAAGCATCCGCTTGATGCGTTGGTGCCGATGGAGGAGGGATCGTTGGTGCCATGGATGCGCAGCAGTCCGTCGGCAAGGTAGATCGCCCGCGTTCCAAGCGGGTTTGCGGGCCCGGGCTTCACTACTGCCGGCAGCCTTGGGTTCTTCTGGCGCATGCTGGCCGTTGGCCGCCATTCGGGATGCAGTCGTTTCGACACGACCCGCGTTATCCCATACCATTGTTTGCCTTCGCGGCCGACGGCGATAGGGTAGGCAAACTGCTCACCCGCTGACGTCGTGTAGATAAGGGTGTGCTCACGGGTGGCGATGACGATGGTTCCTCCAACGCGCGTCGATCGCTCTCGACGTTCTGGAAAGGGTTCCCGATAGCCAGGTTCTGGTTCGTAGTATGGAGGAGGGGGATAGCGGCTGTAAGGGTCATCATAGCCATAGCCGTCGTATTCATCGTATCCATCATACGGCGCGTAAACTTGGGCTTGGGCATGCACCGCCATCAGCAACAGGGCCGCAGCAAGGAGAACCAGCAATCTCATTCTTCGCATCCGCTTGTTATACGATCATGATTGGATTGATTTCTATGGCGGCACTACGGCGAGGGGATCTCGATTGGACGTGTCGCTCGTTCTCCGCTGAGTTCACCATCGAGCCCATAAACGGCCCAAAAGGAGGCTGCCATAGATTATTTGTTTTGCTGAGCGAGCAAGCTCAAGGGCTGGCGGCGCATCGCTAGGAGCTATGTCAGAGCCGCCGCCCCCCTCTCTTCTCGGCCATGCGACGCAGCCGCAATCATCCTATGGCTCTGCTCAATGAACCCTGAGCCTAAAGCTTGCCCAGATGTTTCGGCCAGAATTCCTGGTGGACTTCAGCGGCTTCGTCTTCGAGGTTCGTCGGGCCAACCACCGTGACGGAACGCGCTCCGCTCTGCAACACCGCCCGGCTGGGTACATTCAACCCGATCCCGGCAATCTCGCCGAGCCGTGTTTCCGAGCACGCAAACACCATGCGGCCGATGCCCGACCAGTAGATCGCCCCGGAGCACATCGCACAGGGCTCAGTGCTGGTATAGAGCGTGCAGTCGGCGAGAAAAGCAGGGTCGTGGTGCCGCGCCGCCAGTTTAACCAGATTCATCTCGGCGTGGTTTGTCATATCGTGGCCGGTGAAGACACTGTTTTCGGCGCGCAGGATGACTTCGCCGTCCTTTACAAGGACGGAGCCAAACGGTTCGTCGCCGTTTGCCATCGCGGATTTCGAGAGCGCAATCGCTTCTCGCAGAAACGGCTCGTGATTTTCCATGAGAACCCCCAAGGTTAGCGCGGGATGATCTTCCCTCGGATCGGAAGGATTTCCAAGCGCAGCAAATCAAAATCGAGATTGGTGATCTGCATCGCCTTCCGTGCAAATGCAGACGGGTCGCCCAGACTTTCATTCTCGGAACCAAAAGCACCCGCATCGACTTTGACCCTGATCTATCTTGGAGGTCCCCCTGATGGACAGAACACCGAAAACGGCCATCCGCGGAATGATGTCCTATGTGCTCGCTCTTCTCGTCCTCGGCATCCTGGCGGGCGCCGTTTATACGCTCTATGGCCATCCCGCCGATCCGTCCGAGCGACCGGCGACCGAGACCATTCCGCAAAAGGCGACAGCTCCGCAGTGAGAGGCGTCACGACAGCTTTTTGATCGGTCGTCCTCCGGAACGAATGGTGAAAGAAGGGCGCTCTGTCGGATCCGGCGCCTACCCGGTCCGGTCGTGTTTCAACTCCCGCGCTCCACCACGAAACAGCGCGCAAGCGGCAACCAACAGGGCTTTGGAAGCAAGGCAGAAATTCTGTCGCAAGTCCTTCCCACCATTAGAGAGCTTATATTTATAGGGGGACCAACCTGCGACAGGGGAAATCGGCACCCGAACCGGGATCACGAAATCGGGGAAGGTCAACGCGCCGGGTCGGCCCGCTATGGCGGATTTTGCGCTCGGAAGTGTGAACAGAGGAGTTCACGGATGAAAGAACATGCGGTCGTGATATCGGGAGGAGGGCCGACGGGGCTGATGCTGGCGGGTGAACTGGCCCTGGCGGGTGTCGATGTCGCCGTCTTCGAGCGGCGCGAGAACCAGGAGATCGTCGGTTCGCGTGCCGGCGGTCTGAGTTCGCGCACGCTCGAGGTTCTCGACCAGCGCGGCATCATCGATCGGTTCCTGGCGGAAGGCCAGATCGCCCAGGTCACTGGCTTTGCGGTCACGCGGCTCGATATCAGCGATTTCCCGACGCGGCACAATTATGGGCTGGCGCTGCGGCAGAAGCATATCGAGCGCATCCTCGCCGGCTGGGTCGGCGAACTGCCGGTGACGATCTATCGCGGCCGCGAACTGACTGATTTCGAGCAGGACGACACCGGCGTCACCCTCGAACTCTCCGATGGTACGTCACTGCGGGCGGGCTATCTCGTCGGCTGCGATGGCGGCCGCAGCCTGGTTCGCAAGCTGGCGGGCATTGCCTTTCCGGGATGGGACGCGACGACCAGCAATATTCTCGCCGAGGCCGAGATGGAGGAGGAGCCGCCGCTCGGCGTCCATCGCACGGCGCTCGGCATGCATGCCTTCGGCCGCGAGGAATATGAAATCCGCGACGGCAAGGTGGTCTTCGCCAGCGAAGGTCCGATCAATGTCATGGTTACGGAAAAGACTGCCGGGGGCACAGGCGAGCCGACGCTTGACGATCTCAAGCAAGCGCTGATCGCCGCCTGCGGAACCGATTATGGGATACACGGCCTGAAGTGGATATCAAGGTTCACCGATATGTCGCGCCAGGCGGAGGTCTACCGCAAAGGCAGGGCGCTGCTGGCGGGTGACGCCGCGCATGTGCATTCGCCGGTCGGCGGGCAGGGCCTCAATACCGGTGTGCAGGATGCCGTCAATCTCGGCTGGAAGCTTGCCCAGGTGGTGAAGGGCATATCGCCCGAAGCCCTGCTCGACACCTATCACGCGGAGCGCCATCCGGTCGCCGCCCGCGTGCTGCGCACGACGATGGCCCAGGTCGCGCTGCAACGGACCGATGATCGCACCGAGGCTCTCAGAGAGGTCGTGCTGGAACTGCTTGGGCTGGAGGAGGCGCGCAAGAAGATCGCTGCCGAAATGTCCGGACTTGGCATCCGATACGACTTCGGCGAGGGGCATCCGCTGCTCGGCCGCCGAATGCCTGATCTCGATCTGGTCACGCCGGACGGCCCCTTGCGTCTCTTCACCCTGTTGAGAGAGGCGAGGCCGGTGCTGTTGAACCTCGCCTCGCGCGGCAGCCTCGACACCGGGCCATGGTCAGGCCGCGTGCCTCTGGTCGAGGCCAGCTATGATGGGCTGTGGGAGCTGCCGGCGCTGGGGGCGGTTGCGGCGCCGACTGCGGTGCTGATCCGGCCTGACGGATACGTGGCATGGGTAGGCGAGGGATCCGGGAATGGCCTCGACGCAGCGATGAGCACCTGGTTCGGGCCGCCTCGCTAATAGGGGAACAGCCGCAGCGCTAAGCGGCCAGCGAAATCGGCGCGCCGTCTGGCATTGGCTCCGGCATCGGTTTGCCGCGGCGCTCCCAGGTGCGGCGGCTGATGCCGAAGGCCTCCCAGGGGCGGGCTGCACTGAGGGAATTGCCGAGATATTCGGCCCTGGAAACGGCGCCGGCGGCCCGCCGCTGCTCTTCCTTTCGGCTTCGTTCGCGTTGGCGCCGCTTTTCCTTCTGCAGTTTTGCTCTTTTCGCCTTCGGCACGTCGAAGGCGCCGATGGTGCGAATGTCCAGCGCGCTGCGTTCGGCGTAGCTCAGATGCAGGGCGTGACCGAGTGCATCGGCGGTGAGGGGAGAAAAGCGCACTCTCGTCCGCTCATAGATGATTTCCTCGATCACGGCTTTTTGAGCCCACGGCAGCCATCGCGCCGCCCAGCCGAGAACCACCTCGACAAAGCCTTCCCCGAACTCGACAAAGGCAAGACCGGCGATCACCTCGACATAGATCAGGGCGTCATCCGCCTCGGGCACGATCTCGCCATGACGATGCCGGATCAATTTCTCGATCTCGCGCATCCGGCCGCGGAAATGGTTCCAGCGGCCGCCTCGCATTCGGCGCTGCACGGCCTTGTAACCCAGGAGACAGTCGCCGATCTTGATCGCGGTTATATCGCGCGCAAGACCAGCCGCACGATCGGCCTCGTCAACTCGATCTGCCGATTCAGCCTCTTCATCCGCGCCGACGAGACGATCCATCGTTTCTCCTTTGCGACCAGGCCCGAGAGGCCGAAACGAGTGACTGTAGCGGAAGCGGGGGCGGTGAAGCTCGCTTTTTGTGCGCGAGATCCACCGATTTTCGCGGGTGGTGGCGCAACTGCAAAACGGACGATCCCGTCTGGTTTTCGGGCGCCGCCGGACCCGGCCTATCGGTGGCGAGCGGCACCCGGCCCGGTCGATTTCTATTGGGAATGTCCCGTGTTATCATCCCTGGACTGACGTCATGAGCCGTATTGTCAGCACAGAGACTTGTCCGATGAGCGAAATGGACGTGCTTTTTGCCAGCCTGCGACAGGCGGCTGACCCTGAGACGGTCGAGTGCATCGAAAATGTCGTGAAGCATGGCCATGATCGCGATCTCAATCGCATCAATGCGCTCGCCTTCGCCGATGAGCATCATCTCGATGCAGAAAAGACCATCGCCGCCTTTCTGCATGCAGCCCGGATCGGCGCCTTCGAGATGACCTGGAACGTGCTTTGCCCGGGATGCGGCGGCGTCCTTGACAGCGGCGCAACCCTCAAGGGGGTCAATCAGGACACCTATCATTGCGCCCTCTGCGCTGCCGGATACGAACCGACCCTCGACGAGATGGTCGAGGTTACCTTCACGGTCAGTCCGCGCGTGCGCAGGATTGCAGCCCACGAGCCCGACCGGCTGCCGCCGCTCGAATATTACCGTCAGATTTTCTTCAGCTCCGGCGTCGACCTGCCGGAGGACCTCGAAGCCAGGTTCGACCGCATCCTGCTGGAACTGATCGAGCTGGCCCCGGGCGAGAAGGCCTTCGTGTCGCTGCAGCTGCCGGCGCAATTCGTCATTATCTTCGATGCGGTGACCCATTCGGCCCAGTTCATCGATGTGCAGGGGGAACCCGCCGACGAACGCCAGAATCTTTCGATGGTCATCAGCCGCGGGCATCCTCTGAACGAAACCGTGACGCTGCGTCCAGGCTTGCTGCGGCTCACTCTCGAGAACCACACTGATCGCCGGGTGGTGCCGAATGTCTGCATTGCCGGCGATGAGCTGCACGACCTCCTGGGCCGCAGGCGGCCATTTCTGACGGCCAAGCGCCTGCTGACGAACCAGAGCTTCCGAGATATCTACAGGACCGATACGCTCGACGTCGACCAGCGCCTGAAGATCACCAGCCTGACGTTCCTCTTCACCGATCTCAGGGGCTCGACCGCGCTCTATGAGCGCGTCGGCGATCTTGCCGCGTTCGATCTGGTGCGGGCGCATTTCCGCGTTCTTCACGAGATCGTCGCCACCGAGGCCGGCGCGGTCGTCAAGACGATCGGCGACGCCGTGATGGCGACGTTTCCGAGCCCGGACCGGGCGGTGGCGGCGGCGCTCAGGATGCGCGAGGCGATGCGGCGGCTGAACACCGAACACGGCAGCGAAGACCTCCTGCTGAAGATCGGCATCCACGAGGGACCCTGCCTCGCCGTCAACCTGAACGACAGGCAGGACTATTTCGGCCAGACGGTCAATATCGCCTCCCGCGTCCAGGGCCTTGCGGACCCGAATGTGATCATGACGACCGAGACGGTGGTCGAAGATACCAATGTCTCGGAGATCCTGCGCGACAGCGGCGTCACATCGGCCTCACGAATGGCGGAGCTTCAGGGCATCGGCAGAGAGGTCAGGATCTTCGCTCTGTCCTGAGCCTCATCCGCTGATGGCGGGCTTCGCTGCGGAGCATTGAGCCTTCCGCATCGGCTTCTCCCGACCTCGACGCTGCGTTTGCACGTTCCCTCTCCCCTTGAGACGGGGGAGGGTAGTCATCGGCGCTTAAGCGGACAACTGAGGCACATATCGAAGGAGAAGGCGGTTTATGCCACCAGGCCCTTGGTCAGTTCCAGCGCCTGCCGCTCGAACAGCCGGCGATAGATGCCGCCGTTGAGCCGGATCAACGCCTGGTGGTCGCCTTCTTCGACGATTCTGCCCTTGTCGAACACCAGCAGCCGGTCCAGCGCCCGCACCGTGGACAGCCGATGGGCGATGACAAGCGTCGTGCGGCCGTCCATCAGCCGTTCCATGGCCTGCTGGATCTGCACCTCGCTTTCGCTGTCGAGGCTCGACGTCGCCTCGTCGAGGATCAGGATCGGGGCATCAGCCAGGAAGGCGCGGGCGATGGCGACACGCTGGCGCTCGCCGCCCGACAGCTTGACGCCGCGTTCGCCGACCATCGTCTCATAGCCCTTCGGCAGGTCCACGATGAAGCCGTGTGCATTGGCCTGTTTCGCAGCCTGCTCGATCTCGCGCCGCGAGGCGTTCGGCCTGCCGTAGGCGATGTTTTCCGCGAGCGTCCGGTGGAACAGGATGGGCTCCTGCTGCACGATGGCGAGCTGGCCGCGCAGGCTCGATTGCCTGACCTCGGCGATATCCTGGCCGTCGATGCGAATGGCGCCCGAGTTCACATCATAGAGGCGCTGGATGAGCTTGACGAAAGTCGTCTTGCCCGAGCCCGAATGCCCGACCAGGCCGACGCGCTCACCGGGTTTTATGGTGACCGAAAAATCCTCGTAAAGCGGGTCGGGATGGGCGCCATACTGGAAGGTGACTCGATCGAAGACGATCTCGCCCGCGCCGATCGTGATCGGCTTGGCGTGCGGCTTGTCCTCGATGCCGAGCGGCATCCTGTCGAGCAGTACCAGCTCCTCCATGTCGTTGACGGCGCGCTGCAGGTTGCGGATGTCCTGGCCGACATTGCGCAGATAGCCTTGCAGAACGAAGAACATCGCCAGCACGAAGGTGATGTCGCCGGCGCTCGCCAGCCCCTGCCGCCACATGATCAGGCCCGTCCCCAGAATGCCGGCCTGCATGGATACCATCATGATGCCCTGGATCGTGCCGCTCAAGGTGCCGCGCTTCCATGTCCGCCGCGTGCGGCTGTCCCATTTGCCCAGCACGTGGCGCAAGCGGGCTTCTTCGCGGTTTTCAGCCCCGAAGGCCTTGACCACCGAATTGCAGCTGATGGCGTCAGCGAGCGCGCCGCCGAGCTTGGTGTCCCAGGCATTGGCAAGCCTCGCCGCCGGCGACACGAAGCCCATGGAAAGCGCTACCGTCACGCCGATATAGACCAGCGACCCTGCAGCCACGATCAGGCCCATGACCGGCCAGTAGCTGCCGAGCACCATACTGGCGCCGACCAGCATCACGATTGACGGCAGCAGCGCGACCAGCAGCACGTCGTTGAGCAAGTCGAGCGCCCACATCCCGCGAGTGATCTTACGCACCGTCGAACCCGCAAAGCTGTTGGCGTGCCAATCGGTCGAGAAACGCTGCACCTTGTGGAAACCGTTATTGGCCACATCGGCCATGATGCGCAGCGTCAGCCGGATGATGCCGTTGAAAATGAACCAGCGCAGCACGACACTGGTGAGGCCGAGCACCACGACGACGACGAAGGCGCTGAGCGCACCGTCGGCGGCGTGACCGCCGGCAATGGCATCGACGATCCGGCCCGAAAACACCGGCACCATGACCTCGGCAAGCGTGCTGGCCGCAACCAACACAATGATAACGCCCACCAGAACAGCACGGTGGCGCCAATGATGAAAAACAAAGCCGAGCACGTGACGATAGGCATCGGCGCGGAAATCGAGCTTCTTGCGAGTCATTTTAACCAGCCCGGCCGGTATCGGAAACCGGTCCTCAAAAATCGAAAGTTAAAAGGCAGCCACGCGGAAGACGAAGTGATCCCGTCAGATCAATCGGGCTGTGAAGGGAGAAAAAACCGCATATCGCGCGCGCTAGGGGCGAGCCGCGAATGGATATGACCTAGCGTCGGGACATACCGCACGGGAAGGCTTCGATGATTGCTGATGTCATTCAACGCCTCCCTTATGTTCGATCTGAAGCGGTAGCGTTTTGTAGCGAAGCAATTCGCCCTTGCCAAGAGGGAATTTACAACCCTACGGAAAGTGATGCGAAAACGACACAAATCAAAGACTGCGAAAATTCGTGCGCGCTGAGGGTCGCGAGCCGGATCACGTCGAGGCGCAACGCCCGATCGTCAAGATGTCGCCCACTCCATCAGCGCATTCTGGGCGTGAAGCAGGAATGCTTTTGCGGGACGGCTTTGGCAGGCAGGGTGCAACATGGCGTCGACGGATACTTCCTGCCCTCTTGCGACCGGCGGGCATGGCAAAAAGATCATGTCGCGCTGTCCCTTATCGAGGAGCGTTGCCGTTACCTGATACTCGACCAGCTCGTTTTCTCCCGCATCTTTCGGCCACGAGTCCGTGATGATGACGTCCGCTGCAAGGGCATCCCGGATATCCCGGCTGGTTTCGAAATTCTGGTTCAGAAGATTGGGATCGGTCACCTGCCAGCGCTCCGGATAGACTTGGACGACGCGGATGGGCATGGATTTCGATGCCTCGACCCAGGAACGAAGAATGTTGGCATCCGGCGCGATCCCGGCGACCTTGAGACCTTCCAGTGATCCCCTGACGCTCTTGATATAGGCGAGATCGCCGAGCGTTTCACACGGATGATTTAGTCTTGTCCGGGCATTGATAATAGGCGCATCCATGACTGCCGCGAGCTCTTGCAAGGTAGCAAGTTCCTTCGTCCTGACGACGAGAAGATCGAACCAGTTATCGAGATAGCCCGCAAGGTCCGCTGTGGCCTCGCGGGTGTTGAAGCTGATAGGCGGTTGCACGCAGATGCCGCCCATGGCCTCGACGCCGAGATCGAAGGCCGCCGTGTTCCGCCATCCCATGTCGTCGGCGATAACACCAACTCGCTTGCCCAGCAGCGACTGTGGCATGGTGCGGTCCGCCCAATGCTTCGCAAGCTGGCCGGCTCTGTCGATAATCGCAGTGACGGTGTCCAGCGGCAATGCGTGGAACTCAAGGAAATCTCAATTCGGCATGGAATTCACGGTGTTTTCAAAGTTTCTGTTGGCTATGCAGGCGATCGACCGCTCGGCAATGGTTGTTTCCAGGCCTCCTGATGCGCCAAACCTCTGATCGGCGAACCGGTCTTTCAATAGCTGCACGAGCGAGCATTGCCGGGCCTGAAACCGCCCGCACAGGCCGGGTTCCTGGACGTATCCCGCTGATACTGAAAATCCTCCCGGTCCTGCCTCGCTGGCGAGGTGTTGCAGGAAGACATGAGCGTGGACAAACCGATCATCGCGCCGGTTGCGACCAATGTGAGGAATCGGGTCATCTAAGCTTCTCCTGAGGTTTGTCTCGGCAATCTATCATGCCGATACAACCAGATGCGAGGACCGGCGAGAGTGATCACGCTGATCTGATAGGAAATGGCTTCGATCATCGAGCGATCGTCCCTCGTGATCCTGCAATCCCGATAATCTGCTCGAGCTATTCTGCGATTATGGAAGGAAGTTCATAGTGTTCTCTAGCGAACTAATCGCGATTTCGCCTTGAACAAATCGGTGATTTTCAGTAATATTGTTCCATAAAAAAGTAATATAAATGGGAGGTTACTATGTCGGAAGCTCGGTTCGAGCCGGTTTTTCTTCATCGTCAGCATTTCGTCGCCGAGATCAAAAGTCTTGACGAAATCTTCGATTTTCTGGATGAGTGGCCGCAGGACAAGCGAGGTCTGGCATATGACACTCTGCTGAAGGCGTGCAGGGATACCGCCAAGGGAGCATTTCCTCTCAGCGCCGCGCGCGAGAATTTCCGCCGTTTTCTGAAGATGTCTGGCATGCTCGACAGCGGCCCCAAATTCGAGGGGATGGGCGATCGAAACGTCGGCAATGCTTGAAGAGCCACGTCTGTTCGCGACGATCTGAGCTGGCGTGCCGCCACGTCATAAGCGGCGCGTCCGGTTGCAAATCTCCGGTCATAACCGACCGCGACGCCGCGGAATGCCGCAACAGTCTCAGCGGATTTCACCGGCTCTATGCGCGTCGCCCCCGTCGCGACGCGCTTTAGCCAAGGTGGCACCCGCCCAATCGCAGCGGAAGACCAGCACCGGCTTCGAAAATCCCTTGATACGCCGGCGCGTAGCGTGGGCAAAGAGGTCGCCGGCGCCAAATTCCCGGAATATATTCTCCGACACGAGGATCTGGTCACTGGCTGCGGCCGCGCAGAGGCGGGCTGCGAGCTGCACTGTGGAGCCGAAGAGGTCGTTGCTGTCCTCGACCGGCTCGCCGCAATCGAGCCCGATGCGAACATGGATCGGCTCGGCCTTGCTGCCGTTGTAATGCTGGAATTCCTGCTGGATCGCCATGGCGCATTCGACGGCTGCGGTCGTCTCCGCGAAGGCGGCCATGATGCCGTCGCCGGTGTGCTTCACTTCGCGGCCGGAATTTTTGCCGAGGCACCGGCGCACGATCGCGTCATGCGCCCTGACCAGCTCCGTCCCCATGCGGTCGCCGAGGCGCGCCGTCATCTCGGTCGAGCCGACAATATCGGTAAACAGGATCGCCCGGTGGCCAGGATCCATCCGCGGCGCGGATTGGCCCGGGGCCGGATCGGGGTCATTGATGCGACCGAGAAAGGCCTCGACAGCCGACAGAGCCACCTCGACGACCTCATTGGCGACGAAACCGTGCGCTTCGCGATGTACGCAGTGGACGGTTTCGACATCGGGCGCATCCACCAGACAGAAGGCCGTACCGCGCCGCTCGTCGAACCAATAAGTCAGAAACTTGACGCCGTATCGATCCTGAATGTCGATATCCATGCGATGCGCCTGGGCAACCTCGGCGGCTGACGTTCCTTCGAGGTAGTGCCGGTCCATGAAGATAGGCATCGCGCGTCCTCCCAGATCCGCCGCGTGCAAGAGATGGCATTGTACGATCTGGATTCATTCCCGTCCACCTTCGGGACAATCAATGCCTGATCGTTGCCAGGCGTTGCTTCCGAGAAGGCAACGCGTTGCTGCACGCCCGATAGAATATGCATGGATATTGGTGATTTTAATGAGTGGGTGTAATGAGTTCAGTCTGATATTTACCATAATCGGTCGTTTAATGCTGATAGCGAGAGTTCCGGAACCCCTCGAGAAGCTTCAGACGTTTCCCGTTTCAAGCGTCGCCTGCCGGATCCCGCCGGGAGAGACGTGTCTTTCACGGTCATGGTGCCAAGGATCGAAGGCCGCTGCCAACGGCATGCTAATTGCAAAGTATCGGTTAGCTCGCCGAAATGAGGAAAAGCTGTAGCAAAGTGAGACAGACGGCAAATTTTCGACCGGTCGGCCTGGCCTCCATGGGGCTCGGCCATTATGCCGTTATCAACTCAGTGTGGGATGCCGCGCGAACGCTGCTCCGTGACTGGCCCGTGGATGACGGCGAAGAATATTTTGAAGCGGTCAAGGCCTGCCTGGATGCGATTACCGGCGATCTCTCGCCGGATCATGTGCGCGCCGTCTTCATCAGGGCCGCGCAGGAGGCGGGCATCGCCGTCATAGAAGCCGCCGACTGACCAGCGGCCGCATTCTGACCAGCGGCGCATCCTGGTTCCCGTTTCCAAGACACGCTCGTCGTCGCGCTTGACTTCTTCAGCTAAAAGTCTAAATTAGAACAAAACAGGAACATTGGAGATGGTCATGACACATACGGAACAGGTGATCGCCAACGCCCTTGCCCTCGTCGAAGCCTCTCGCGCCGCCCGCGAGCGGGATCAGCAGCGCCGCGCCGCCTGGCAGAAAAAGGTGGAACTCAGCCGTCCGCTGCCGCCTCTGCCGCGCCCGGTCCAATTGCCGCTGGCGCTGAACTGATGCGGCCGGTTTTGAAATCCCGTCGGGCCAAGCCTGATCAGTTGGAACCCGATGATGCTTGGGAAGTGGAAGCCGTGCTCGCCTGGCATGACGATGATGCCAAGGCGGCGATCCGTTCGCTGCTCGACGACTGCAAGCATCTGCGCCGGCAACTGGCGTTGGCCGAACGAGTGATGAGCCGCGGCATGGCGCGCGGCTGGACGCCGCGTTACGAGCGCGACGCGCTCTGATGAAGTCTTCAGCCGCCCTCTGCCGCGCGGCGGCTTTGGCCGGACCCGTATAGGCTCTGGCCGTGAACTGGCGGCACCGAGGCTGACGAGGTGAAAACCGGAAGCGTTAGCCGCCGGTCCGACCGCTCGGATGGCCCCCCTGCGGCTCGCTCAGCAGGTTTCAGCATCGTGACGTTCCGCAGTCATGCCGCGAGGCCGACCTTGGCGAAATAGGCTTCCAGCGCTGAAGCGGCGCCGGATGCGACTATGGCACCTATATAGCCATCCGGACGCACGAGCACATGGTCGCCCGGCGTCAGGGCATAGACGCTGCGGAAATGCCCGCTTTCATCCAGGAGGTCGCCGCTCCGGCCGACCCTGTGGATGTGCAAACCCTTGCGCGGCGGCACGACTGTCTGGTCGACCTCGTAGCAGAGCAGGGTCCAATGGGCGCCCCTGAACATGTCGAACAGCCGCCTTGGCTGACCGGCCGCACCGGCGAGCGCGGCATCCGGCGCGCGATCGCCGGCAAGCAGACCGCAGCGGCGTTCCGGCTTTTCCAGCGCGACGGAGGATTCGGGATAGCCGATATCGAGCTGATGAACCTCGCGGCCACGTCTGACGTCACCGCGCTTCAGCGCATCGAGAAGTTTGGTCGCAAGGCCAAGCATCGCCGCGGCAATCGGGCGGCGCTCTTCCTCGTAGCTGTCGAGCAACTGATCGGGGGCTCCGGCGACGACCGCAGCCAGTTTCCATCCGAGATTATAGGCATCCTGGACGCTGGTATTGAGGCCCTGGCCGCCGGTCGGCGGATGCGTATGCGCGGCATCGCCGACGAGAAAGATGCGGCCGAGCCGGTAGCGATCGGAAAGCCGGGCGTTCATGGTGTAGGCCGAGGCCCAGGAGACCGACTGGACGTCAACATTCTCGCGGCCGGTGCGTTCCCTCACCAGGGCGGTCAGACCCGCTGCGGATAGGTCGATCTCGCCTTCGAGAGGGATCGGTCCCTGGATCTGGAACAGATCGGTTCCCGCCAGCGGGCAAAGGGCCAGCTGCCGCTGCATGTCGCCTTCGCCAAAGCGATGCCAGGCGTCGCGATCTAGCCCCGTCAGCGCGACATCGGCGACGATGGCGCGCACGCCGAGCGTCTTGCCGGGAAAGCCGATATCCAGCGCGTGGCGTACAACGCTGCGGCCGCCATCGGCGCCAACCAGCCATCGGACGCGAATGGTCTCGTCACCGGATTGGCTATTGAGTTGCGCCGTCACGCCCGCCTCGTCCTGTTCGAAACCGATAAGCTCGCAGCCGAATTCCGGCCGGTGTCCCAGCTCGATGAGGCGCTCGCGCATCACCCTCTCGGTCAGAAACTGCGGCACCATCAGCGGAAGATGATAGGGCTCGGCAGGCGTCGCCTCCTCGCGCACTATGGCGTCGGAGTCGATGAAGCTTCCGTCGTTGCGATATTCCCGCTGCTTGGGATAGGCGCCGCCGAGCGCGACGATCCGGTCGAGGATACCCATATCCTCGAAGACCTCCTGCGTTCGCGGCTGAATGCCCTTGCCGCGCGAGCCGCGGAAAGGGTCGTTTAGCTTTTCGATCAGGCGAAAAGATATACCACGGCGCGCCAGCTCGATCGCCAGCGTCAGCCCGGCTGCGCCGGCCCCTGATATCAGCACGTCGATTGTCGAATTCTGTGTCATTGTCTTCTCCATATGTGTATTATGCACATAATAGGAGAACTCGAAATGCCGTCAACAATAAATGTGCAAAATACACATATATCGGAAAAGCTGCGCGAACTGCATGGGGCTTTGATCGAAATCGTCAGCGTGATGAACCGGCCCCAGCGAGACGAGCAGATGGTGCGCGAAGCAGGTATTTCGCTCGATCGCGCCCTGTTTCCGCTGCTGGTGACGGTGGAACGCCTCGGCCCGATCGGCGTTGTCGAACTCGCCGACCGCGCCGGGCGCGACTACACCACTGTCAGTAGACAGGTCGCCAAGCTGGAGAGCCTGGAGCTGGTCGAGCGTCGGGAAAGTGCCGCCGACCGTCGCGTGCGCGAGGCTGTCATCAGTCCGAAAGGCAAAGCGATGACGGACCGCATCGACGCCGCGCGCGAGCGGATGGGCCGCGCGATCTTCGCAAGCTGGGACGAGCACGATTTCAATGAGCTGGTGCGGCTTATGCGAAAATTTGCCAGCGATATCGGCGATAGCGCTGAGGAGCCGCGTGGAGAGGGCGGCTGACGCGGGCGCTCCCACAGGGCCTGCTTCATCAGAATACTTTGGCGGCCGTCACTTCGACTTCCACTAGAAAGTCAGGCCGGGTGAAGCCGCTGACGATGATCAGCGTTGAGGCCGGCTTCGGATCCAAGGTATAGCGATCCCGCACCGCCATATAGGCCGGGAAATCGTCGCGTTTCGTCACAAAGGCGGAAATGCGGATGACGTCGGCAAAGCTCATCTCGGCCTCGGCGAGAATTGCCTTGATTGCCTCGAAGCAGAGTTCCGCCTGCGCACCGATATCCTCCGGCACGATCTCGTCGGGGCCGATGCCGAGCTGACCCGAGGTGACGAGCAGCGAGGCGCCCGGTGGCACCAATAGGCCGTGATTGTAGTGTCCGAACGGCCGGCGGACGGCTGAGGGATTGAAAACCTTCTTCATCGGCATTCCCTACTTGGACGAGGATGTCATTGTCGCGGCCGGAGGTTCAGTAGCGCTCCATGGCGTTTTTCACCTTCTCCAGAAACCGCGTCCGGGTTTCCTCAGTGCAGTTGTTCATGTCGTAGTGGGCAAGAAAGGAGACCGGCCGTAGCGGGTTGATCTGGGCTCGCAGCACACGCTTGACGATCTTCTTCGGCGGGTTGCCGGCCACGAAGGCACGGAACGGCGTTGCGCCATAAGTCAGAACGGCGGCAAGCTTCCTGATATGGCGCAGCCGCGATTCCACCTTGCCGTCGACCAGTTCGAACGAGACGCCGGGAAGCCAGACGCGATCGAAATAGCCCTTCAATATTGCCGGGAAGCCAAAATTCCAGATCGGCGTGACCAGCACCAGCCCTTCGGCCCGCTTCAGCCGCTCGACATAGGATTTCACCAGCGCGATATTGTCGGGGTAGTCGTGATAGGCGAGCCGGTCATGCCGGGAGAGAACGGGATCGAAATTCTCGGCGTAGAGATCGCATCCGTCCACGTCATGGCCGGCTTTGCGCAGGCTTTCCAGCGTCTGCTTATAGAGCGCTTTGCCGTAGCTTTCCTCCACCGGATGCGAATGCAGCACGAGCACCCTCATGAGGCCTCCATGAGGCCCGCAAGGCCGGGGAAGAGATAGTTCTTGCCGGCATTGAAATCGAAGTCCGGGTTCTCCCAGGCGATCATCTTGCCGGGATTCAGAAGCCCTTTCGGATCGGTTTCGTGCTTGAAGGCAAGCTGTACCTTGTCGGTGCGCTTCATGCCGCCTTCCTCGAGCGTGTAGCGGTGCGGGTTGAAGATCGGGCAGCCGTGATCCTGGTGGATCCGGATGATTTCTTCAAGGCGCTCTTCCGTGGTATAGCGCACCAGCGGAAGGCCGGAGCACTGGATCTGCCCGTCGAATTTGATGAATTCGAGATGGCCGGGAACCTCGTCGCCGAAGATCTCCACCATCTTGGCAACCTTGGCCACGTGATCCGGCCCGGGGTACTGAACCTGCAGATAGGTGAACCCAGGATCGACCTTCAGCGCCCGCAGCGTCGTGTGGTTCCAGGCAAGTTCATAGGCATGCGGGATGCCCTTCATGCTCTCGACCTTGTCGGAGCGGAAGATCACTTCGCCCTTATGGGCCGAGGTGAAGGCCAGGAAGGCGTCCATCGCATGCGGCGCGATCATCAGCACCACCACCGACTGCCCCTTGCGGATATAGGGCTTGTGGCGGGTGAAATAGTCGTACGGGATCGGCGCGGCGATCGGGGCGATCTCCTTGACGAGGATGCCGTTGCATTTGGCAAGCGCATCGGAGAAGCGCACGGCAGCCATGAAGTCGTCATAGCCGACGAGAACGTCCACCCAATCATAGGCAGGCGCCAGCGGCATTTCGATCTCGGTGATGACGCCGTTGGTGCCATAAGCGTGACTGACCTTCTGCAGGTCCCAGCCGGTGAGATCGAGCACGCGCGGCTCGGCCTCCATGGTGACGACGCGCAGGCGCAGAATATTGCCGAGATCGCGCAAGCCGCCCCAGGTGATCGAGCCGACGCCGCCGGAGCCGCCGGCGATGAAGCCGCCGACCGTCGCCATCTGCGCCGTCGAGGGATGGAACCGCAGTTCCTGGCCGGAATGAGCTTTGGTCTGCTTGTCGAGCTGGGCGATGATGATGCCCGGCTCGCAGATCACCCGGCCGGGATGAATTTCCTTGATCTTGTCCATGGCGACAAGGTTCAGCACGATCCCGCCGGAAAGCGGCATCGCCTGGCCGTAATTGCCGGTGCCGCCGCCGCGCGGCGTGACCGGCACGCCATGCGCGAAGGCGACCTTCAGCGTCCGGATGACCTCTTCTTCGTTTTTCGGCGTGACGACGAGATCGGCCGTCACATTGTCAAGCTGCGCCTTCAGGATCGGCGAATACCAGTAGAAGTCACGGCTCTTCTGGCGCACCAGCGCCGGATTGTCTTCTATGGCGATGCCTTCGAGTTCCTTTTTGATTGTCTGATAATCCGGCATGTCAGGCTCCAACGACGCTGTCGAGTTCACGATAGTCCGGCAGGCTGCGGTCGATCACCTTGCCGCGTCGAAGGACGACGCGGTCGGACTGCGGACGGGAAAGAAATTCGCTCCAGCGCCTGGCGCTGAAGAGCACGAGATCGGCAGCAGTGCCGACGGCGATGCGACCCATATCCGAGCGGCCGAGAATATCGGCGGGCGAGGTGGTGACAACCCGTGCGGCCGTATCCAGCGGATGGTCGAGATGCAGGATGCGGACCGCCTCGCGGAACACTTCCACCGGGTCGAGATCGCCATAGGCATAAAACGGGTCGCGGGTATTGTCGGAGGCGACAGCCGTTGCGACGCCGGCTGCCGCCAGTTCGTGGAAAAGTGTGACGCCGCGCCAGCGCGGTGTGCGGCCGGAATAGCGGTCCTGCAGATACGTGTTGCACATCGGCAGCGAGACGATGGCGAGACGGGCCTCTGCGACGAGATCGACCGTGCGTTTTGCCGTCTCCTCGTCCTGGCGGGCGAGCGAGCAGCAATGGCCGGCCGTCACCTTGCCGCCGAAGCGGTTGCGCAGCACGGCTTGCGCGATCGCCTTCAGGGTCTCCGCAGCCGGATCGTCGGTCTCGTCGACATGAAGGTCGACATCGAGGCCATTATCAGCCGCAGCCCTGAACAACATGTCGAGCTGGCTGTCGAGATCGCCGCTCATACGGGTGACGCCGCCGATCAGCCCGCCCTTTTCGCGGACCACAGTGACGAGATCGGCGAAATAGGCGGCGTCCGCCATGTTTTCCATCGGAAACAGCGCCACCGCCTGTAAGGCGATCCTGTCCTTCCAGACATCGCGCATTTCGGCAAAGACCTCGAATGAAATGCGGTGCTGCGGCGCAAGGGAATCGAGATGGGTTCGAATGAGGCTGGTGCCGTGTGCGTAGGCGCAGCGCAGGGAGAACTCCATCCGCTTCTTGACGTCGGCGGCCGACCAGTTTGCCTCGCGGTCTGCGCGCACGGCCTCCAATGCCCCCGGGAACGTGCCGTCCGGATTGGCGTTGCGCGGCCAGATGTGGCCCTTGTCGAGATGCGTATGCATGTCGGCGAAGCAGGGCCAGACCATGCCTTCCTTGAGGTCGGATTTCGCAATTTCGGCGGGCGCTCCGCCGGGCGGCAACAGGGCGGAAATCACACCGTCGGCGATGACGATATCGGCCCGCACGAGCCCCTCGACGGCAGGTGCGTCATAACCGGTGACGGCAGCTGCAGGCAGAGTCGCATTGCTCAGCACGAAGCGGCCGGCATTGGGCGGTGAGATGAAGGAATAGGTCATCAGTTTTCCCGTTTCAGGCTGCTCTCGTGCCAGCGGTGCAGGGCAAGCCACGAAATGAAGGAGGTGACGGCGAAGATCGCCACGCCGAGCAGCGAGAGCATCAGCAGCGCCGCAAAGAGGCGCGGAATATTGAGCCGGTATTGCGCTTCGAGGAGCCGGAAGGCGAGGCCAGAGCCGGCGCCCGCCGAGCCCGCGGCAAACTCGGCGACGACGGCTGCAATCAACGCCAGGCCGCCGCCGATCCTGAGACCGGTCATGAAATAGGGTTGGGCGGCCGGCAGCTTGAGAAAGAGCAGCGTCTGCCAGCGCGAGGCGCCGTAGAGCTCGAACAGGTTGATGAGATTATGGTCGACGCTTTTCAGCCCCTGCACCATATTCGAAAGGATCGGGAAAAACGCCACGAGGAAGGCGCAGATCAGCAGCGCCACCTGTGTCGACGGCGCATAGATCAGGATGAGCGGCGAGATCGCCACGATCGGGGTGACTTGAAGAATGACCGCGAGCGGATAGAAGGCGAGTTCTATCCAGCGCGATTGCACAAGGAAGATCGCAAAGCCGACGCCGCCGACGAGCGCCAGCATCAGCGATACCAGCGTGATCTTGGTGGTGACCCAGAGGGCAGGGGCAAGCGTGCCCCAATCGGTCACGAAGGCACTTGCGACCGCGGCCGGGCCCGGCAGGATATAGGGCGGCACGCCGGACAGTCTGACATAGGCAGACCAGATCAGGATCAGCGCCGCGATCACCAGCAGGGGGATCAAGATGCGCAACGCCAGATCGCGGCTCCGGGCGCTTGCAGTGGTTTTGACAAGCAGCGGCGCTGCGGCCGGTTCGTCACTCATCGATGGTCCTCCACCGCGTTGATCGCCCCGATCAGCGAATGCGAGACCGTCTCGCAAGCTCTGCGGTATTCTTCCGAAGTGCGGTAATGGGCGTCGCGTTCCAGGCTGGTCGTCAGCGGCAGATCGGCATGCACGCGCCCGGGCCTTGCCTTCATCACGACGATGCGGTTCGAGAGATAAGCGGATTCGAAGACCGAATGAGTGACGAAGATGACGGTGATGCCGGTCACCTTCCAGAGGCGCAGCACGTCGTCGTTCAGCCTCTGGCGGGTGATCTCATCAAGCGCCGCGAAGGGCTCATCCATCAACAGGAGCTTCGGCCTGGTCACGAGCGCCCGGGCGATCGACACACGCATCTTCATGCCGCCGGAGAGTTCGCGCGGATAGGCGCTGGCGAAATCCTGAAGCCCGACGGTGCTCAACGTCTCCAGGATTCGATCGTGCGCCGCAGCCTTCGAAACATGTTTCAGCTTCAGCGGCAGATGGACGTTATCGAAGACGGTCTTCCAGGGCATCAGCGTCGGCTCCTGAAAGACGAAGCTGATATCGCCCTCGGGGAGACCCTTGGAGTTGACGCGCGAACTCGGCCAGTCGATCGCGCCCGAGGTCACATTGCCGAGGCCGGCAATGATGCGCAGCGCGGTGGATTTGCCGCAGCCGGATGGACCGAGCAGACTGATGAACTCACCGCTTTCCACGGTCAGCGACATCTTCGAAAGGGCTACGGTTCCGCTGGAGAAGACTTTCGAAACCGATTGCATGACGACCAGCGGCCGCTTGCGCATCTCTTTCGGTGATAGGGCCTGAGCTTCTGCTGGGGGCATTGCCTGTCTCGTTCATGCAGGGGAATGATCCGCCGTGTCGGCGGCGGATCGCAGGCGGGTCTGCGGCTTACTTCTTCATCGCCATTCCGGTGCCTTTGCAGACGAATTTCGTCGTGAAGGCCTTGGTGTAATCCGTCTCCGGCTTGAACACCTTGATCGCTACCATTTCGTCGAAGAAGGCCTTGTAATGCGCCTCGGTCAGGCAGCCGATGCCCTTGTCGAGGCTGTCGCCGGATTCAATGATGCCGTATTCCTTCATCTTGGCGATGGAGTAGGCGATCTGACCATCCGTCATTTCGGGATTGTCCTTCTTGATCAACTCATTGGCCTTGGCGTTGTCGCCGTAGAGATAGTGGTACCAGCCTTCGATCGAGGCATCGACGAAGCGCTGGACGACATCCGGCTTGCTGTCGATCATCGCCTGTGTGGTGGTGATCATCGTCGAATAGGGAGAGTAGCCGTTGTCGGCGAGCAGGAAGACTTTCGGCTCGAATCCGGCCTGCTTCTGGATCTCGTAGGGTTCCGAGGTAAGGTAGCCCTGCTGCGCCGAATCCTTGTCGGCAAGGAAGGGCGCCGGGCTGAAATTATACGGCTTGTACTGCTCGTCCCTGAAGCCTTTGAAGTTCGCCTTCATCCACTCGAAATAAGTGAGATAGCCGTCCTTGCCGAGGAAAAGCGTCTTGAGCTTCGCGAGATCTTCGAATTTCTCGATGCCGGCATCGGGATGTGCGATCAGCACCTGCGGATCCTTCTGGAAGATTGCAGCGACATCGACGAGCGGAATACCCTGCTCGACGGCCGAAATCTCGCCTTGGGGGCCGCCCATGTAGAAGTCGATCTTGCCGGAGATCAGAAGTGCGCTGTTGGCCGCATTGGGACCACCTTGCACGATCGTGACGTCGAGGCCGTGTTTGGCGTAGGTGCCGTCGGCGACCGCCTGGTAAAAGCCCCCATGCTCGGCTTGCGCCAGCCAGTTCGTGCCATAGCTGACTTTGTCGGCCGCCTGAGCGGACGTCACGGAGGCGACCATGCCGCCAAGACCGGCCAATGCGGAAAAGACCCTGTTCTTCATTGTCATGGGCATGATCAACGTTCCCCTTCTGAATTCGCAGCCGTTGCGGCGGCGTCCGATTTTCTTCATAGGAGCCGTTGCTTTGCTCTTTGAAAAGCATCAAATTTCGTGCGCAATGATGCCTTTTCGGCATCTCACCGAAAGCCTGTGCCTAATTTACGCTGCGTGCTTGATTTTTGTGCAACGAGGTTCTGATGCTGCACTCCAGAAAGCTTCTCTATATCAACGAGATCGCGCGATCGGGCTCGATCCGCAAGGCGGCGGCACGGCTGAATGTGGCGTCTTCGGCGATCAACCGGCAGATTCTCGCGCTGGAAGAGGAAATGGGCGCGCCGCTGTTCGAGCGCCTGCCGCGCGGGCTGCGACTGACCGCCGCCGGCGAGCTCTGCATCGAACATATTCGCGAGGTGCTGAAGAATTACGAACGGCTGGAGGGTCGCATCCGCAGCCTGAAGATGCAGCAGGCGGGCAAGGTCCGGCTGGTGACGACGGTTGGCCTTGCGGCAGGGCCGCTTCCGGAAATCATCGCGCGGTTCCAGTCGGAACATCCGCGCGTCTTCATGCAATTGCGCAACGACGCCGGCACGATGACGGTCAACCCGGTGCTTTCAGGCGAGGTCGATATCGGTCTCGGCTTCAATATCCCGGCAACGCCCGGCATCCGCACTCTCGGCAATTTCGACATACCGATCGGCGTGGTCCTGCCGCCCGGCCACCATCTGATCGGCCCCGGCCCGATCAACCTTGCCGATATCGTCCAGGAGCGCCTGGTGCTGGCGCAGCAGGGGACGAGCCTGCGCGACGTGATCAATCTGGCCCTGGCGCGCCTCGACGTGCATGTCGAACCGGTGCTCGAAACCAATGCCTCGGAGATGCTGAAGAAACTGGTCAAATCGGGGGCAGGGCTGACGATCCTGAACCCGCTTGATGTCATCACCGAATGCCGGCAGGGCGAACTGGTCTTCCGGCCGATCGCCGAGCCGCATGCGCGCCACCAGCCGATGAAGCTCTTTGCCCGCGCCCGCGCGCCGCTCGATTCCGCCACCAGCCTGTTCGTCGAGTATCTCCTGGCCGAACTGGCCGGCCTGGTGCAGGAGCTGCAGGCCAAGGGTCATATCGCGGCCTATGCTTCCGCCGCGATGTGAGCCACCGTCTTACTTCGAATAGAGATTGGAAAGCGGGTAACGCTTCAGGTCATAGAGCAGCTCTACGAAGCCCTTGACCTGATGGCGGCAGATCGCTTCGCCCTTTTCGCCCGTCCCGAGCGACGCGTCGCCGACGACGCCGTAGGGATTGAGGTCGTGGGCGATCCAGGCGAGCGAATGCGGCGGCAGCGGCTGAAGGTATTTCGATTGCCCGCGCATCCATTCCGCCTTGGAGCTGAAATTCTGCGCCTTCTCCATCCGCACCAGATCAGGCCGGAAATGCAGCATCAGCGAAGTTTCCACCTCGCCGCCATGGATGCCGTATTTCAGCTCATGCTCGCCGATCATGCCGTCCGGATGGCCGAAGCGGCCCCATTGCGTGGAGACGACGGCCATGGCGTAGCGCACGCGCAGCTCGCGCGCCACGATGCTCATGATATCGACATTGCCGCCATGCGAATTGACGATCACCATCTTGCGGATGCCGGCTTCGGCAACCTTGGCGCCGATCGCGGTCCAGACCGGAATGAGCAGTTCGGCGCCGAGCGACAAGGTTCCCGGGCCGTAAATATGTTCATTGGCCTTGCCGATTTCTTGCGTCGGCAGCACCAGGCAATCGAGATCCTCCGGCTTCTGCTTCCGCAACTCAGCGAGCATGCCATTGGCGATTGCGACGTCGGTGGCAACAGGCAGATGCGGCCCGTGCTGCTCGGTCGAGGCGATCGGCAGAACGGCGATGGTGGTGTCGGGAGACAAGCCGGCGAAGTCGTCGCTGACCAATTCGTTCCAGTAAAATGGCAGTGTCATTGCCGTTCGCCTCTCATTGCCGTTCGAGACTGTGAGTAGGGAATAACGCTACCTGCGAAAAGCATCAATTTGCGGCCGCGCCGATGCCTTTTTGCGAATGATGGAGCAGCGGCCCCATCGAGGGCGCCTCTTGGCCGCAATGTCTCCGCGAATGTCTTGCCGAAACCATTGCGCAAGCGCGTCCGCAATGGTTCTCTGGCGCTTCTGTCACAACGCTCTCCGGTGATTCCCGATGTTCGATATTTTGTGGCGCGGCCTGGCGATCGGCGCCGGCGCAACCATCCTTATGGACCTCTGGGCAATTGTGCTCGCCAAGGTCTTCGGTCAGCCGCCAGCCAATTGGGCGCCGGTCGGCCGCTGGTTCTGGCATCTCGGCCGCGGCAAGGTCTTCCATGACAGTATCGCCGATGCTGCGCCTTATGCGAATGAACTCGCTCTCGGCTGGATCAGCCATTACGTCGTCGGCATCCTCTATGGGGTGATCTTTGCGCTCATCATGGGAGAGGGATGGTTCGCCGCACCGACATTTCTTCCCGCCTGGACCTTCGGCATCGTCACCGTTGGGGCAGGGTGGTTCCTGCTGCAGCCGGGCCTCGGCCTCGGCTGGGCTGCTACGAAACATCCAAAGCCGATGAAGGTGCGGTGTTTCAATCTGCTGGCGCATACGGTTTTTGCATTAGGACTTTACGGTACGGCGTTGATTTTGCGCTGAGATCGCCGCTTTCCCCTCACCCTAGCCCTCTCCCCGTAAACGGGGCGAGGGGACCTGCCTCGCGAGAGGTCGGAGAGGTTGCGGCATGGTCCCTTCGCCCCGCAAGCGGGGAGAAGGTGGCGGCAGCCGGATGAGGGGCAGGGCAAACCCACGAACCGAACAGCCCTATCTCACCGCGCCGCCCAATTCGCACCGCGCCGGAAGATCGTCTTCATCTCCGGCACGTCGAACTCTTTGGCCTGATGGCCGAGCGAGGAATAGAACACACGGCCCTTGCCGTATTTGCGTTTCCAGACGACGGGCATGACGACGCCGTCGATCCAGTAGGCGTGTTCGCCGGTGAACCTCGTCGTCGCCAGGACCTCGTTCGACGGGTCTACATGCATGTAATATTGCTCCGATATATAGGGGAAATCGGTAATCCCCTCCATCAGCGGATCGTCGGGGCGGGTGATGTTGACGGTATAGTCGATGATGTTGCCGGGATGGGCCACCCACTGACCGCCCATGATGAACTGGTAGTCGACGGAATCGCGGAAGGCATCGCCGGCGCCACCGTGATAGCCGGCGATGCCGACGCCGCTCTCGATCGCGGCAGCGAGGTTCTTGACCTCCTCCTTCTCGATCTTCGACATCGTCATGATCGGCACGACGAGGCTGAGATCGTGGACGGAGGGGTCGGCAAGCGCCTCTGTCCCGTGTTCGAGATAGACCTTGAAGCCGTCTTCCTCGAGCATGGTCTTGATGATTTCGGCGCATTCCTGCGGCTCGTGTCCGCTCCAGCCACCCCAGACGATCAGTGCTTCACGCATTCTCTTTCCTCCTGAAATTATTTCGCCAGCCGTCCGTCGACGATCGAATCGGACAAGGGGGCAGGGCGTTCGACCGCCGTGGTAATCGTCACCGTCCGGCCGGTCTCAGACGCTGTATGGAAGGCTTCCATGACTTCGAGCACATGCAGCGCCAGGTCGCCATTGGCGCGGTGCGGCCGGTTCGAGCGGATCGCATGCGCCATATCGGCGACGCCGAGCGAGCGGAAATTGCCTTCGGCATAGGGCGCTGTGACCGGCTGGTCCTCGAAGGCGCCGCCCTTCTTCAGATATTCGACCGGGCCGGCAAACTTGTTCGGATCGGGGACAATAAGCGTGCCCTCGGTTCCGTAGACTTCGAGCGGCACATGCTTATGGCCGGCGACGTCGAAGCTCATGGCGATCTGGACGACCGCGCCGTTGGCAAAAGCCATCATGCCGGCGACATGGGTCGGCACATGCACCGGAATTCGCTCGCCATTGCGCGGCTCGCTGGTAATCAGCCGTTCGGACCGCGGCGTCGTCGCAAAGCCGGCGACCTGTGATACCGGTCCGAGCAGATTGATAAGATCGGTGATGTAATAGGGACCCATGTCCAGCATCGGCCCGCCGCCGACTTCGTAAAAAAAAGCCGGGTTCGGATGCCAGCGCTCGTGCCCGGGGCACATGAAGGTCGCCGAACCGCCGACCGGCTGGCCGATGACGCCGTGATCGATCAGCGTGCGTGCCGTCTGGTGGCCGCCGCCGAGGAAGGTGTCGGGCGCCGCGCCGATGCGCAGATTGCGAGTGCGCGCCTCCTCGGCCAATTTTTTCCCTTCCGCGAAATTAATCCCGAGCGGCTTTTCCGAATAGGTATGCTTGCCGGCCTCGAGCGCCTGCAGCGCGACGGCGACATGGGCTTTCGGGATGGTCAGATTGACAATGATTTCGATTTTGGGGTCGGCGAAAAGCTCTTCGACTGATTTGACGGGAACGTTGAATTCGCGCGCCTTTGCCTCTGCGAGCTCCCGGTTGAGATCGGCAACGCCGCGGATATCGAGGATGGGAAAGGAGGCCATTGCTGTAAGATAGGCGCCCGAAATATTGCCGCATCCGATGATGCCGATACCGACTTTGTCCATGATTTCCTCCATTGATCTTGAGTGTGCGCTCCTCAGAGCGCCGGCCCGGTGGTGCTCCAGGGCGATTCGTAGAGTTCGTAGAGCGCCACGGCCGCGGCACCCTGCGCCCAGAAATCATCGCTCGAATCGTCGAAGACGAGTTCGCTGACGCCCCTCAGCGAGGGCGGGATGGCAAGCGCATAGGCGTCGCGCAGGCTGTTCAAGAAGGGGTCGCCGAGCGCCAGGCTGGAGCCGACGAGAATGACCCGCGGCGGCGCAAACAGCGTGACGATATTGGCGATGGTTAATCCGACAGCTTCGCCGGCGCGGATGGCAGAGGCGATCAGCCGGTCGTCGTCGGCCTTGATCAGCGCTTGGGCATGGGTCATGCCGCGCCCGAGGCGGATGGCTTCGGCAAAACGCCCGTCGGTCTGATGTTCGCCGAGGATGGCGCTTTCGCCGGCCTGACTGAAGAGCCGCACTGCGCCGTTCGGTCCCATGCCGAGGACAAGATCGCCGAGGTTATGGCTGAGACCGCCGGCGCCGCGAAACAGGCGGTTGCCGTGCAGCACGCCGAGACCGAGCGTCTGTTCCAGCGAAATCAGCACCATGTCCTCAAGATCGCGGGCCTTCCCGAACCAGTGGTGGCCGAGCGTGATGGCGTGGGCGTCGCTTTCGACGATGGTCGGCGTCGACAGCCGCGTCGACATCTCGGCGGCGAAATCGACATTGATGTCGCGAAAGATCGGGCTGCTTCTGATGTAACCGGTGCGGTGCTCGATAACGCCGGGAAAGCCGAGGCAGATGCTGTCGATATCTTCGAGCGACAGGCCGGCATCGACGACGCAGCGACGGACGCCGTCCTCGACGAGGTCGGCGATGACGCCGATCGGCTGCCGGTCGATGCGGATCGGCAAAGCCAGCTTCGACAGCACGTCGCCGCGGAAATTGGTGACGACGAACACCATGCGGCTGGCGGCGATCTTGCCGCCGACGACGCGGGCGGCGTCGGGATTGAGCTCCAGCGCCACGCGCGGCCTGCCGCGCACCGCCTCATTGCGGATATCGCCCTCATGCCGCGGCAAGATCAGCCCGTCATCGAGCAGCGAGGCGGTGATGGCCGAGACGGTTGTCGTCGACAGCTCCGTCCGCTCGCTGATTTCGATGCGCGAGATCGGGCCATGGCGCCGGATGGTATCGAGCACGTTCAAGCGATTGATCGCGCGCATCAATTCTGGATCTGCAGTCTTCATGAAAATGTGCCGGCAGTCGTTTGGTTGGCTGAAGCCAATATTTATAACGGGTTACGAATTAAATAGCAGGCAATTCCACAGAGCTGTCAAGCGAATTTGGCAAAAATTAATGCATCGGGTTGACATCCGACACAAGGTCCGCTGAATTAATCCGCATTGGGGAAAAATTGTGAGGATAGGTCCCCTGGGAGGAAGATCATGTATTTCATGCTGAAGAACGCCGGTCTCGGCGGCAGGCGCATTGTATCCATGGCCGCGGCAGCCGGCATGTTGCTGGCCGGAGCCGGGTCCGCCTCGGCGGCGACGGTGGTCAAGTGGCTGCATCTTGAAACCGATCCGAAGAACGTCGCCGCCTGGGAAGACATCGTCAAGAAATACGAAGCCCAGCATCCCGACGTCGACATCCAGATGCAGTTTCTCGAAAACGAGGCCTTCAAGGCCAAGCTTCCCACGCTGCTGCAGTCTGACGACGTGCCGGATTTCTTTTTCAGCTGGGGCGGCGGCGTCCTGAAGCAGCAGTCCGAGACCGGCGCGCTGCAGGATGTGACGGCAGCACTCGATGCCGATGGCGGCAAGCTGCGCAAGGCCTATACGCCCGCCTCGGTCGACGGCCTGACCTTCGACGGCAAGACCTGGGCGATCCCCTACAAGGTCGGCCTGGTGAGCTTCTTCTATAACAAGGCGCTGTTTGCCAAGGCAGGCGTCAAGGCCGAGGACATCAAGACCTGGACCGATTTTCTCGAGGCGGTGAAGAAGATCAAGGCGGCTGGTATCGTGCCGATCGCCGGCGGCGGGGGTGAGAAATGGCCGATCCACTTCTACTGGAGCTATCTCGTCATGCGCGAAGGCGGCCAGAAGGTCTTTGACGCGGCCAAGAAGGGCGAGGGCGAAGGCTTCCTCGATCCGGCCATCATCAAGGCCGGCGAAGATCTCGCCGAGCTCGGCAAGCTCGAACCTTTCCAGCCCGGCTATCTCGGCGCAACCTGGCCGCAGACGCTCGGCGTTTTCGGCGACGGCAAGGCAGCGATGATCCTCGGCTTCGAGGCGACCGAGGCCAACCAGCGCAAGAATGCCGGCGACGGCAAGGGGCTTTCGCCCGACAATATCGGCCGTTTCGTCTTCCCGACGGTTGAAGGCGGCGCCGGAAAGCCCACCGATACGCTTGGTGGCCTGAACGGCTGGGCGCTCACCAAGAAGGCCTCCAAGGAAGCGATCGATTTCCTCGCTTTCCTGACGAATGCGGACAACGAGCGGGCAATGGCCGAGGCCGGGATGCTCCTGCCTGTTGCCGTCGGCGCTGATGACGGCGTCGTCAACCCGCTGCTCGCCGAATCGGCCAAACAGCTTGCGGGTTCGACCTGGCATCAGAACTTCTTCGACCAGGATCTCGGTGCGGCCGTCGGCCGTGTCGTCAACGACGTCTCGGTGGAAATCGTCTCCGGACAGATGAATTCCAAGGACGGCGCCCAGATGATCCAGGATGCTTTCGAACTGGAACAATAACCAGCGCCAGCAGAACCTTCCGGCGCTCCTGCCAATCGGGAGCGCCGGCATCGCTGCCGACGAGATGCGAAAGCAGGAACCATGGCCAATATCTCAGTCCTATCGACACCGAGCGCCGCAAGGCCGGCAAGACGAGTTGCAAACCGGAAGAGCTCGGTCGCCCACGACCGCCTGACCGTGCTGTTGCTGTTTCTGCCACCGGCGCTGCTGCTCTTCACGCTCTTCGTCATCATGCCGATGGGCGAGGCGGCCTGGTACAGCCTCTATAAGTGGAACGGTTACGGCACGCCGACGGAGTTCATCGCGCTCCGCAATTTCCAGGTCCTGTTCCGCAACGCGGCGTTTACCCAGGCGCTGGTCAATAACGGCCTGATCATCGTCATCTCGATCTGCATCCAGGTGCCGCTCGCCATTTGGCTGGCCACCATGCTCGCCCACCGCATTCCCGGCGTCGTCGCTTACCGCCTGATCTTCTTCCTGCCCTATGTGCTTGCCGACGTTGCCGCAGGCCTTATCTGGCGCTTTGTCTATGATGGCGACTACGGCCTGTTTGCCGCCATTTCCAACTTCTTCGGTTTCGCCAATCCTTACGTGCTCGCCGACAAGGAGCTGGCGATCTATGCCATCCTCGGGGTCATCGTCTGGAAATATTTCGGCTTCCACATGATGCTGTTCATCGCCGGCCTGCAATCGGTCGACAAGAGCGTGCTGGAGGCGGCCGAGATCGACGGCGCCACCGGCTGGCAGAAATTCCGCTATGTCACGCTGCCGCTCCTCGGCTCCACCCTGCGCCTTTCAATCTTCTTCGCCGTCGTCGGCTCGCTGCAGCTCTTCGATATGATCATGCCGCTGACCGGCGGCGGGCCGTCGAACTCGACGCAGACGATGGTCACCTTCCTCTATACCTACGGTGTCATGCGCATGCAGGTGGGTCTGGGCAGCGCCGTCGGCGTGGTGCTCTTCATAATCTGCGTGACACTCGCCTTCGGTTACAAAAGGATCTTCATGCGCCATGACTGATATGAGCTCTTCCATCCGCATGAGGACATCCACCCGCATCTATCTCTACGTGTCGCTGAGCCTGATCGCGGCGATCGTGCTGGTGCCGCTGCTGACGACGGCGCTCGGCGGCTTCAAGACCCTGGGGGATCTCCGCACCAATCCCTTCGGACTGCCGACGGAATGGCAATGGGCCAACTATACCGACATTCTCTTCGGCGAGCGCTACTGGCTGCAGATCGGCAATTCGCTTGTAATCGCAGCACTGACCGTGCTCTTGACGCTGATCGTCTCGTCGATGGCGGCCTTCGCCTTTGCCCATGTGCGCTTCTTCGGATCGTCCTTCCTGCTCAACTATTTCCTGCTCGGGCTGATGTTTCCGGCCGCGACCGCGATCCTGCCGTTGTTCATCCGCATCCGCGATCTCGGCCTGCTCAATACCTATTGGGGCGTGGTGCTGCCGCAGGTGGCCTTCGGCCTCGGCATGAGCATCCTTTTGTTCCGGAACTATTTCCGCAACCTCCCGGAAGAATTGTTTCAGGCGGCCTTCGTCGACGGTTGCGGTTATATGAGATTCTTCTGGCATATCTCGCTGCCGCTCTCCCGCCCGATCGTCGCCACCGTCAGCATTATCTCCTTCGTCGGCAGCTGGAACAGCTACATCCTGCCGCTGATCATGCTGAACTCGGAATCCAAATATCCCTGGCCGCTCGGCATAATGGTCTATCGCGGTGAATTCGGCACGGAGTGGCAGCTGGTGCTGGCCTTCATCACCCTCACGATCCTTCCCACGATCATCGTTTTCTTTGTCGCCCAGAGACATATCATCGCCGGATTGACTGCCGGCGCCGTGAAGTCCTGAGCCGAACCGTTGGAGTTGCATCAATGGCATCCGTTGAACTGAAAGATGTAAACAAGGCCTACGGCGCCGTCGACGTCATCCACGGCATTTCGCTTCATATCGAGGATGGCGAATTCGTCGCGCTCGTCGGCCCGTCCGGCTGTGGGAAGTCGACGCTGCTGCGAATGATCGCCGGTCTCGAGGAAATCACCGACGGCGAGATTGCCATCGGCGGCAATGTCGTCAACGCCATGACGCCGCGCGAGCGCAACATCGCCATGGTCTTCCAGTCCTATGCGCTTTATCCGCATATGACGGTCGCCGAAAACATGGGTTTCAATCTGAGGCTCGCCGGCGTTGCCAAGCCGGAGATCGAGGCCCGCGTCGCTGAAGCGGCCCGCATGCTCGACCTCGCCAAACTGCTCGGCCGCAAGCCGGCGCAGCTTTCCGGCGGCCAGCGCCAGCGCGTCGCCATGGGCCGTGCCATCGTGCGCGATCCGGCCGTCTTCCTGTTCGACGAGCCCTTGTCCAACCTCGATGCGAAACTGCGCGTGCAGATGCGTTCCGAGATCAAGACGCTGCACCAGAAGGTCCGGACGACCTCGATCTATGTCACCCACGACCAGATCGAGGCAATGACGCTCGCCGACCGCATCGTCGTGCTCAATCATGGCAGGGTGGAGCAGGCGGGTACGCCGCTCGAACTTTACAAGAAGCCGGCCAATCTTTTCGTCGCCGCCTTCATCGGTTCGCCGGCGATGAATATGCTCGACGGCACGGTGGATGGCGAAAACGGTGAACCGGCTGCTCGTCTCGACGATGGCACTGCGATCCGCATCGCGCCCGACCGAAAGGTCAGGCGCGGCCAGGCCGTCACCATCGGCCTGCGCCCCGAGCATCTCGTTCCCGGCCTTTCGGCCGGCACGCCGCTCGCCGGCCGCACGATGCTGGTGGAACCCACAGGCGCCCAGACCCATGTGGTCTTCGATCTTGCCGGACAACAGGTGACGGCAGTCGTCGACGGCGAATACCCCGCCCGCTACGGCGCCGTGTTCGAGGCGAGCATCGCCAGCGACCAGGTGCATATTTTTGACCGCGGCACTGGTGTGGCGCTGTAGGTGAGGGCGGCTTTATCGTCAGTCGCTGCCTTCCACCATAACCCACTGGGTCGAGCCACTTGTCTCGACGCGGCTTCCGGGGATGTGCCTCAAAAGCTGGGAGTGAAGCGAAGAGGGTGCGGCATAATCCCTTCTCCCCAGCGGGGAGAAGGTGCCGGCAGGCGGATGAGGGGGCTACACAGCACACTTTTTCCTTAATCACACATCCCGCCACGCCGACGACAAATACCCTGAACTGTCGAATCGTCGCCGGTACGGACTAAGCTCGCATGGACACTATAGGAAAACCGGCTTCGCCGGCCCCCTCATCCGCCCTACGGGCACCTTCTCCCCGCTGGGGAGAAGAGGGAATCGCGAGGCTGCGGCATCTCCCATAGCCTCGGTTCAAGGGGCACGTCCAGGCACGTCCTCTATCACCAACCTGTTACTCCGTCGCAATCCGTTCCACACCATTTGCCTGGACGATCTTTTCCAGCAGCGCGAGCTCCTCCGGGGTGAGATCCGTCAGAGGCGGCCGCACCGGCCCAGGATTCTGGCCGAGCACCTCGAGGCCGGCCTTGATGATCGAAACGGCATAGCCCCGTTTGCGATTGCGCAGGGCGACAAAGGGGAAGAAGAAGCTCTTCAGGATCTCGTTGACGGTCGTCTGATCGCCGGTGCGCAACGCGCCATAGAAGCGCTGGGCCAGCGCCGGGACGAAGTTGAAGACGGCCGATGAATAGGTCGTTACGCCGGCGGCGAAATAGGCCTGGGCATAGACCTCATGGGTCGGCATGCCGCCGACATAGACGAGACGATCGCCGAGCCGCGTTGTGATCTCGATGACCTTGTCGACATCGCCGACGCCATCCTTGAAGCCGATCAGGTTCGGGCATTCCTCCGCGAGGCGCGCGATGCTGTCGGCCGTTAGAATGGCGTTGTCGCGGTTATAGACGATGACGCCGATGCCGACCGATCGGCAGACCGCCTTGACATGGGCGATCAGGCCGGCCTGTTCGGCAAACATCAGATAGGGCGGCAGAAGCAGCAATCCGTCGGCGCCGGCCTTTTCGGCCGCCTGTGCGATCTCGATGGCAAGCGACGTGCCGTAGCCGGTTCCCGAAATGATCGGCGTCCTGCCGGCCGAGGCCTTGGCGGCTTTGACGACCTCAGGGATCTCGCTCGGATTAAGGGAGAAGAATTCGCCGGTGCCGCCGGCGGCAAACAGCGCCGCGGCGTCGTAACCGGCAAGCCACTCGACGTGGCGGCGGTACTTCGCCTCGTCGAATTTCAGCTGATCGTCGAAATGGGTGACCGGAAACGAGAGCAGACCACTGCCGACGGCCTTCTTCAATTCAATCGGGTTCATCATCAAGTCCTATTCCATACGTGTTGAAAATCGTCTCAGGCGTTCTCGAGCATTTGCAGAAGTGCCGCGATGTAGCCGTAGCAGAAGGCAAATGCGGTGGCGGACGGATCCTGGCCGCTGACGGTCGGCACATGGTCGGGCATCAGCATGTATTTGTAGCCGACTTCCTTGTAGATCCTGGCCGAGCGGACCATGTCCATGTCGCCCTCGTCGGGGAAGGTCTCCATGAAGGACAGCTTGCCGCCGCGAATGTTGCGGAAGTGAACGTTGAAGATCTTGTTGCGCTCTCCGAACCAGCGAATGACGTCGTCGATCTCTTCGCGTGGATTTTCGAGCATCTCGCCGACCGATCCCTGGCAGAAATTGAGCCCGTGATAGGGGTTTTCGCGCATCTGCACGAATTTCTTCAGCCCTTCCACCGTGCCGAGCACGCGTGTGACGCCGCGATAGCCGGGCGGCGTGTAGGGGTCGTGCGGATGGCAGGCGAGCCGGACGCGATTGCTTTCGGCGACCGGCACGACGCGTTCGAGGAAATAATCGATCCGTTCCCAGTTTTCGTCCTCGGAGAGCACGCCGGCAAGGCCGGGGGCTGCCTGCTGATCGGTCTTCTCCCAGCGGAAGCTCGCATTCAGCGAGCCGCCGCGTCCCGGTTCATCGGGCGTGCGCGGAATGCCGATCAGGTTGAGATTGTACTTGACCGCCGGAATGCCGGCCGCCGCGACATCCTCGATCATCTGGCAGACCGCATCGATCTGCCGGTCGCGCTCAGGCCCGGCAAGCAGGATGTCGGGATAGGAAGCCTTCTCGATCGGCTGCGAGGGCAGGGGCAGCTGGATCATGTCGAGGATCAGACCGAAGCTCTCGACCTTGTCGCGATGGCGTTCAATATCGGCAAGCGTCCAGCTGCTCGGCTGTCCCGGCGGATCGGCGCTGATATGCTTCACCCCCAATTGCGCGAAGATCCGATAATAGTCATCGTCGCGCGCCGCCACCTGTGTTCCAAGATACATCAGAGACCTCTCCAAAACCAACAATGTCATATGACATAATATGAATCTTGGAGAGTGTCGAGCTCTATTGCTGTTCGGCGAGCATCCGATAACGCCGTTGGCTCGCCATTAGATGCGCGCGCATCGTCTGGCGCGCGCGGTCGGGATCCTGATCGGCGATGGCCGACAGGATTTCCACATGTTCGGCATGGACCTTCTGCAGATACTCGCGGTCATTGGCTTCCGGCAGCGTCGGAAACTGCCCGCGGGGGATGGCGCGCGGGCCGAAATGACGCAGCACGTCGACATAGAATCGATTGTTGGTGGCGGCCGCGATCGCCATGTGAAAGGCATAATCGGCCTCGACCGTCTGCTGTCCGCTTTCGATCATTTGCGCCATCCGGCGGTTGGCTTCGCGGATCGCCGCTTCCTGCTCGGCGGTGCGGCGATAGGCGGCAATCGCGGCCGCTTCACCCTCGGTAGCCATGCGGAACTCCAGCAATTCCAGGGTTTCCGGAATGCTTTTGATTTCCACCGGCGTCAGCGACATGACCGAATGAACTTTCGGATCGGCGACGAACACGCCCTTGCCCTGGATCGGCCGGACGAAACCCGCAGCCCTCAAATCCGCGATAGCCTCGCGCACGACGGTGCGGCTGACGCCGAAGGTCGATTCGAGCTGCGGCTCGGTCGGCAGCTGGTCGCCGACGCGCAATTTCCCTGTCTCGATTTGCGTTCGCAGCTGATCGATGACCTGCTGCGCCAGTCTTTGCCGACCACGGCCAAGTGTCGTCATTCTCGTTTCCCCATTTCCCTTGCCTCACGTCTTCCGCACGGGTCTTGCAAATCAAATTGGACTTCGATAAATCATAATACGACACACGGACGACATAATATGTCTCTTATAGTAATCTAGGGAGGAGTTACAATGAAGCATTTTTCGAAAGGCCTGTTCGTCGGCGCCGTCATCGGCGCCTTGACGATCGCTGCGCCGCTCTCGCACGCCGCCACGCCTAGGGATCAGCTGGTGATCGGGACATCACTGGCGCAGGTCCTGTCCCTCGATCCGCATCAGGCGACCGAAGGCAAGGCGGTCGAGATCATGTCGAACCTCTACGACCGTCTGGTCAACAGCACACCGGATGGCAAGATCGTGCCGCAGCTGGCCGAAAGCTGGAAGGTCGACGACAGGGGCATCACCTTCACGCTGCGTCAAGCCAATTTCGCCTCCGGCAATCCGGTGACGGCGAAGGACGTCGTCTATTCGCTGGGCCGGCTCCTGAAACTCGACCAGGCCGCCGCCGCCAACCTCAAACGCGTCGGCTACGACAAGACCAATGTCGACAAGCTCGTCACGGCAGTCGACGACAAGACGGTGCGCATCGATTTTTCCGGCCAGGTGACCGCCGAAATGCTGCTCTACCGGCTGACGACGTCGACCACCAGCGTCGTCGACAGCGTCGAAGTCGAGAAGCACGTCGCCGACAATGATTATGGCAATGCCTGGATGCGCACGCATTCGGCTGGTTCCGGCCCATTCACCCTGAACCGCTGGTCTCCGAACGAACTCGTGATCCTCGACGCCAACAAGGATTATGTCACCGGCGCTCCGAAGATGAAGCGCGTCATCGTCCGCCATGTTCCGGAAAGCCAGGTCGAGCGGCTGATGCTCGAGCGCGGCGACATCGATATCGCCAGCGCCATGACCGCCGCCGACCTCGCGACCTTCAAGGACAAGCAGGGCTTTACCATCCAGCGTATTCCGACAGGCGGTTTCTACGTGCTGTCGATGAATGCCGGCAACCAGTACCTGTCCAACCCGAAGGTGCGCGAGGCGATTGCTTATGGCATCGACTATAAGGGCATCGAGAAGACGATCATGGGTCCCTACGGGCGGGCGAGAAACGTTCCGGTTCCGGAGAATTTCGAATCTGCGATCCCGAACCCCGATTGGCATCTCGATGTCGAAAAGGCCAAGCAGCTGTTGGCCGAAGCAGGGTTCAAGGACGGCTTCTCGCTAACGCTGAAGACGATCGCACAGACGCCGCGCATCGACCTTGCCACCGCCATCCAGGCGTCGCTTGCCCAGGTCGGCATCAAGATCGACATCCAGCAGGGCAACGGCTCGGAAATCATCGCCGCCCATCGCGCCAGGGATTTCGATCTGCTGATCCCGCAGACCAGCGCCTATATGCCGAACGTGCTCGGCTCGATGGAGCAGTTCTCCTCCAATCCCGACAACTCGAAGGAGGCCAACAATGCCGGCAACTTCGTTTGGCGCTCGGCCTGGGACATTCCGGAGCTCACTGCTCTGACGGCGAAGGCATCGATGGAGCCGGACGCCAAGAGGCGCGGCGAGCTCTATGTCGAGATGCAGAAGATGTTCGTGGAACAAAAGCCGGCGGTGCTGCCGATGTTCGAACGCTTCGAGCCGATTGTCCTGTCGAGCAAGGTGCAAGGATATGTGGGGCATCCGACCCAGCTGACGCGTCTCGAGAACGTCACGAAGTCTGAAGCCCAGTAATCCTCCTGAGGCAGCCGGACATGAAGGAACTTTCTGTAGCCGAATTTGGCCGACGCCTGGCGCATTTGCTCGTCAGCCTGTTCATCCTCCTCTGTGTGACCTTCGTGATCGGCCGCGTCCTGCCTGCGGATCCCGTCGGCGCGATCGTCGGCGAACTCGCTGATCCCGCCGCCTATGCGGCGATGCGGACGCGGCTGGGGCTCGATCTGCCGATCTATCAGCAGTTCTTCCTCTATCTGAAGGGGCTCGCCCATGGTGATTTCGGCACGGCCGTGCTGACCGGCAATCCCGTCTCTTCGGACCTCGCCCAGGCCTTTCCGGCGACATTCGAACTGGCCACACTTGCCGTGATCATCTCGACCTTCGTCGGTGTCCCGCTCGGCCTGGTCGCGGCGCTGTTTCGCGACAGTGTGATCGACAAGGTAGCGCGCGTGGTCGCCCTCGTCGGTCATTCGATCCCGGTCTTCTGGTTCGGCATCGTCGGCCTCATCATCTTCTATGCCGGCCTGAACTGGGTCGGCGGGCCAGGCAGGATCGATGTGTTTTACGAAGGTCTCGTCACGCCGCAGACCGGGCTGCTGTTGGTCGACAGCCTCCTGCAGGGCGAGACGGAAATCTTCTGGAATGCCCTCGGCCATATCATCCTTCCGGCCATCATTCTCGCCTATGCCGCGATGGCCTACATCACGCGCATGACCCGCAGCTTCACGCTCGAGCAGTTGAGCCAGGATTACGTCATTGCGGCCCGCGCCAAGGGTGTGAGCCCCCTCGGCACGATCTGGCGCCATGTCCTGCCGAACATCGCCGTGCAGCTGATCACCATCCTGGCCATTTCCTACGGCGGATTGCTCGAGGGTGCCGTCGTGACGGAGATCGTCTTTTCCTGGCCGGGCATCGGCCAATACATGACGAATGCGCTGATGATCGGCGACATGAACGCCATCGTGGCCGGCACCATCATTGTGGGATTCATTTTCATGCTGTTGAACTTCCTCGCCGACGTCGCATACGCCATATTTGATCCGCGCATGCGGGAGGCGGCGCGATGAGCCCCAGCCCGATGAGCAATGTTATCGGCAGCGAGATCCGGATTCGTCCTCCAAGCGTTCCGAGCCGCATGGCGGCGTCGTTTGCGCGGGCCGGCCGCAAACTGGCTGCCGAGCCGCTTGGCCTTGCCGGTTTCGTCATCCTCGGCCTGCTTTGCCTGATAGCGATCTTCGCGCCGCTATTGGCGCCTTACGACCCGGTCATCCAATCGCTCGGTGACGCCCTGCAGCCGCCGAGCCTGGCGCATCCGGCCGGCACGGACGAGTTCGGTCGCGACATTCTGAGCCGCCTGATCTTCGGCACGCGCATCACCATCCAGACGGTGTTGTCGGTATCCCTGATCGTTGGGCCGATCGGACTGCTGATCGGCGTTGTCGCCGGATTCTTCGGCGGCAATACCGATGCGTTCCTGATGCGCGCCACCGATATCGTGCTGTCCTTCCCCTCGCTGATTCTGGCGCTCGCCTTTGCCGCCGCGCTGGGCGCTGGCCTGGGGACGGCAATCATCGCCATCTCGCTCACCGCCTGGCCGCCGATCGCAAGGCTTGCTCGCGCCGAGGCGCTTGTCGTCAGAAATGCCGATTACGTGGTGGCCGCCCGCCTTTACGGCGCTTCGCCGATGCGCATCCTGCTTCTCTATATCGCGCCTATGTGCATTCCATCGGTGATCGTTCGCCTGACCCTCAATATGGCGGGCATCATTCTGACGGCGGCGTCGCTCGGATTTCTCGGGCTTGGCGCCCAGCCGCCGGCGCCGGAATGGGGCGCGATGATTTCCAACGGCCGCAAGTTCATGCTCGATTATTGGTGGGTCGCGGTCATGCCCGGTATCGCCATCCTGCTGACGAGCCTTGCCTTCAACATCGCCGGAGATGCTCTGCGCGACATTCTGGATCCCCGCCATGCAAGATCGTGACCTCCAGCCGGTTCTTTCCGTCAAGTCGCTGAATGTCCGGTTCGGTCGAGGTGCCGTGCCGGCTGTCTCCAATGTCAGTTTCGATGTCGGCCGCGAACGGGTCGGGATCGTCGGAGAATCCGGTTCTGGCAAATCGACGACAGGGCGGGCAATCATGCGTCTTTTGCCACCGGCCGCGATCGTTTCTGCCGAGCGAATGGATCTCGCCGGCAGTCCGCTGTTGGCAAAAAGCGAGCGCCAGATGGGCGCGCTGCGCGGCAAGGATATCGCGCTGATCATGCAGGATCCGCGCTATTCCTTGAATCCGGTGCTGTCGATCGGCAAGCAGGTCGCCGAGGCCGCGCGCCTTCACCTCGGCCTCAGCGGCAACACCGCGCAGGATGCCGCCCGCGCCATGCTCGAGCGGGTGCGCATCACCGATCCCGAACGGGTGATGGCGCTTTATCCTCACCAGATCTCGGGCGGCATGGGCCAGCGCGTGATGATCGCCATGATGCTGCTGGCGCGGCCGAAGCTCGTGATCGCCGACGAACCGACCTCGGCTCTCGATGTCAGCGTGCGAAAGGATGTGCTGCTCCTGCTCGATGAACTGGTGCGCGAAAACAATTCGGGCCTGCTCCTGATCAGCCATGACATCCGCATGGTCGCAGCCTTCTGCGAGCGCATCATCGTCATGTATGCCGGAAGGATCGTCGAAACGCTGACCAGCCTTGAAGAGGCCCGCCATACCTATACGCGCGGGCTGATCGCGGCGTTGCCTGATCCGAAAAATCCGGTTCGTCGGCTTGCGGTTCTCGATAGGGCAAAACTCGATCTGGAGACGGCGCAATGATAAATATCCGCGACCTCGATGTTGTCTTCACCTCGGGCAAATCAAGCAACCATGTCGTCAAGGGCATTAGTTTTCAGGTGGGCAAGGGCGAGACGCTCGGCATTGTCGGCGAATCCGGCTGCGGCAAATCGACGGTGCTGCGCTGCCTCGCCGGCATGGAGCCCGGTTGGACCGGTCAGATCGAGCTGCGCGGCAAGCCGATCGGCAAGAAGCGCTCCCGCGAGGAACTGACCTCAGCCCAGATGGTGTTTCAGGATCCTTACGGATCCCTGCATCCGCGTCACCGCATCGGCACCGCGCTCGCCGAACCGCTGCGCGCTATGCGCCATGCCGACATCTGGACGAAGGTCGAGAGGGCGTTGATCCAGGTAGGCCTGCCGGCAAGCTTCGCCAACCGTTTCCCGCACGAACTTTCCGGCGGCCAGCGGCAGCGCGTGGCGATCGCCCGGGCGCTGATCCTGTCGCCGCCTATCCTGCTCCTCGACGAGCCGACATCGGCGCTCGACGTCTCCGTCCAGGCCGAAATCCTCAACCTGCTTGCCGACCAGCGCGAGGAGAAGGGATTGACCTATCTGCTCGTCAGTCACGACCTAGCAGTGATCGCCCATATGTGCGACCGGGTGCTGATCATGAAGAACGGCGGCTTCGTCGACGAAATCACAAAGGCGGATCTGCAGGCCGGCACGACGCATGATGCCTATGCGCAGGAGCTTTTCGAGGCGAGCTTCATGGAGACTTGATGGGGTCGTTGCGCAGCCGAGCCTCAGGCTGGGCCGCAATAGCGTGCGAAGGCCTCGAGGAAACGGCGCATCTCCTCCTGATGCCGGGGCGCGGAAAGATGCTCGGCAATTTCTTGCGGGGAAAGCTTCATCAGATGGAAGCGAAGGAAGAGCTGCTCGCTGAAGCGCTCGCTCAGCGTAGCGAGAACGGTGCGAAGCTGCTGCAGCATCTCATCGCCGCGATGCGACGCGTGCGCAAGCACGATCGGTTTGCCGATCACTTCGTTGCGGGAGACGAGCCAGTCGATGGCGTTCTTCAGTCCGCCGGGGATTGACCTGATATATTCGGGGCTCGCCAGGATCAGTCCATCCGCATCCGCGATGGCATTTGCAAGAGCCGCCACTTCGGAAGGAGGCTCGGGAAGTTCGCGATCGGGCGAGAAGACCGGGAGCTCGCCAACACGATCATAGACCGAGAGCGTATGCGCCGGCCCGGCAGCCGACCGGAGAGCATATAGCATGGCCGTATTGGTCGAGGCTCTGCGGGCGCTACCGGATATCGCCAGGAATTTCATGACCGGAATACCTCACGCAATTGGCTTGATGTGATCCACGGCAACCGGATGGCGGACGGCTGCGACGCTCCCCCTTTCGACGACATGGCAGGCAAGCTCGACACGGCGGAGCGGCAAGGCAAGGCCGAGCATCATGTCGCGCAAGAGGTCCAACGCGGTGGCGCCGAGTTCGCGCATCGGGATGTGCACCGTCGACAGTGGCGGATTGAGAAAAGCCGATTGCGGCAGGTCGTCTATGCCCATGACAGAGACATCCTGCGGCACGGCATAACCCATCGCCTGCAGTCCGCGCACGGCGCCGTTGGCGAGACTGTCGCCCGCCGTCAGAACGGCGGTGAAGCAAAGGCCCTTGTCGCCGACGAGACGGGTGATCGCCTCGGCGCCGAGTTCCGGCAACCAGTCGTCAACCTCGAGCACCAGGTCGGCATCGGCCGTCAGTCCATGATGCTGCAGCGCGTCGCGCCATCCCTCCAGGCGCCGCTCGATCGTCCGCCGTCCCGGCCGCAGCATGAACAGGATGCGTTGATGCCCGGCCCCGATCAACCGCTCGGCGGCAATGAAGGCGGCTGAGCGGTTGCAGGGCGTCACGCTCGAAAGCCGCATATAGGGATCGTCGCTGTTGACGAGTACGACGGGCTTCCCGAGATCGGCGGCGGCCGCCAGCATGTCCTCCTCGTCGAGCGTCAGAATCAGCATGCCGCCGAAACTTGCATCATTGCGCATCTCGGCGATGACGCGGGTTTCATCGGCCTTGTCGGCTACCGGACGCATCGCCATTTCGATGCCGAGGGCGGACGCGCGCGCGTTCAATCCCTCCAGCACGTGGAGCGTGAACTGGTTGCGGACATAGTCGATCATCGCCGCGCCGGAGGCGACGAGCATGACCTTCTTGCCGGCGACACTCGCCGGCAGCGCATAACTGACAGCGCTCGCCGTTTCCAACACCAGCTTGCGGATCTCGGGCCTGACGCCCTTTTCTCCGGCGAGCGCGCGCGACACCGTGCTGATCGAGACGCCGCAGCGGGCGGCGATATCGTCGAGGCGTGTGCGCCTGCCTTTTTTCTGCTCCGCGGCCATCACATCTCCTCGCTCTCTCCTGAAGTATGCAAAAATCTTTCAGATTGCGCAAACGGAATGGCTATGCACAATTAACGTGTCAGCGACAGGCGGCAGAGCAGGGAGGCTTTGAAGATGCGGTTTGACGGCAAGTCCATGCGTCGGCGTTTTGCCCGGTGCGTCAAGGTTCAAGCGGGCTGAAGCATGGCCGCAGAATCCTATCTCCGCCGCAAGACCGCGAAACAAAGCCCGATCCTCTACTGGCAGCTCGGCTCGCTCTCGCAGGCGCGCTACGACGTCGCCGACCGGCCGATGCAAGGCGACATGGATCCGTTTTTCTTCGTCACCAAGACGAAGAATTTCATTCCGCATGAATATCCCTGCCGCACCGAATTCAAGGCATGTTTCGCCGGGCGGCGGCCGCAGCCGGCTGCCGAATTCGAGGCCGTCCGCTGGTGGCTTCCCTTTTCATCGCCGCGCGTCGATCTCTCCGGCTTCTGGTTTCGTCCGACGCGCATCGGCTGCTGGGCGCGCACCTTCCTCGACGCGCTGTCGGCGGGACCAGCCACGTTGCGCCTGTCGACCTGCGGCGGCGCCGTTCTCTTCGTCAATGGGGCCGAGCAGGGCTTCGTGGCGCCTTACCAGCGCAATCTGGAAACTCAGCAGATTTTCGAGGTCGAGCTTTCCAAGGGACTCAACGAGATCCGCATCTATTTCGACGATCTCGCCGAACGCGACACCCGCTTCTATTTCCAGCTGGATTATCTCGATGGGCCGGAGGTCGAAACATCAGTGCCTGTTCCCATCGCCGCCGGTGACGCGGACGGGCTGGAGGCAATCCTCGAAGGCATGCGCTTCGACCGCACCGCCTATCTCGGCGAGGACGTGACGATCCTGTTTCCCGCGCCGCTGCCGGTGGCGCTGAGCTGTCATGTCGAGATCGAAGGCGACTTCATGTCGGTCGAGCACTTCGATTATGATTTCGCGCTGAAAGCGGGGGCGATGAAGCTGGAACTCGGCCCCTCGGCCGATATGCCCGCCGATTTCCGCCATTTCCGCATCACGTTCAAAACAGGCAAACTTTCGCTCGGCCGCACGCTCGGCGTCGAGATCTGCCATCCCCAGCGCCAGGGGCTGGCGCCCGCCGCGCTCGAGGATCGCGTCGCCCAGGCGCTTGCCGAGGTCGCCGCCCATTCCGAGCCGGATACGGTCTGCGCCTTCGCGCGCCTTGCTTTGGGGCAGGGCGGCGAGGAGACCGAGGCGATGATCTCGGCGATGCTGCCTGTTATCGAGGATTGTCATGACTGCGCCGATTTCGTTCTGGTGCCGCTGCTCTTTGCCTGTACGCGCTGGAGCGATCTGCTGTCGCAGGATCTGCGGCAGAGGATCGAGCGTGCCGTTCTCAATTACCGCTACTGGATGGACGAGCCCGGCAACGACGTGCAATGGTATTTTTCGGAGAACCACGCGCTGCTCTTCCACACCGCCGCCTATCTCGGCGGCAGGCTGTTTCCCGATGCCGTCTTCGTCCGTTCCGGCCGCACCGGCGCCGAGCAGATGAGGGTCGGCGAAGAGCGCGTCCGCGCCTGGCTCGATCATTTCGAGCGCTGGGAAATGGCCGAGTGGAATTCCGTTCCCTATTTCCCGATCGACCTCAAAGGGCTGACGGCGCTTGCCGCCTGCGCCCCGGACGAGACGATTCGCAATCGAGCCAATGCCAGCATCGTCCGCCTGATGGAAATCGTGGCTCGCTCGGCCCATCACGGCATGCTGACCGGCAGCCAGGGCCGCTCCTATGAACATACGCTGCGCCCCGGCCGCTCGGTCGAGCTGTCGGCCATTGCTCGGCTGCTCTGGGGCCGCGGCTGGTACGGCCGTCGCGTCCACGCGCTGCCGCAGCTGGCCGTCTGCATCCGCGATCACGGCTTGCGTTTTCCCGAAGAGCTCGCGGCGATCGCGGCGCACCAGTCCGACGACGCGCAGGAATGGACCTTTTCCCAGGGCGAGAACCGTTTCGCCGCCCTCTATCATTACAAGACGCGCGACACCGCACTCGGCACCATCGCCCATTATCGCCCCGGCGCCTGGGGCTATCAGGAGACCGTGTTGCATTTGCGTTTGGGCGAGCGGCCGGAAGCGCAGATCTGGATCAACCATCCCGGCGAAACCATCCAGTTCGGCTACGGCCGGCCCAGTTTCTGGGGCGGCTGCGGAACGCTGCCGCGCGTCCATCAATATCGTGACCTCGCCATTCTCGATTTCGACATCCACGACGGCCAGCCGGATTACACCCATGCCTGGTTCCCGCTCGAAGCCTTCGACGAGACGGCGGTCAGCGGCAGGCTGGCGCTTGCCCGTTCCGGCAACGGTCTGGCGATGCTGATCGGCAACGGCGTGCTCGAACCGGTGAAACACGGCCCGACGACGGACGTCGAGCTGCGCCTGGCCGGCCGCAACGGTCGCTGGATCGTCCGCCTCTCCGATCTCGGGCGCGAAGACGGCCTCGAAGGCATGCGGGCGCGTTTCGCCCCGCTTGCTGCTCGCCGCGGCAAAGAGGGTGCGCTGATCATCGACGACCCGGATTATGGTCAGGTTGTCTTCGAAGAGGACGGTACCGTGCGCGCCGAAGGCCGTATTCTCAAGCCGTCAGACTGGTCAGTGCGAGGAGACGCGGTACATCTTGAGATAGCGGGCAGGCAGCAGCGGCGCGCTGCCTCTTAAATGACATCTCCGGACAGGTGGAGGACCTGGCCGGATGCAGAAGTTCATCGGTCAAGAGGAGGAGACTATGACCAGAATGAAATCGATCGGCGCGGCCTTTGCTGCGGTTCTCTTGAGTTCCGTTGCCGCCCATGCCGGCGATGTGCGCATCATGTGGTATTCCGACGGCGGCGAAGGCGAGGTGATCAAGGATCTGCTGGCGCGCTTCTCGAAGGCCAATCCCGATGTCAACGTCATCCTCGACGAAGTCTCCTATGACGTCGTCAAGGAACAGCTGCCGGTGCAGCTGGAAGCCGGGAAGGGGCCCGATATCGCCCGCGTCACCAATCTGAAGGCGCAGTCGCAGCACTGGCTCGATCTCCGCCCGCTCCTCGCCGATGCGAAATATTGGGACGAGAATTTCGGCGCCCAGGCTGACTGGATGCGTCCCGACGGCTCGAACGCCATCACTGGCTTCATGACCCAGCTGACGCTCACCGGCGGCTTTGTCAACAAGACGCTGTTCGAGCAGGCCGGCGTCGAAATTCCCGGCCCGAAGGCCACCTGGGACGACTGGGCTGCAGCGGCCAAAAAGGTCGCTGATAGTCAGAAGGTCTTCGCCATGGCGATCGACCGCTCCGGCCACCGCGTCACCGGCCCTAACATCTCCTACGGCGCCAACTATATCGCCGCCGACGGCAAGCCGGCGCCCATCGATCAGGGCGCCAAGGAATTCCTCAGCCGCTTCGTCAAGTGGAACGAGGACGGCACCGTCAACAAGGACGTCTGGGTCAGTGCTGCCGGCAGCACCTATCGCGCTGCCGCCGACGACTTCATCAATGGCGGTCTCGCTTATTATTATTCCGGCAGCTGGCAGGTTTCGGGCTTCGCGCAGAAGATCGGCGACAGTTTCGATTGGGTCATGGCCGGAAGCCCGTGCGGCACGGTGGCCTGCAGCGGCATGCAGGGCGGCGCCGGTCTGGTCGCCGTCAAATACACCAAGAACCCGAAGGACGTCGCCAAGGTGATGGACTACCTGGCAAGCGTCGACGTGCAGAAGGAATTCGCCGAGCGCAGCCTGTTCATCCCGGCGCATAAGGGCGTAGCCGCCGGCCAGGTGGACTTCAAGACCGACAATCCGCATGTGAAGGCGGCGCTGAAGGCCTTCGTTGAATCGGCCAGCCAGACGGCCCCGGCTGCGCTGAAGCTGCCGGGCTGGAAGTGGTCGGACGCCTATTACAGCGCCATCGTTGCCCGCATCAGCCAGGTGATCGCCGGCGAAATGAAGCTCGACGATGCCTATGGCCGCATCGACGAGGACATCAAGGCCAAGGTCGGCGGCAACTGACGGAAGAGCGGATGGCGGAGAAGACGGTTTCTTCCGAACCACCGGCGAAAGCCGGTCTGCGGCAGGCGCTCAGCGCGCCTGTCCGGCTCGTCATGGGGATGATCGACATTCCCATGCGCGCCTGGCAGAAGCTGACGGGGCTGAACGGCATGGCGGGCGTCTTTCTGGCGCCCAACATGGTGATCTTTTCCGTCTTCGTGCTCCTGCCGCTAGTCATCAACTTCATCTATTCGACGACGAGCGGCGGCGCCATCTTCCTGCCGAACAGGACTTATGTCGGCGCTGAGCAGTACCGCATCCTCTTCGATTGCCGCTCCTATCTCGACCCCTCGACTTGTGCTGCCGACACATTCTGGGCCGCCGTGCGCAACACCGCCGTCTTCGTCGTCTTCCAGGTCTCGGCAATGCTGGTCGCGGCACTCGCAACGGCGTTGATCCTCAACCGCGAACTTTCCAATCGCGGCTTCTGGCGCGCCGTCTTCTTCTTTCCGGTGCTGCTGTCGCCCGTGGTCGTCGGCCTGATCTGGAAGTGGATCCTTCAGCGCGAGGGCCTGTTGAACTATGCGCTAAGTCCTTTCGGCTTCGAACCCTTCTCCTGGCTCAGCGATCGTTTCTGGGCCTTCTTCTTCGCCGTCTTTGTTTCGGTCTGGGCGCATATGGGCTTTTATGCGCTGATCCTGCTCGCCGGCCTGCAGGCGATCCCGAGGGATCTCTATGAGGCAGCGGCAATGGACAAGGCAAGCCCCACCCGCATCTTCCGGCGCATTACCCTGCCGCTCTTGATGCCGAACCTCATTGTCGTCCTGGTTCTGGCGTTGATCCGCGCGGTGCAGATCTTCGACGAGGTTTTCGTGCTCACCGGCGGCGGGCCGGGCACCAGCACCATGTACATCACCCAGTTCATTTACGAGACCGGCTTTGCCAGTTCGCTGCGCAATCCGGGGCTCGCCTCGGCCGCCTCGATCCTGATGGGCATCGTGCTCGTCATCCTGACGCTGGTCCAGCTCGCCGCAAGCAGCCGCAACGAGAAGAAGGGCAAACGTCTATGAGCGCCGTCGCCACCTTCCTGCTTCGCCGCCGCGGCCGTGGCTGGCACTGGACCGACGTCGTCACTTGGATCTGGCTGGTATCAGGCGTCATCCTGATGTTCGGCCCGGCCATCTGGCTGGTCTTCTCCTCGTTCAAGACGCCAGCCGCTCTTGCCGAGTTCCCGCCGTCCGTCCTGCCCTACGTCACCGAGCAGGCCGTGGTGCCGGGTTACGACAAGCCTTTGCCGCTCTATAATGTGACGATGCCGGATGGCAGCACCCATGTGCTCGCCGAAGTCCGCCGCATCGGTATCATGGGCCAGATGGTCGATCCGAAACAACCGGGCGAAATCGTCAAGGTCAATATCAAGGACCGCACGCCGGTGCGTGAGGTCGAATTCGCGACCAACAACTACACCGAGCCTTTCCAGCGCTTCGACTTCTTCCTGTTCCTGCGCAACTCGGTCTTCGTGACGGTGGTGGCGACGGCCATCACCCTGTTGGTCAATTCGATGGCTGCCTTTGCGCTGTCGAAATACCAGTTTCCCGGCCGCACCGCCGTTATGCTGATGATCCTGGCAACGCTGATGGTGCCGCTCTCGGTCATCGTCGTGCCGCTCTATTCCGTCATTGGCAGCTTGAATCTCTTCGACAGCCTCTGGGGCGTCATCCTGCCGACCGTCGCTACGCCGACGGGCGTCTTCCTGCTCCGCCAATACATGCTGACGATCCCCGATGAACTGATCGACGCCGCGCGCATGGACAAGGCCAGCGAATGGCAGATCTACTGGCGCATCATCCTGCCGCTGTCGGCGCCGGCGCTGGCGGTGCTGGCGATCTTCTCGGTGGTCTGGCGCTGGAACGACTTCCTCTGGCCGCTGATCGTGCTGTCGCGCAAGGAACTCTACACGCTGCAGGTCGGCCTCAACGTCTATGCCGGCGAGCTCAATGTGCAATGGCACTATATCCTCGCCATGACCGTCGTCTCGATGATCCCGGTTGTGCTGATCTTCGTCTTCCTGCAGCGCTTCATCACGACTGGTATCGCCGGCTCGGGGCTGAAATAATATGAAACAGGAGAGTGCATGAGCGGACTCGAGCTCAGGAACATCGTCAAGAATTTCGGCGCCGTCGAGGTCATCCGCGATGTCTCGCTTGCGGTCAATGACGGCGAGTTCGTCGCTTTCGTCGGCCCGTCCGGGTGTGGAAAATCGACGTTGCTGCGCCTGATCGCCGGCCTCGACAAGCCCACAGGCGGCAGCATCGCCATCGACGGCAAGGACGTCACCGCGATCGGCGCGGCCGACCGCGGCCTTGCCATGGTCTTCCAGTCCTATGCGCTCTATCCGCATATGAGCGTGCGCGAAAACCTTGCCTTCGGCTTGGAGAACACCAAGGTGGCCAAGGCCGAGATCGAAGCCCGCATCGCTGATGCCGCCCGGATGCTGGAGATCGAGCCGTTTCTGCAGCGCCGCCCCGGCCAGCTCTCCGGCGGCCAGCGCCAGCGCGTCGCGATCGGCCGCGCCATCGTCCGCCGGCCGGATGCCTTCCTGCTCGATGAGCCACTCTCCAATCTTGACGCCGAGCTCCGGGTGAGCATGCGCGCCGAACTCGCCGCGCTCCACGCTCGCCTGAAGGCGACGATGATCTACGTCACCCATGATCAGGTCGAGGCGATGACGCTCGCAAACCGCATCGTCGTGCTGAGAGGCGGCAGGATCGAGCAGGTGGGAACACCCCTGGAACTCTACAACAAACCCGCCAACCGCTTCGTCGCCGGCTTCATCGGCGCGCCGCACATGAATTTCCTGGAAGCCTCGATCGTCGGTCACGAGGGTGGTTTCGTGCAAGTCGAAACCGTCGGCGGCCACCGTCTTTCCGTCATTGCCAGAGAGGTGCGTCCGGCAGGCGAAAGGGTCAGCATCGGCATACGGCCACAACACATCAGTCTCGCCGATGCAGCCGCCGCAGGCAGGCTGGACACGCGGATCACCCTTGTCGAGGAACTGGGATCTGAAACCGTCGTCCATACCGAAGCCGCCGGCAAGAAGCTAATCGCCGTCTTTGCTGGCCAGCAGCAGATGAAATCCGGCGACAGCCTGCCGCTCCATCTCGATCCCGAGGTTCTGCACCTCTTCGGTGAGGACGGCCGGCGTTTAACTTGAAACAAAAAGCCCGCGCCGGAATGGAGGGCGCGGGCCGAGTGTCATGTCATGACAGCTTTAGTGGCTGTTCTTGTGGCTTTGTTGACCAGCCTTTACATGCTGCTCATGGCTGCCGCCGCGGGTTCCGCTGGACTGCGCGTCGCGGCCGCCTGAAGAGGCGCTGCGGGTATTGGAGTCATTCTTGTGACTCTGCTGCCCAGCCTTGACGTGCTGTTCATGGGTTCCACCTTGGTTTGCCATTTGGTTTCTCCTTGGTTTTGAACTGAGGCCACGTCGACCTCGTCTTGACAACCTCGCCCCGGCGCATGCGTTCCGCATTTTAACATTTCGTGATCTCGCCGGAATGAGGATGAGGTAGCGGACCGGGCGGGTAGGGAGCTCGCCTGCCAGTTCGTTGGCCATCGGGAGAAAGCGGAAAAATCCCGATGTTCTCCAGCGCCGCCGCGTCCGCGTGGCGCGGCCCGCAGCCTCGCTTCGAAAACCGTCTCTCGGCAAAAAGGTTCCAGGAAAATCAGCCGCATCCGCTTCGGTTGATGGCCCTGCCGAGGCCGCTCGAGTCTTTTCAAATAGATGGGCCGCTCTAACTTACAGGGAAGCTGATGAAAGGAGAAAACCATGACCGACGCACCGAAAACGGCGACCCCGGCGCGAAGAGTGTTGCGTGGCCGCCCCTACAGCATGAGCGAATTTGCCAGAAAATACCGGTTGGACGACAAGGAGGCCAAGCGCCTCTATGACAAATTTGGCCCCTCGGCCACGGAACTCGATCTGCTGATGGCGGCAAAGCGCCGTCCGCCGGGCCTCCCAACCAAGCTCGACTCCTGACGGCCGTCAATGAGGATCAGAACGGGAAGCTGCCTTTGCGGAGCGGTCGCCTACCGAGTGGAAGGGGAGCCGCTTCGCGTCGGCCTCTGCCACTGCGCTGATTGCCGCAAATCGAGTGGTTCCGCCTTCGTGTTCTTTGCGCTCTGGCCCCGACCGGCATTTTCCCATAGCGGCGAGATAGCCACATTCGCCGGCCGCAGCTTTTGCCCCGCCTGCGGCAGCAGGCTCTTCTGCCTTCAGGAGGCGACGGTGGAAATCCGCCTCGGCTCTCTCGACGGTCCGCCGACGGATCTTGAGCCGAACCATGAAGTGTGGATCAAGCGGCGCGAAGCCTGGCTGCATCCGCTGCCGGGTGCCGGGCAATTTACCGAGGATCCCGATTAACGGTGGGCAATTTCTGCCTGTCGGGAGCGCGAAACGCTGGGGATTTTTGCGCTATAGGCTCCGCGGTCTGAAACTTGAGGTTTCTTACCAATATTTCATTTCACCTGTTCGCAATTCCGTGCCAGTTCGGCGGCAACGCTAATTCCCGGTTCATCTGCGGTGTGATTATTTCATTGCAGGCCGATGCGGCCACTGACTGATCGAGGATGACATGAACAAAATCGTAAGCGGCGAAGAAACCGGAGCAAAGGCCGGCGGGACGCCCGACCTCGCTGCGGTACTTGCCGCGTCGGCAAGGCAGAACAAGCGGGGCCGCTGGCGCGGGCGTTTGCTGGTTCTGCTGATCATCCTCGTTGCCGCCGCAGCTGCCGCCTATTTCTATGTCGGCCGGGGGCAAAGCGAGGTGAGCTACACGACGCAGCCGGCAAAACGCGGCGACCTGACGGTGCTTGTCACAGCCACCGGTTCGGTGCAGCCGACCGAGCAAGTTGACATCTCGAGTGAACTTTCCGGCACCGTCCGTGACGTCAACGTCGACTATAACAGCACGATCAAGGCGGGCGACGTGCTGGCGCTGCTCGACACCAACAAGCTCGAGGCGGATGTGAAGAGCTCGCGCGCCAAAGTCAATTCGGCCAAGGCGAATGTCGCCAAGGCCAATGCCGATCTCGAATCGGCGAGCACCTCGCTCGAGCGGCTGAAGAGCCTGGTCAGGAGCAATGTGTCCACACAGCAGAGCCTCGACGACGCCACCTACAAATATGATTCCGCCGTCGCTGCCAAACAGATCAACGAAGCCGAGGTGCTGGCCGCGGAGGCCGATCTGCAGCTTGCCGAAGTCAATCTCGCCAAGGCAAAGATCGTCTCGCCGATCGACGGCGTGATCCTCACCCGTTCCGTCAATCCGGGCGCCACCGTCGCCGCCTCGCTTTCGGCGCCCATTCTCTTCACCATCGCCGGCGATCTGAAGAAGATGGAGCTGCAGGTCGATGTCGACGAGGCCGACGTCGGCAAGATCGCCGTCGGCCAGAAGGCGAAGTTTACCGTTGATGCCTATCCCGACCGGTCCTTCCCCGCCGAGATCGAGCAGATCCGCTTCGCCTCCGAAGTGGTCAACAATGTGGTGACCTATAAGGCGGTCCTCTCGGTCGACAATGCCGACCTGCTGCTGCGCCCCGGCATGACCGCGACCGCCGATATCACCGTCGAGGCCGTCAAGGATACGCTGATGGTGCCGAACTCGGCGCTGCGTTATGCCCCGCCGCAGGCAGAACGGCGCGGCCGCGGTATTCTGGGGATCTTCGGGCCGCCACGCCGGCGCGGCGGCAGTTCCGGTGAGGTGCTGACGGGAACGCAGCGCCGCGTCTGGGTGTTGCGCAACGGCCGCGCCACGCCCGTCGTCATCCAGGCCGGGTCGTCCGATGGCCAGTTTACCCAGGTGGTATCGGGCGAACTCAAGGAAGATGACGCCTTGGTGACCGACGCCACGGTGCGGACGAACTAGGCGGAGAGACGATGACAATGCCGCCGCTCATCGAGTTCAGGAAGGTCTCGAAGATCTATGGCGCGGGCGAGGCCGCAATCCGTGCGCTCGACCATGTCGATCTGGCGATCGATGCCCATGAATTCGTCGCGATCATGGGGCCGTCTGGCTCCGGCAAGTCGACGGCGATGAACATTCTCGGCTGCCTCGATGTGCCGACATCGGGCGATTACATCTTCCAGGGCATCCCGACCATCGGCTTCGACCGTGGTCAGCTGACGCTGTTGCGCCGCCACATGCTGGGCTTCGTCTTCCAAGGCTTCAACCTTCTGTCGCGCACCTCGGCGGTCGAGAATGTCGAACTGCCGCTGATCTATCGCGGCATGGCGGTGCGCGAACGGCGCGAACGGGCGCGCGAGGCACTGGCGCTGGTTGGCCTGTCCGGCCGCGAGCATCACAAGACGCAGGAGCTGTCGGGCGGCCAGCAGCAGCGCGTCGCCATCGCCCGCGCAATTGTCACCGAGCCGGCACTGCTGCTCGCCGACGAGCCGACGGGCAATCTCGACACGAAGACCAGCGTCGAAATCATGGATCTGATGACGCGATTGAATCGCGAGCAGGGCATCACAATCGTCATGGTCACGCACGAGCCCGATATCGCCGCCTATGCCGAGCGGCTGCTGCGCTTCGTCGACGGCAAGCTGGAGACGGAGCTGGAGCATCGCAGGAGGGCGGATCATGTTCTTTGAGACGCTGAAACTCGCCCTGCGCGCCATCAGCCGCAACATGCTGCGTTCGTTCCTCACCGTTCTTGGCGTCGTCATCGGCGTTGCCGCAGTCATCGCGCTGGTGACGATCGGCAACGGCACGACCGCCCAGGTCTCGACCGAATTGTCGCGGCTCGGCACCAACATGCTGTTCGTCCGTCCCGGCCAGTTCGGCCCCGGCCGGGCGAGTTCCGAGGCCAAACGTTTCAGCGTCAAGGATGTCGCCGCCATCCGCGACCAGATCGGCGGCTTGAGGGCGGTGGCGCCGCTCAACCAGTCGACGGCAACGGTGATTTTTGGCGGTCAGAACCATTCGACCAGTGTCTACGGCACCACCAACGACTACTTCGTCGCGCAGGACTGGAATCTGGCGCTCGGCCGCACTTTTACCCCCGCCGAGGAGCGCGGCCAGTCCCGTTGCATCATCGGCGAGACGGTGCGCTCGCAGCTCTTCGGCGCCGGCGACCCGCTCGGTCAGCAGATCCGCGTCGGCAAGGTTTCCTGCCCGGTCATCGGCGTGCTCGCCAAGCGCGGTCAGTCCGGGATGGGCACCGACCAGGATGACGTCGTCATCATGCCGGTCAAGGTGTTCCAGCGGCGCATCAGCGGCAACAGCAACGTGCCGCAGATCATCATTTCGGCGCGCGACGGTGTGTCCACGGCCAAGGTGCAGGCCGATGTCGAAAATCTGCTGCGTGAGCGCCGCAAGATCATTCCCGGCCGGCAGGACGATTTCAACGTCAACGACATGACGCAGATCGCCGAGGCGATGACCGGGACGACGACGCTGCTCACCGGCCTGCTCGGCGCCGTCGCAGCGATCAGCCTGCTCGTCGGCGGCATCGGCATCATGAACATCATGCTGGTCTCCGTCACCGAACGAACTCGGGAAATCGGCATTCGCCTGGCGATCGGCGCGCTCGAAAACCAGGTGCTCACTCAGTTCCTGGTCGAGGCGGTGGCGCTCTCGCTCTTCGGCGGCATCACCGGCATCGTGCTCGGCCTGAGCCTCGGTCTGGTGGCGGTCACCCTCCTGAAAGTCCCCTTCGTCTTCAGCCCGATGATGGTCGCCGTCGCCTTCCTCTTCTCCGCCGCAATCGGCATGATCTTCGGCTATTTCCCGGCGAGGCGGGCAGCGCAGCTCAATCCGATCGAGGCGCTGCGGCACGAGTGAAAAGGTCGGCGCGATCGAATTGCGCTGCAGCTTTAGTAGGAGCGCTCCGATAGACGCCTGCAAGAATGCAGCTTTCATGAATGACGATCGCGGTTCGGCCACGCGGCCTCCGCTTTGTCACTCTTTGGATGTTTGCGGCGCCTTGTCTTCGATTCTTCACCATGCCACAATGTGATATATCAGTATGAGGCGGGATTGTCGGCATGCAGACGTCACAGAGCCATCTTGCCTATCTCGCGCTGGAGCACCTGATCGTGACGCTGGCGCTGAAGCCCGGCGCACTCGTCACCGAAAAGCAGCTGATCGATATGGCAGGCCACGGGCGAACGCCGGTGCGCGAAGCGATCCAGAAGCTTGCTTGGCAGGGGCTGATTTTGGTGAAGCCGCGGGTCGGGCTGCAGGTTGTGGAGATCGCGCCGGAGGATCATGGCAATGTCATGCAGGTGCGCCGCGAGCTGGAGCCGATTGCGGTAAGCCTCGCTGCCGAGAATGCCACGGACGAACATCGCGAGCGCCTCGGCGATTGCGCCGACGCGATGGAGAAATGCGCCGCCACCGGCGATCTCACCGGCTTCTTCGCCGCCGACAAGACCTTTGACGAGATCCTCGAGGATGCCTGTCCGAATGGCTTCATAACGGCCGCGCTCGGCCCAGTGCAGACCCATTCGCGTCGCCTCTGGTATTCCACCGCAAGCCCTGAGCGAATGGACCGCGCCATCGCGCTGCATGTAGCCGTCATTCGGCCCATCCAGCGGGGCAGACCGGATGAGGCGCATGCGGCAATGGCGGCACTGATCGACTATCTCGCCCGCAAATAAAAACGGCCCCGTCTCCGGAGCCGCTTGCAGTTTGATTTTCGAAAGAGTCTCAGCCGACGAAAGCGCGCTCGATGACGAATTCGGCGGGCTTGCTGTTGGCGCCTTCGTTGAGGCCGGCCTTTTCGAGCAGTTCCTTGGTGTCCTTGAGCATGGCCGAGGAGCCGCAGATCATGCCGCGGTCGATTGCCGGATCGAGCGGCGGCACGCCGAGATCGGTAAACAGCTTGCCCGAAGAGATCAGGTCGGTGATGCGGCCGCGATATTCGAAATCCTCGCGCGTAACAGTCGCATAATGACGGAGCTTGTCGCCGACCACTTCCTTCAGCAGTTCGTCATTATGGATCTCATGCACGAGGTCGAAACCGTATTTCAGCTCGGCGACGTCGCGCGTCGTATGGGTGAGGATCACTTCCTCGAACTTTTCATAGGTCTCGGGATCGCGGATCAGGCTGGCAAAAGGCGCAACGCCGGTTCCCGTCGAAAACATGTAGAGGCGGCGGCCAGGCGTCAGCGCATCGAGCACCAGCGTGCCCGTCGGCTTCTTGCGCATCAGCACCTGGTCGCCCGGCTTGATCGCCTGAAGATGCGAGGTGAGCGGACCGTCCGGCACCTTGATGGAGAAGAACTCGAGTTCTTCGGCCCAGGCGGGGCTGGCGATCGAATAGGCGCGGAAGACCGGCTTGCCCTCGACCATCAGGCCGATCATCGCGAATTCGCCGGAACGGAAACGGAAGCCCTGCGGCCGGGTCATCGTGAAGCGGAAGAGCCGGTTGGTGTAATGCGTCACGCTGAGCACCGTCTCGGCATAGACGCCGGCGGGGATGGACGATGCGAAGTCTTCGGTCTTTGCAGGCGCGTTCATTGCGGTAGAGGATCCCGTTTCGTCGGATGAACTTATCGGATGCGAGGCAGATATTACATATCCGGCCGGAATTAAAGGCATTCCATTCCACGCAGCGCTTATGAAAGGAAATATGCGTGTCCCTGTCAGGATTCAATGGTTGGCGGGGAATGTCATATTTCCCGCTGGCGAAGCCCGCCAAAGGATGCATATTAGAGCGGCGCGCCGCAATTGGATGCTGATTTCGGCAAAAGCGGTGCGACAACAAAGACCTACGCCGTCGAGCCCGATTCAGGAGCAGGGTCAGGTGACGATGGCGATAAAAAACGCTTGCCAGGGCGAGCGCGACAGGCGGTCGGGGGGTTATGAAGATTTTTAATTACAAGCGTGTTCCTTACGCGGAAATGCGCGCCTTTTCCGTTCATATCCTGACGGCTTCCGGCTCCTTCCTCGCCTTCCTCGGCGTGGTCGCCGCCGCCGAGCACCGCTTCATCGACATGTTCTGGTGGCTGGGTCTGGCTCTACTGGTCGATGGCATCGATGGGCCGATTGCACGCAAGGTGCGTGTCAAGGAGGTGCTGCCGAACTGGTCGGGCGATACGCTCGACAATATCATCGATTACGTTACCTATGTGCTCCTGCCGGCCTTCGCGCTCTACCAGAGCGGCATGATCGGCGAACCCTGGTCCTTCGCCGCCGCCGGCATGATCGTCGTCTCCAGTGCCATCTATTACGCCGACATGGGCATGAAGACCGACGAGTATTTCTTCTCCGGCTTTCCCGTCGTCTGGAACATGATCGTCTTCACCCTGTTCGTCATCGATGCCAGCGTGACGACGGCGCTCGCCGTCGTCACGATTTCGGTGGTGCTGACCTTCCTGCCGATCAATTTCCTCCATCCGGTCAGAGTGAAAAGACTGCGCCCGCTCAATCTCGGCGTCTTTTTCCTGTGGTCGGCGCTCGGCGTCTATTCGCTGCTGATGCATTTCGAAACGCCGCAATGGGCGCTCGTTCTCTTCATTGTGACCGGGCTCTATCTTTACGTCATCGGCGCGGTGCTGCAATTCTTCCCCGCCCTTGGACGCGAAGCTTGAAGGACAGCCAAGATGACGAAAACGCAGGCGGTTTCATTTTCGAAGACGGGCGGACCTGATGTCTTCGACTTTGTCGAAGTCGATCTTCCCCAGCCCGCTGCCGGGGAGGTGCAGATCCGGCAGGCGGCGATCGGCCTCAACTTCATCGATGTCTACTTCCGCAACGGCTCCTATAAGGTACCGCACCTTCCCTTTGTCACCGGCAAGGAGGGCGCCGGCACCGTCACGGCAGTGGGCCCCGATGTTACCGATTTCAGACCGGGCGACCGGGTCGCCTATGCCAGCGCCGACGGCGCCTATAGCGCCGAGCGCAATATCGAGGCACGCCATCTGGTGCATGTGCCTGACGGCATCGAGCTCGAAACGGCGGCAGCGATGATGCTGAAAGGCATGACCGCCGAATATCTCTTGAACCGCACCTTCAAGGTCGGCCCTCAGACCGTCCTTCTGTTCCATGCCGCAGCCGGCGGAGTCGGTCTGATCGCGGGCCAGTGGGCGAAGGCGCTCGGCGCCACGGTCATCGGCACGGCTGGATCCAAGGAGAAGGTCGAGCTGGCACTCGCCCACGGCTACGACCATGTGATCAACTATAAGAGCGAGGATTTCGTCGGCCGCGTCCGCGAGATAACGGGCGGCAAGGGTGTCGATGTCGTCTATGATTCGATCGGTCGCGATACTTTTCCGCAGTCGCTCGATTGTCTGAAGACGCGCGGCCTTTTTGCCTCCTTCGGCCAATCTTCCGGGCCGATCGAGAATTTCACCCTCGCCATGCTGGCCCAGAAAGGGTCGCTCTTTGCGACGCGCCCGACGCTCTTCACCTATATCGCCACGCGTCAGGAATTGGACGATAGTGCAAAGGCGCTATTTGATGTTGTGCAAAGCAACAAAGTGCGTATCAATGTCAACCAAACCTATCCGCTGCGTGAGGTTGGACAGGCTCACGCGGATCTGGAAGCAAGAAAAACGACAGGAACGACGCTGCTGATTCCATGAGATCCGAACGGACCGGTTGGCAGAAGAAATGAGGGGAACGTGTCTGCATTGAATGTGCCGGATCCCGGTGCGTTGTTATCCGTCCAGAAGCTGACGAAGTTCTTCGGTGGCTTTGCCGCCTGCAATGACATCGATCTCGACATAGCGCCGGGCGAGATTCATGCGCTTCTCGGCGAAAATGGCGCAGGCAAGTCCACGTTGGTCAAGATGCTGTTCGGTGTTCTCGAGCCGACGCACGGGCAGATCCTTTGGGAAGGCAGTCCCGTCGTCATCGCCTCGCCGGGCGAAGCCCGCAAGCACGGCATCGGCATGGTCTTCCAGCATTTCTCGCTGTTCGAGGCCCTCACGGTGGCCGAAAACATCGCGCTATCGCTCGATGACGCCATCCCGATCGACCGTATCGCCGAGGAGGCGAGGGCGCTGTCGGTCACCTACGGCCTGCCGCTCGATCCGCATGCCCATGTCGCCGATCTTTCCGTCGGCGAGCGCCAGCGCATCGAGATCGTCCGGGCGCTGCTGCAGAATCCGAAGCTGATCATTCTCGACGAACCGACCTCGGTGCTGACGCCGCAGGAGGCCGACAGGCTGTTCGAGACGCTGTTCAAGTTGCGCGCCGAGGGGCGCTCGGTTCTTTATATCAGCCACCGTCTGGAGGAGGTGCAGCGCATCTGCGATCGCGCCACCGTGCTGCGCCATGGCCGGGTGACCGGCGCCTGCGATCCCAGGCAGGAAACGCCGGCCTCGCTCGCCCGCATGATGGTCGGCAGCGAAGTGGCGACGGTCACCCATCCCGAGCGCAGCGACAGGGGCGAGGTGCAGCTTGCCGTTTCGAACCTGTCGGTTTCCCCGCGTACGCCCTTTGCCATGCCGCTGCGCGACGTCTCCATGACGGTGCGTGCGGGCGAAATCCTCGCGATTGCCGGGGTCGCAGGCAACGGCCAGAGCGAGTTGTTCGACGCGCTGTCGGGCGAGTATCCGGTTGCCTCAGCCGAAGCGATCATCATCCGCAAGAAGTCGGTGGGCACTCAGGGCATTACCGCGCGTCGCCTGCTTGGCGCCGGTTTCGTGCCGGAGGAGCGGCACGGGCACGCTGCCGTTTCCACCATGAAGCTGTCCGACAATCTGGTGCTGGCCCGCAGCCAGTCGGATCGCAAAGCCTTTCTGGGCGCGCTCGGCATCATCCGGCAGGGCGCGGTCAGGTCTGCGGCGCGGCGCATTTCCGAAGCGATGGATGTCCGTAAGAGCGGTGACGATCCCGCCGCCGGCTCGCTCTCCGGCGGCAATCTGCAGAAATTCATCGTCGGCCGCGAACTCGACCGCCAGCCGGCCGTGCTCGTCGTCAACCAGCCGACCTGGGGCGTCGATGCGGGGGCGGCAACCCGCATCCGCCAGGCGCTCGTCGATCTTGCAAAGGCCGGCTCCGCCGTTGTCGTCATCAGCCAGGACCTCGACGAAATCTTCGAAGTGGCAACCGATATCGCCGTCATCTCCGAAGGGCGCCTTTCCCGGTCCTATCCGGCAGGCGAACTGACCCGCGAAAAGATCGGCCTGCTGATGGGCGGCCTGCATGAAGGCAGCTCGGCCGCGGAGACTGCCCATGCGCATTGAACTGGAAAAACGTCCCGACGTCTCGAAGCTCTTTGCTTTCGTCTCGCCGCTCCTGGCGCTTGCCCTGACGCTCGCCTTCGGCGCCATCATGTTCTCTACACTCGGCAAGGATCCGGTTGAGGCGCTGGACGCCTTCTTCGTCGAGCCGCTGCTCGAGGTCTGGTCGCTGCACGAGCTGGCGATCAAGGCAGCACCGCTGATCCTGATCGCCGTCGGCCTTGCCGTCAGTTACCGCTCGAACAATTGGAACATCGGCGCCGAGGGGCAGTTCACCATCGGCGCCATCACCGGCTCCTATCTGCCGATCGTCTTCTACGACTGGCATTCGCCTCTCGTCCTGCCGTTGATGCTGCTGCTCGGCGCGCTCGGCGGCGCCCTTTTTGCCGCCATTCCGGCGCTGTTGAAGGCGCATTTCAACACGAATGAGATCCTGACGTCGCTGATGCTGGTCTATGTCGCCCAGCTTTTCCTCGACTGGCTGGTCCGGGGCGCCTGGCGCGATCCGAAGGGATTCAACTTTCCTGTTTCGCGCGATTTCGCGCCGGAGGCGGTGCTGCCGGCGATCTGGGAAGAATCGGGCCGCGCTCATTGGGCCTTCATCTTCGCCATCATCGCGGCGATCGGCGTCTGGTTCATGCTGCGCTTTACGTTGAAAGGTTTCGAGGTCGTCGTCCTCGGCCAGTCGGAGCGGGCAGGGCGTTTTGCCGGCTTCTCGTCGAAGAAGATGATCTGGTTTAGTTTCCTCTTCTCGGGCGCGCTTGCCGGCCTTGCCGGAATCTCTGAGGTCTCCGGTTCGATCGGCCACCTGCAGCCCGCCATCTCGCCGGGCTACGGCTTCACCGCTATCATCGTCGCCTTCCTGGGCCGGCTCAATCCGCTCGGCATCATCGCGTCTGGCCTGGTGCTGGCGCTGACCTATCTCGGCGGCGAAGCGGCGCAGCTGTCGCTTGGCGTCTCCGACAAGGTCACCCGCGTCTTCCAGGGCCTGCTGCTCTTCTTCGTGCTCTCCTGCGATACGCTGATCTACTACAAAATCCGCATCGTCTGGTCGCGGGTCAGGGGCGTGGGAGCATGAGCATCTTCGAAGCCATTCTTCTGACCGTTATCACTGCCTCGACGCCGCTCGTGATCGCCGCGCTCGGCGAACTGGTGACGGAGCGCTCCGGCGTTCTGAACCTCGGCGTCGAAGGCATGATGATTATGGGCGCAGTCGCCGCTTTTGCCGGCGCGCAGACGTCGGGCTCGCCCTATGTCGGGATTATCTGCGGCATAGCGGCGGGTGCGCTGTTCTCGCTGCTGTTCGCCTTCCTGACGCTGACGCTGGTGGCCAATCAGGTGGCGACGGGACTGGCGCTTACGCTTCTCGGCCTCGGCGCATCGGGCATGCTCGGCGAGCCCTATGTCAGCGTTCCCGGCATTCGCCTCGAAGAGATCGTCATTCCCGTCCTGTCGGATATTCCCGTCATCGGCCATGTTCTGTTCAGGCAGGATCTGATCTTCTATCTGTCGATTGCACTTGTGATCGGCGTCAGCTGGTTCCTGTTCCGCAGCCGGGCCGGGCTGAAACTGAGGGCGATCGGCGACAGTCATACGTCGGCCCATACCCTCGGCATCGGTGTCATCCGCACGCGTTACCTGGCGGTGATGTTCGGCGGCGCCTGCGCCGGTCTTGCCGGCGCGCAGCTCTCGCTCGTCTACACGCCGCAATGGGCGGAGAACATGTCGGCCGGCCGCGGCTGGATCACCCTGGCGCTTGTCGTTTTCGCCTCCTGGCGCCCATGGCGGGTTTTTGCCGGCGGATATCTCTTCGGCGCGGTCACCATCCTGCAGTTGCACGCGCAGGCCTTCGGTCTCGGAATTCCCGCGCAGTTCCTTTCGATGCTGCCCTATGCCGCGACTATTGTGGTTCTCATCATCATTTCTCATAATCGGCGCACGACGTTGATCAACACGCCCGCATCGCTTGGGAAGGCCTTCGTGCCGGAGCGATAGAGGACGGGTTTCCGCAATAACTTCAAACCAACAGGGGTAACCATGAAGAAGTTCGCATTTGCACTCGCCGCCTCGGCCGCCGCCCTGATCGGCATTTCCTCCGCCGCTCAGGCCGCGGAGAAGACGAAGGTCTGCTTCGTCTATGTCGGTTCGCACACCGATGGCGGCTATTCGCAGGCCCACGATCTCGGCCGCCAGCAGGTCCAGGCCGAATTCGGCGACAAGATCGAAACGCCTTATCTCGAAAACGTGCCGGAAGGTCCGGACGCCGAGCGCGCCATCGAACGTCTGGCCCGTTCCGGCTGCAAGCTGATCTTCACCACGTCCTTCGGCTTCATGGATGCGACGGTTAAGGTCGCCGCCAAATTCCCGAAGGTCAAGTTCGAGCATGGCACCGGCTACAAGACTGGCCCGAATCTCGCGACCTACAACTCGCGATTCTATGAAGGCCGCTACATCCTCGGCCAGATCGCCGCCAAGACTTCGAAGAATCATGGCGCCGCCTACATCGCTTCGTTCCCGATTCCCGAAGTGGTGATGGGCATCAACTCCTTCGAGCAGGGCGCTAGGTCGATTGATCCGAGCTTCAAGCTGAAGGTCATCTGGGTCAACACCTGGTTCGACCCCGGCAAGGAAGCCGATGCGGCCAAGGCGATGGTCGACCAGGGAGTCGACGTCTTGACGCAGCACACCGATACGACAGCGCCGATGCAGGTTGCCGAAGAACGCGGCATCCACGCCTTCGGCCAGGCGTCAGACATGATCGCAGCCGGCCCGAAGGCGCAACTGACGGCGATCGTCGACACCTGGGGCGCTTACTACTCCAAACGCGTTCACGCGCTCCTCGACGGCACCTGGAAGTCGGAACAGAGCTGGGACGGCCTGAAGGACGGCATTTTGAAGATGGCGCCCTACACCAACATGCCTGACGATGTGAAGAAAATGGCCGAGGAAACCGAAGCCAAGATCAAATCGGGCGAGTTGCATCCCTTCACCGGCCCGATCAACAAGCAGGATGGCACGCCATGGCTGAAGGCTGGCGAGAAGGCCGATGACGGCACGTTGCTCGGCATGAACTTCTATGTCGAAGGCGTGGACGACAAGCTGCCGGCGCAATAATTCCCCCGGCTTTCTACAACTTCCAAGGGCGTCCTGGCGGGCGCCCTTTTTTCTGCTGTAACGCTAAAAAAAGTGATTGCCAAAAGTAATACTATATGATTTTTTGACCCTGCGCCGCGAAGGAGCGGCATTGGGAGGATATCATGAAATTGAAGACTGCACTTTTGAGTGCCACGGTTCTGGCTGCTTGCATGTTCGGTTCGGCTTCGGCTGGCGGCTTGACGGTCGGCTTCTCGCAGATCGGCTCGGAATCGGGCTGGCGTGCGGCTGAAACCACTGTCACCAAAGAACAGGCCAAGAAGCGCGGCATCGATCTGAAGTTTGCCGACGCGCAGCAGAAGCAGGAAAATCAGATCAAGGCATTGCGCTCGTTCATTGCTCAGGGCGTTGATGCCATTCTGATCGCTCCGGTTGTTGAAACCGGCTGGGACGACGTTCTGAAGGAAGCCAAGGAAGCCAAGATCCCGGTCATCCTTCTCGACCGCACCATCAAGGCTCCGGACGATCTGTACCTGACGGCCGTGACCTCGGACCTCGTTCATGAAGGCAAGGTCGCAGGCGACTTCCTGGTGAAGACCGTCGGCGACAAGAAGTGCAATGTCGTCGAACTGCAGGGCACCACCGGTTCCTCGCCGGCGATCGCCCGCAAGAAGGGCTTCGAAGAAGCCCTTGCCGGCCACGACAACCTCAAGATCGTTCGCAGCCAGACCGGTGACTTCACCCGCACCAAGGGCAAGGAAGTCATGGAAAGCTTCCTGAAGGCCGAAAATGGCGGCAAGGACATCTGCGCGCTCTATGCCCACAACGACGACATGGCCGTCGGCGCCATCCAGGCGATCAAGGAAGCCGGCCTGAAGCCCGGCAAGGATATCCTTGTCGTCTCTATCGACGCCGTGCCGGATATTTTCAAGGCGATGTCGGAAGGCGAGTCCAACGCCACCGTCGAGCTGACGCCGAACATGGCTGGTCCTGCCTTCGACGCGCTCGAAGCCTATCTGAAGGACAAGAAGGCTCCGCCGAAGTGGATCCAGACCGAGTCCAAGCTCTACACGCCGGCCGACAATCCGATGAAGGTCTACGAAGAGAAGAAGGGTCAGGGCTACTGATTGAACCTGCAACCGCACTGGCCCACAATGGGCCGGTGCGGAACTGCCGGTGCCGGATCGGGCGGCAGCCCGGTCTTGGCGCGGGCGCACGGCGCAATATCAGGAAACAGCAGCCCTCATGGTTCACAATAACGAGAATATTCTCGCAGCCTCGGCCATATCCAAGTTTTTTCCCGGCGCCGTCGCCCTTGATAAGGTTGATTTCACGCTGCGCCGCGGGGAGGTTCATGCGCTTCTCGGCGAGAACGGTGCCGGAAAATCGACGCTGATCAAGTGCATCACCGGCGCCTATCATCGCGACGGCGGCAGCCTGATGCTCGACGGCCAGGAAATCAATCCGGCCAACACGCTCGCTGCCCAGAAACTCGGTATCGGGACCGTTTATCAGGAGGTCAACCTCCTCGCCAATCTAAGCGTCGCTGAAAACCTCTTTCTCGGACGCCAGCCGAGGCGTTTCGGCATGACCGACGTGCGTGCGATGAACCGCAAGGCGCGCGAACTGCTCGCCGGTTACGGCATCGATATTGACGTCACCGCCGAACTCGCCCGTTTCTCCGTCGCCGTCCAGCAGGTCGTCGCCATCGCCCGTGCCGTCGATCTCTCCGGCAAGGTGCTGATATTGGACGAGCCGACGGCAAGCCTGGACAACCAGGAAGTGGCGCTGCTCTTTCGCATCATTGAGGGCCTGAAGAAGCGTGGCCTCGGCATTGTCTTCATCACCCATTTCCTCGAGCAGGTCTATGCGATCAGCGATCGCATCACCGTGCTGCGCAACGGCAAGCTCGTCGGCACCCGTGACGCCGCCGAGTTGCCGCGCCAGGGTCTGATCGCCATGATGCTCGGCCGCGAGCTTGCCCAGGCGGAAGAGGCGGTCGGGGAACGCAGCATCGCGGCGGGCGAGGTCCGGTACCGCTTTTCCGGCTACGGCAAACGCGGCAAGGTCAAGCCCTTCGATCTCGATGTGCGCGCCGGCGAGGTGGTCGGCGTGGCAGGGCTGCTTGGTTCCGGGCGCACCGAAACCGCCGAGCTGCTCTTCGGCGTCGAACATGCCGATAGCGGCAGTGCGACGATCGACGGCCGGCCCGTCACCCTTTCCAGTCCGCGCGCCGCAATCGAAAAAGGTTTCGGCTTCTGCCCGGAGGACCGCAAGACCGATGGGATCGTCGGCGACCTTTCGATCAGGGAAAATATCGCACTGGCGCTGCAGGCTCGCCGCGGCTGGACCCGGCCGCTGTCGCGCGCCGAGCAGAACGCGCTCGCCGACCGCTATATCAAAGCGCTCGATATCCGCACCACCGACCGTGAAAAACCGATCCGGCTGCTCTCCGGCGGCAATCAGCAGAAGGCGATCCTCGCCCGCTGGCTGGCAACCAATCCCAAGTTTCTCATCCTTGACGAGCCAACCCGCGGCATCGATGTCGGCGCCCATGCGGAGATCATCCGGCTCATCGAACAGCTCTGCGCCGAAGGCATGTCATTGATTGTAATTTCCTCGGAACTTGAAGAGCTTGTCGCCTATAGTTCACGTGTCATCGTACTTCGCGACAGGCAGCATATCGCCGAATTGACGGGCGAGCGCATCACCGCAGCCGGTATCGTCGATGCCATCGCCGCCGCCGAGCACAAGAAGGAGGATGCATGAAATCCTCTCGCAATGGGCTGGCCTATCGCCTGGCGCCACAACTGATCGCACTCGTAGTCATTCTTCTGTTGAATTTCATAACGTCGCCGCAGTTTTTTAATGTCGTTGTTCAAAATGGACGCCTCTATGGCAGCCTGATCGACGTGCTCAATCGCGGCGCGCCGGTGGCCTTGTTGGCGATTGGCATGACGCTGGTGATTGCTACCAAGGGCATCGACCTGTCGGTCGGCGCGGTCATCGCCATCTGCGGCGCCGTTGCAGCTTCGTCGATTGTGTCCGGAAATTCAGTGACCTACACGATTTTGCTGACATTGGCGATCGGGCTTGCCTGCGGCGTCTGGAACGGTTTTCTGGTGGCGATCCTCAACATCCAGCCGATCATTGCCACGCTGGTGCTGATGGTTGCCGGCCGCGGCATTGCCCAGCTCATCACCGAGGGCGCGATCCTGACGTTCAACGATGACGGCCTGATCTTCTTCGGCAGCGGCTCCATGGCGCTCCTGCCGATGCCCGTTGTCATCTGGCTGCTCGTCGGTCTTCTCGTCATCCTGCTCGTTCGCCGCACGGCGCTCGGCATGCTGCTCGAGGCTGTCGGCATCAACCGCCGCGCCAGCACGCTTTCCGGCATTCAAACACCGGTGTTGCTGATGGCGGTCTATATGCTGAGCGGGCTTTGCGCCTCGATCGCGGGTATCATCGTCGCGGCCGACATCAAGGGCGCCGACGCCAACAATGCAGGTCTGTGGCTGGAGCTTGATGCCATCCTCGCTGTCGTCGTCGGCGGCAACTCGCTGCTCGGCGGGAGATTCAGCATTGTCGGCTCGCTGATCGGCGCAATGATCATCCAGGCGGTCAACACCGGCATCCTGTCCTCCGGATTTCCGCCGGAGTTCAACCTGATCATCAAGGCGGTCATTATCATTGTAATCCTCGTCATTCAGTCTCCGGCGGTGCAATCGCTCGCCATCTTCGCCAGCCGCCGGCAGGGCGGAAGGGAGTAGCCGAAATGAACTCCAAATATCTGCCGCTGCTTGCGACCATCGTCATCTTCGTGCTCGCTTATGCCGGCTGCACGCTGCAATATCCGAACATGCTGTCGACGCGCGTCATCGGCAATCTTCTGACCGACAATGCCTTCCTCGGCATTGCCGCCGTCGGCATGACCTTCGTCATCATCTCCGGCGGCATCGATCTGTCGATCGGTTCGGTCATCGCCTTCACCGGCGTGTTCCTCGCGGTGATCCTGCAGAACACCTCGATCCATCCGCTGCTTGCCTTTGCGCTGGTCCTCGTCATCACCACCGCCTTCGGCGCCATCATGGGCGCCATCATCCACTATCTCGAAATGCCGGCCTTCATCGTCACGCTTGCCGGCATGTTCCTGGCGCGCGGTATCGCCTTCGTGCTGTCGATCGACAGTATTCCGATCAACCACGACTATTATTCCACGCTGACGAGCCTCTATTGGCGGCTGCCCGGCGGTGGACGGCTGACGCTGATCGGCGCTGTCATGCTTCTGGTCTTTGCCGCCGGCATCTTCATCGCCCACCGCACCCGCTTCGGTACCAACGTCTATGCACTCGGCGGCGGGCCGCAGACGGCGCGGTTGATGGGCGTGCCGGTCGGCCGCACGACGATCCAGATCTACGCACTGTCGGGTTTTCTCGCTGGTCTATCCGGAATCGTTTTTTCGCTGTACACCTCTGCAGGATATTCTCTTGCGGCAGTCGGCGTCGAACTTGACGCCATCGCTGCGGTGGTCATTGGGGGGACGCTGCTGACCGGAGGAGCGGGCTTCGTGGCGGGAACCTTGATCGGGATTCTGATCCAGGGACTCATTCAGACCTACATCACCTTCGACGGCACGCTGTCGAGCTGGTGGACGAAGATTCTGATTGGCCTGCTGCTATTTGCATTTATTCTGATGCAGAAGGCGATCCTGTTCCTTTCCAGCCTGAACAAGAGGTATGCCTGAGGGGGGCGGGTCCTTTGCGCAACAAATTCATCGAGGCACGCAAGACAGGGCGCCGAACCCGGACGAGCCATGCACAGGTGGTCGACGAGCTCGGTAAGGCAATCGTCGCCGGCACCTATCCGGTCGGCTCGATCCTGCCCGGCGATACCGAACTGGCTCAACGCTTCAAGGTGTCGCGCACCGTCTTGCGTGAAACGATGAAGACGCTCGCAGCCAAGGGCATGGTTGTCGCCAAGGCGCGGGTTGGCACGCGCGTGACCGAGAAAACCCTCTGGAACATGTTCGACAGCGAAATCATCGCCTGGCACTTCGATAATGGCGTGACGGAAGAATTCCTGCTGCATCTTTACGATATCCGCCTTGCCGTCGAACCCTTCGCCGCAGGTCTCGTCGCCGAGCGCGCCAGCACCGAGGAAATCGAGATGCTTCGCGAACTGGCGCAGGAAATGGCGGCCAGCGGGCATACGGCCGACAGCCTGGCGCTCGCCGACCTGCGCTTTCACCTGGCGATAGCCGAAGCCTCGCACAATCCTTTCATGCGCACCCTCGGCAGCCTCATCGAAGCGGCCCTGGTCGGCATGTTCCGCATCAGCACGCCGCCCTCCGAAAACGGGTTCGCCAATATCGCCGATACCCACATGCGCATCGTCGATGCCATCGTTTCGGGCGACAGTGCCGCGGCTCGGCGTGCGATGGAGGTCGTGATCGTGGATGGCCGCGATCACGTGCACGAGGCCTTCGCGGCCCACGGCTCTCCTGTTGTCCTGGGGCCGATTTCACCCGCAATTTAACCCTGAAATGGATTTCCGATTTCGGGAATTATGCAGTATGAGGCAGAAAAGCCGCCTCATCACGCGGATTCGCGGAGCAGATCATGGAACGTACTTGTCTTGCCGTCATCCTTGCCGCCGGTGACAGCACGCGGATGAAATCTTCGAAATCGAAAGTGCTGCATCCGGTCGCCGGCCGTCCGATGATCGCCCATGTGGTGGAGGCGGTCGCCTCCGCCGGCATTTCCTCCGTCGCCCTCGTCGTCGGCCGCAATGCCGAGGAGGTGGCAAAGGCCGCAAGCATAGACGGTGTCGGCATCCAAGCCTGTCTGCAGAAGGAACGCCTCGGCACTGGCCATGCGGTGCTGGCGGCGCGCGAGGCCATCGCCAGAGGCTATGACGACATCCTCGTTACCTATGGCGACGTGCCGCTCCAGACCGACGGGCCGCTCAAGGCCGCCCGCCAGGGACTCGCCGACGGCAGCGACATCGTCGTCATCGGTTTTCATACCGACCGGCCGACCGGCTATGGCCGCCTGCTCGTCAAGGACGGCGAACTCATCGCCATCCGCGAGGAGAAGGACGCGACCGACGCCGAGCGGGCTGTGACCTGGTGCAACAGCGGATTGATGGCGATCAACGGCCGCAAGGCGCTCGATCTTCTCTCGCGCATCGGTAATGCCAATGCCAAGGGCGAATTCTATCTGACCGATCTCGTCGAGATCGCCCGTTCGCTCGGTGGCCGCGTCACCGCCGTCGACGCCCCCGAAATCGAGATGACCGGCTGCAACAACCGCGCCGAACTCGCCGTCATCGAACGCTTTTGGCAGGAGCGTCGCCGCCGCGAGATGATGCTCGCAGGCGTGACGATGATCGCGCCGGAAACGGTGTTCCTCTCCTACGACACCATCATCGCCCAAGACGCGCTGATTGAGCCGAACGTGGTCTTCGGACCCGGAGCCGTAATCGACAGCGGCGCCATCATCCACTCCTTCTCGCATATCGAGGGCGCCCATGTCAGCGAAGGCGCGACCGTCGGCCCCTTTGCGCGGCTGCGGCCGGGTGCCGATCTCGCCAACGGTTCGAAGGTCGGCAATTTCTGCGAGGTCAAGAACGGCCGGATCGGCGAGGGTGCCAAGGTCAACCATCTGACTTATATCGGCGATGCCGTGGTCGGTGCCGGCAGCAACATCGGTGCGGGCACGATCACCTGCAATTATGACGGGGTCAACAAGAGCGAAACGGTGATTGGGCAAAACGCCTTCATCGGATCCAATTCCTCGCTGGTCGCGCCGGTGACGATCGGTGACGGCGCCTATATCGCCTCCGGCAGCGTCATCACCGCCAACGTGCCGGCCGATGCGCTGGCGCTCGGACGCGCCCGCCAGGAGATCAAGCCCGGCCGCGCGACGCTGTTGCGCGAGCGTGCGCTCGCCATAAAGGCGGCGAAGAAGGCCAAGGTTTAAGCCCGCTTTGCGTAACCGGCGGAAATTCAAAGTGACCGCGGAGCCGATTGAGAAATAAGCGGAAATCTTTAGGACTGGCCTCAATATTGAAGCCTTATGGGGATATTGCATGTGCGGAATTGTGGGGATCGTCGGAACTCAGCCTGTCGCCGGGCGCCTGGTCGATGCGCTGAAGCGCCTGGAATATCGCGGTTATGATTCTGCCGGTGTCGCTACTATCCACGAGGGCGTGATGGATCGCCGCCGCGCCGAGGGCAAGCTCTTCAATCTGGAAAAGCGCCTCGACGCCGAACCGTTGCCTGGTGCGGTCGGTATTGCCCATACGCGCTGGGCAACCCACGGCGTGCCCAACGAGACCAATGCCCATCCGCATTTCGTTGAAGGCGTGGCCGTCGTTCATAACGGCATCATCGAAAATTTCTCAGAGCTTCGCGATGAACTGACCGAAGCGGGCGCGGTCTTCGACACTCAGACCGATACCGAAGTCGTTGCCCAGCTGATGGCGAAATATCTGCGCGAGGGGCTCGAGCCGCGCGCCGCCATGTTGAAGATGCTGAACCGGGTGACCGGCGCCTATGCGCTGGCCGTCATGCTCAAGGCCGATCCCGGCACGATCATGGCCGCCCGCTCAGGCCCGCCGCTTGCCGTCGGCTACGGCCGTGGCGAGATGTTCCTGGGGTCGGATGCGATTGCGCTTTCGCCCTTCACCAACGAGATCACCTATCTGGCCGACGGCGATTGCGCCCTCATCACGCGCGACGGCGTCGCCGTGCTCGATTTTGCCGGAAAGCCGGTCAAACGAGCCCGCCAGATCTCGCAGGCGACCGCCTATGTCGTCGACAAGGGCAATCACCGCCATTTCATGGAAAAGGAAATCTACGAGCAGCCGGAGGTGATCTCCCACGCGCTCAGCCACTATGTGGATTTCGCCGAGAACACGATCGGCGCCAATGCCGCCGCGATCGATTTCAAGGCGGCAAGCAGCCTTGCGATTTCGGCCTGCGGCACCGCCTATCTCGCAGGCCTTGTCGGCAAATACTGGTTCGAGCGTTATGCCCGCCTGCCTGTTGAGATCGACGTCGCCTCCGAATTCCGCTACCGCGAAATGCCGCTCTCGCCATCGCAGGCCGCACTCTTCATCTCCCAGTCGGGCGAGACCGCCGATACGCTGGCATCGCTGCGTTATTGCCGCGACAACGGCTTGAAGATCGGCGCTGTCGTCAATGTGCGCGAATCGACGATCGCCCGCGAATCCGACGCCGTCTTCCCGATCATGGCCGGTCCCGAAATCGGCGTCGCCTCAACCAAGGCCTTCACCTGCCAGCTCGCCGTGCTGGCGTCACTGGCGATCGGCGCCGGCAAGGCGCGCGGCACGGTGAGTGCTGAGGAGGAGAGGGGGCTGGTGCGCCATCTCGCCGAAATGCCGCGGATCATGAGCCGGGTGCTGAACCTGATCCAGCCGCAGATGGAAAGCCTGTCGCGTGAACTGTCGAAATGCAGGGACGTGCTCTATCTCGGCCGCGGCACCAGCTTCCCGCTCGCCATGGAAGGCGCGCTGAAGCTCAAGGAAATTTCCTATATCCACGCCGAAGGCTATGCCGCCGGTGAGTTGAAGCACGGGCCGATCGCGCTGATCGACGAGAACATGCCGGTCATCGTCATTGCCCCTTACGACCGCTTCTTCGAAAAGACCGTTTCGAACATGCAGGAGGTCGCAGCCCGCGGCGGCCGCATCATTTTCATCACCGATGACGCGGGTGCGGCGGCCTCGAAACTGCCGACCATGGCAACGATTACCCTGCCTGTCGTCGACGAAATCATCGCGCCGATGATCTTTTCGCTGCCGATCCAGCTGCTCGCCTATCACACTGCCGTTTTCATGGGCACCGACGTCGATCAGCCGCGCAACCTGGCGAAATCAGTAACAGTGGAATAAGCCTGCAAGGCCGCTGTCTTCGCTGCGAAACATATTGTGCGCACCCTCGAATTCTGGCAATTTTGGTGTGCGGACAAGGGGGAAAGGCCGGCGTTCCGGCCTGTCCACGACTGAGATGGAGCTCATCAGGAGAGATGACCGACAACACCCCCAGAATGCCGGTCGCGACCCGGCTGAGGAATAATTTTCTCGCAGGCCTGATCATCTGCGCGCCGATCGCGATTACCATCTGGCTGACCTGGACCTTCATCCACTGGTCGGACAGCTGGGTCAGGCCCTATATTCCGGCGCGCTGGAATCCGGAAAGCTATCTCAATTTCGCCATTCCCGGTTTCGGCCTGCTGACGGCCGTCGTGCTGATCACCGTTGTTGGTTTTCTCGGCAAGAACCTGATCGGCCAGAGCATCGTGGGTTTCGGCGAATCGGTCGTCCAGCGCATGCCGCTGGTGCGCACGATCTATAGAAGCGTGAAGCAGATTTTCGAAACGGTGCTGAAGGAGCAGTCTAACTCCTTTAAGAAAGTCGGCCTCATCGAATATCCCAGTCCCGGCCTCTGGGCGCTGGTTTTCGTGGCCACCGATGCCAAGGGCGAGATCGCTTCGAAGTTCAACGCCATGGGCCAGGATATGGTCGCGGTCTTCCTGCCGCCGACTCCGGTGCCGACCGCTGGTTTCCTCGTCTTCGTGCCGCGCGAGAAGATCGTGCTGCTCGACATGTCGCCGGAAGATGCGGCTAAATTCCTGATCTCAGGCGGGCTCGTGGCTCCTGAAATCCCTCAGTCCGAGCCGAAGCCGAAGCATTTGCCGCGGCCGAAGCCGGTGGCGGTTTCCAAGGCTGATTGATGCATGTCGCCCAAAAGTGTTTAGCGGTTTTGCGATAACGCCATGCATGGCGCGTAGTGGCGCGCTTCATCCTGCTCTCAGAAACCGGATCGCCTCATCTCGGCGGAAGAGATAGAGCAGGGTGCGGATCGCCTGTCCTCTTTCGCTGGTCAGTTCCGGATCGCGCTCAATGAGGTAGGCCGCATCCTTACGAGCAATCTCAAGCAGATCGGCATGCGCCTCGAGGCTGGCAATGCGAAAACCCGGCGTGCCGGATTGCCTTGTGCCGAGCAATTCGCCTTCGCCGCGCAGCTTCAGATCCTCTTCGGCGATGCGAAAACCGTCCTCCGTCTCCCGCATGATCGAAAGCCGGGAATGGCCGGTTTCGCCGAGCGGCCCCTTATAGAGCAGGATGCAGGTCGAAGCCTCATCGCCGCGCCCGACGCGGCCGCGCAGCTGATGCAGTTGCGCCAGGCCGAAGCGTTCGGCATGTTCGATCACCATGATCGTCGCATCCGGCACGTCGACGCCGACCTCGACGACGGTGGTGGCGACGAGAAGGCGGGTCTCGCCGTTCTTGAAGGCCATCATCGCCGCATCCTTCTCCGCGCCGCTCATACGACCGTGGATGAGGCCGATATCGGGACCGAGCGCGGAGACGAGCGTCGCATGCCGCTCCTCCGCCGACATCAGGTCTAGTTCTTCGGACTCCTCGACCAGCGGGCAGATCCAGTAGGCCTTCTTGCCTTCAGCGATCGCCACCCGCAGCCGTCCGACGATTTCGCCTGTTCGTTCCATCGGCACGGTGATTGTCTGGATCGGTTTGCGGCCGGCCGGCTTCTCGGTGAGTTTGGAAACGTCCATGTCGCCGAAGGCAGCCAGCACGAGCGTGCGAGGGATGGGCGTCGCGGTCATGACAAGCATATGCGGCGAGATGCCCTTCGCCGTCAGCCGCAGGCGCTGGTGAACGCCGAAACGGTGCTGCTCGTCGACGACGGCAAGCATCAGGTTTGCGTAACTGACGCTCTCCTGAAATAGCGCATGCGTGCCGATGATGATCTGCGCTGCGCCGGAGCCGATGCGTTCCAGGATGTCTTCGCGTTCGCGCCCTTTGGTGCGCCCGGTCAGCACTTCGATGCCGAGGCCGGCGGAGGCGGCGAATTTCGAGATGGTCGCGTGGTGCTGCCGCGCCAGAATTTCAGTCGGCGCCATCAGCACGGCCTGGCCGCCGGCCTCGATCACCGCCGCCATCGCCATCAGCGCCACCAGCGTCTTGCCGGAGCCGACATCGCCCTGCAGCAGCCGCAGCATCCGCTCCTGACCGGCCATGTCCTTCAGGATCTCGGCGATCGCATCGTTCTGGCTTGACGTGAGCGAGAAGGGCAGCGCCTTCACGATCTTACTGCTGACCGCACCGGTGGCATGCACCGGCTGGCCCGCCACTTTGCGCAGCCTCTGGCGCACCAAGCTGAGCGACAGTTGGCCGGCAAGAAATTCGTCATAGGCAAGCCGCCTTCGGGCAGGGGCCTGTGGATCGACATCTGCGGGATCGCGCGGCTCGTGCAGCATATGAAAGCTGTCACGGATCGACGGCAGACCCTGCTTCTGCGTCAGCGTCAGGTCGATCCATTCCGGCATCTCCGTAAAGCGCGGCAGGGCGGCGTCGATAATCTTGCGCAGCGTTTTCGGCGAAAGCCCCGCCGTCAGCGGATAGATCGGCTCGACGAGCGGCAGGCTTTCGGCCTCCTCCGCTTTGACGATATAGTCGGGATGCACCATCGAGGCGCGGCCGTTGAACCAGTCGATCTTACCGCTGACCGTCACCTCCGCATCGATGGGCAGCTGCTTTTCCAGCCATGCCGCCTGGCCGCGGAAGAAGACCAGCGTCAGCTCGCCGGTCTCGTCGTGCAGGAAGACCCGATAGGGGACATTGCTTTTGCCGCGCGGCGGCACCTGATGCCGATCGACACGTGCGGTGATGGTGACGATCGCGCCCTGCGGCGCCCGGGCGATCCCCGGCTGATTGCGCCGGTCGATCAGCGAGAAGGGTGCGTGAAACAAAAGGTCGATGACCCGGCAATCCTCCGGCGTCTCGCGTCCGAGCAGCTTGACCAGCAGTTCGGCGATCTTCGGGCCGACGCCCGGAAGGCCCGAAACGGGAGAAAACAGCGGATCGAGAATGGCGGGGCGCATGCGGCCAAAATGCGATGAACAATGCCGCCTTGGCAAGGCTGACAACCCGCTTTCGAGGGTCTATAGAGGCGCATCAACAGGAAGGTAATGCCATGACAGGTGTCACGCTCACGAGTGCCGGCCTCGACCCCCGCCGCCGCCGAATCCTTTTCCGCTGCTGGCACCGCGGCATCCGCGAGATGGATCTGGTTTTCGGCCAGTTCGCCGAAGCCGAGCTCGCGACGCTGTCGGAAGCCGAGCTCGACGAGTTCGAAACGATTATGGCCGAAGAGGACAATGATCTGGTCCGCTGGATTATGGGAACCTGGCCAGTGCCTGAGCGTTTCCGGACTCCGATGTTTGCCAGGCTTGCCGCCTACAAGCCCGATTTCGACAAGCCCCTCAGGACGCCGGAATGATCCCTGGTTTTGATGCGAAGAAGCTTGCGGCCATTGCCGAGCCGCTGACGATCGGTAATGTGCCCGCCGGCCTCGAACCGCTGCTGCTCGCCGAGCTTGCCCGAGCGGGAGAGCCGGTGGCCTATGTCATGTCGGACGGCCATCGTATGGCCGATCTGGAACAGATGCTCGGCTTCGTCGCCCCCGACATTCCGGTTCTCATCCTGCCGGCCTGGGACTGTCTGCCCTATGACCGCGTGTCGCCGAGCGCCGATACCTCGGCGCGCCGGCTTGCCGCACTCGGCGGCCTCATCGCCCATCGCAAGAAGCCGCATGCCGCGATCGTGCTCGTCACCGCCAACGCCATGCTGCAGAAGGTGGCGCCGCATGATGTCATCGAAAGCCTGAGTTTTTCGGCCCGTCCAGGCAACCAGCTGCGCATGGATGATCTCGCCGGGCGCCTGGAGCGCAACGGCTTCGACCGCGTCGCGACCGTTCGCGAAGTTGGCGAATATGCTGTGCGCGGCGGCATTCTCGATGTCTTCGTGCCCGGTTCGGAAGAGCCGGTCCGCCTCGATCTCTTCGGCGATACGCTGGAGAGTATCCGCAGCTTCGATCCCGCCAGCCAGCGCACCACCGGCCAGGTGCGCTCCCTCGATCTCAACCCGATGAGCGAGGTGACGCTGACGCCGGATACGATCGGCCGCTTCCGCAAGAACTATCTCTCCGCTTTCGGCGCGACAACGCGTGACGATGCGCTTTATCTCGCCGTTTCCGAAGGCCGGCGCTATCCCGGCATGGAGCACTGGCTGCCGCTCTTCTACGAGAAGCTTGATACCGTCTTCGATTATCTCAGCGGCTTCCGCATCGTTACTGACCACACGGTGCGCGAAGCAGCCGAGGAACGCTCCAAGCTTGTCCTCGACTATTACGACGCCCGCCTCAATTCCGGTCAGCCGGCCAAAGGCCAGATGGCCCAGGGCACGCCCTACAAGCCGGTGACGCCAGGCCAGCTTTATCTCGACAGCAAACTCTTCGCCAAAACCCTCGACGCACTCGGCGCGATCCGCATCAGCCCGTTCAACGAGATCGAGGGTGAGGCAAGGCGGGTCGTCAATGTCGACGCCCGCCAGGGCCAGCGCTGGGCTCGCTCGAATGCCGAAGGCGGAGGGGATGCCGAACGCATCAACATCTTCGACGTCGTCGTCAAGCATGTCGCCGACCGCCGCGCCGCCGGCGCGAAGGTGCTCATCACCGCCTGGACAGAAGGTTCGCTGGAGCGCCTGCTGCAGGTGCTGAACGAACACGGCTTGGAAAAGATCAAGCCCGTCGAGGCGCTGAAGGATCTCGGCTCGCTGGCGAAAGGCGAGGCCGCTGCCGCGGTGCTCAATCTTGAATCCGGCTTCGAGGCGGGCGAGCTCGTCGTCATCGGCGAGCAGGATATTCTCGGCGACCGTATGGTCCGCCGCTCCAAGCGCCGCAAGCGCGCCGCCGATTTCATTTCGGAGGTCGCCGGCCTCGACGAGGGCTCGATCGTCGTTCATGCCGAACATGGCATCGGCCGTTTCATCGGGCTGAAGACCATCGAGGCGGCGGGCGCCCCGCATGCCTGCCTCGAACTGCAATATGCCGACGAGGCCAAGCTCTTCCTGCCGGTGGAAAACATCGATCTTCTCTCACGCTACGGCGGCGAGGGCACCGACGCCCAGCTCGACAAACTCGGCGGCGGCGCCTGGCAAATGCGCAAGGCCAAGCTCAAGCGGCGCCTGCTCGACATGGCCGATGCGCTGATCCGCATCGCCGCCGAGCGCCTTACGCGCCATGCGCCTGTTCTGACGGCGCCGGACGGCCTTTACGACGAATTCGCCGCCCGCTTCCCCTATGACGAGACCGAGGACCAGGACAACGCCATCGACGCGGTGCGTTCCGACCTCGGCGCCGGCCGGCCGATGGACCGGCTCGTCTGCGGCGATGTCGGTTTCGGCAAGACCGAAGTGGCCTTGCGCGCCGCTTTCGTTGCGGCGATGAACGGCGTCCAGGTCGCGGTCGTCGTGCCGACGACCTTGCTCGCCCGTCAGCATTTCAAGACCTTCTCCGAGCGTTTCCGCGGCCTGCCGGTTCGCGTCCAGCAGGCCTCTCGCCTTGTCGGATCGAAGGAGCTGGCGCTGACCAAGAAGGAAGTGGCGGACGGCAAGACTGACATCGTCGTCGGCACGCATGCGCTGCTCGGCGCCGGCATTAAATTCGCCAATCTCGGCCTGCTGATCATCGACGAGGAGCAGCATTTCGGCGTCAAGCACAAGGAGCGGCTGAAGGAGCTGAAGAGCGACGTGCATGTGCTGACGCTGTCGGCGACGCCGATCCCGCGCACGCTGCAGCTCGCCATGACTGGCGTGCGCGAACTGTCGCTGATCACCACGCCACCGGTCGATCGCATGGCGGTGCGCACCTTCATCTCGCCGTTCGACAGCCTAGTTATTCGCGAGACGCTGATGCGCGAGCACTATCGCGGCGGCCAGAGCTTCTATGTCTGCCCGAGGCTTGCCGATCTGGCGGATGTGCACGCCTTCCTGCAGTCCGACGTGCCGGAGCTGAAGGTCGCCGTCGCCCATGGCCAGATGCCGGCCGGCGAACTGGAAGACATCATGAACGCCTTCTATGAAGGCCGTTACGACGTGCTGCTGTCGACCACCATCGTCGAATCCGGTCTCGACGTGCCGACAGCCAATACGCTGATCGTCCATCGCGCCGATATGTTCGGCCTTGCCCAGCTCTATCAGCTGCGCGGTCGCGTCGGCCGCTCCAAGGTGCGCGCTTTCGCGCTCTTTACCCTGCCGGTCAACAAGGTGCTGACGGCGACGGCCGAGCGCCGGCTGAAGGTGCTGCAGTCACTGGATACGCTCGGCGCCGGCTTTCAGCTCGCAAGCCACGACCTCGATATCCGCGGCGCAGGCAACCTGCTCGGCGAGGAGCAGTCAGGCCACATCAAGGAGGTCGGTTTCGAACTTTATCAGCAGATGCTGGAAGAGGCTGTCGCCGAGGTCAAGGGTGTCGACGAAATCCACGATACCGGCTGGTCGCCGCAAATTTCGGTCGGCACCACCGTGATGATCCCCGAGAGTTACGTGCCGGACCTGCATCTGCGTATGGCGCTCTACCGCCGATTGGGCGAGATTACCGAACTCAAGGAAATCGACGGATTCGGCGCCGAGATGATCGACCGCTTCGGGCCGATGCCGATCGAAGTCCAGCATCTCCTGAAGATCGTCTACATCAAATCGCTCTGCCGCACCGCAAATGTCGAAAAACTCGACGCCGGCCCGAAGGGTGTGGTCGTGCAGTTCCGCAACAAGGAATTTCCGAACCCGGCAAATCTCGTCGCCTATATCGGTAAGCAGGGTACGATGGCGAAGATTCGCCCCGATCACAGCCTGTTTCTGACCCGCGACCTGCCGACGCCTGAGAAGCGCTTGCAGGGCGCGGCAGTCATCATGACGCAACTGGCCGAGATGGCCAAGCAATAGAGGGAGACGGCTATGGCGACACATGCCGCGTGGATTGCCTGGCAGCGCAACGGCGAGCTCTTCACCGACAACCGCTACAGCCGCGTCCATCGCTGGACCTTCGACGGCGGCATCGAGGTGAGGGCGTCCTCATCCTCGCATGTGGTTCCGTTGCCCTATTCCGCCGAGGATGCGGTCGATCCGGAGGAGGCTTTCGTCGCCTCGCTCTCCAGCTGCCATATGCTCTGGTTCCTGTCGATTGCCGCCAAACAAGGCTTTTGCGTCGACAGCTACACCGATGCCGCCGAAGGCGTCATGGAAAAGAATGGCGAAGGCCGTCTTGCCATGACCGTGGTGACGCTAAGGCCGCATATCGTCTTCAGCGGCGAGAAGCAGCCTTCGCTCGGCGAGCTCGAAGCCCTGCATCATCGCGCTCATGACGAATGTTTCATCGCCAATTCAGTGAAGACCGAGGTGCGCTGCGTTCCGGTTCTGGGCTGAGCGGTACCAAACCGGCAGCCCCGAAGTTTTATCCTAGGATCTGTTTCGCCTATTGGGTAATCAGAATGTCTCTAGATCAAACGAATGTGGTTGATGCCATCGGTGTAGATGACGCGACAGGCGAGCTGGTGCTCACCATCACGGATCATCTTGAGTGGACGGTAAGAGTTGATGAGCACCTTCCTTTGCTACAAGAAAAGCTCAACAGCTATTTGCGCTTCGTTGAGAGCGGTGAGATGTTGGAGGTATACTCTGACGCCAAAGGCCGGGCAGTGCTGATAGACATCGTATGGAAGTATCCACCTGGCCAGCTGGCTCTAGGATTCTACAATCAAGTTGCACAAATCGTTGAACGAGCCGGAATAAAGATTCAACACCGGTTGTTTAGTGCATATTAGCTACTTAGCGACGAATACCTAGTCTAAACAATGCTAATCGCCGGGCGGTTCGGACCAGCCGATCAGCCTTGCCCAGTCATTGGCGCCGTCCATGATGATGTCGAACACCGGATCCTTGATGTCGTAGTAGAAATCGACGTCGTCTGGAAACCTTTGGGCAAGCCGCTGCTTGATCAGGGCGTAGGCGCTTGCCGCTATCGGATGGGCGCGCAGGAAGTCGCGGCAAAGAAGAGAATATCGCTGATTGAAACGGCCCTTCTCGCGGATGTGCAGATTCGCCGGACGCCCCTTGCTGCGATAGAAGGCTTTGCGCAGGTCGTCTTCGGCCAGATCAAGTTCCGGAGGGCAGTGATCGATGACGATCGGCCTGCGCTCGAAGCCCGCCTCTGCAAATGCATCGGCATCGACGTCAGCGAGATCGTTCACCGTAAGCTGGAGATCGATGATATCCTTGGCTGGAAGCCCGGGAATGGCCGTCGAGCCGATATGATGCAGATAAGCTCCGGCGGGCGCTGCGCCCATGACGGCGCGCTTGAGCGCTGCGAAATCCTCGATCCAACTTTGTCGCGGCTGTTCGATCTCGATTCGCATCGATGGGCTCAGTTCAGCCCCGATCGCGCCTCGGCCTTTGCCTTTGCGATGTCGCGCAACGCGTTCGCCAGCACGTCAGGCGTCTGCGCGCCGCTCACGGCATACTGCTGGTCGAAGATGAAGAAGGGCACGCCGTTGACGCCCATCTCCTGTGCCGCCTTGATTTCGGCGACGATCAGATCGCTATCGGCATTGGACGCAAGCAGCGAGGCGATGACCGACCGGTCGAGGCCAGCCTTCTCGGCGATGTCGAGCAGCACCGCATGGTCGCCGACATTGCGGCCTTCTTCGAAATTCGCCTTGAACAGGGCGGTGACGACCTTGTCCTGCTTCTCGCGGCCTTCGATCATCGCCCAGTGGATCAGCCGGTGGGCGTCGAGCGTGTTCGGGCCGATCTTGATCGCCGCGAAATCGAAGGCGATGCCGACCTCGCGACCGTAGTCGGTCAGCATTTTGTGCGCCTGCGCCACGCGCTCCTCGCCCCCGAGCTTCTCAGCCAGCGCCTTCTTCTGGTCGACGCCTTCCTTCGGGTAGTCCGGATTGAGCCGATATGGCCGCCAGTTGATGTCGACGCCGATCTCGTCCTGCACTTCGGCAATGGCGAGTTCCAGCCGTGCCTTGCCGAGATAGCACCAGGGGCAGACGACATCCGAGACGACGTCGATGGTGATGCGCTCCATGATGATGTTCCTTCTGTGTGTCTCCGGAAGAGACATTGGGCCGAAGTGTTTCGGCCGCTTCTATTGGGCGCTTGTATCCCACCAGACCGGCAGCTGGTAGCCGTAAAGCGGTACCGCGTCGGGATGGCCGATGCGCTTGCTGCGGGCAACCCACTGCTGGTCCATATGGTACAGCGGCAGCACGTAGTGGCTGGATAGCAGCAGCCGGTCGTAAGAGCGCACGGCGGCAGTGAAATCCTCTTTCGAGCGTGCTCGCAATACGTGATCGATCAGCGTGTCGAGATCGGGATCATTGGCGCCGGCAAAGCTATCCTTGCCCTCTTGAGTGCGCGCTGCCGAAGACCAGCGGCCGAGTTGCTCGGTTCCAGGCGACAGCGACGAAGTATAGGACTTGATGATCATGTCGTAATCGAAGCTGTTCGTCCGGCTCTGATACTGCGAATCATCGACTGTGCGAATCGAAGCCGCAATGCCGATCGTCTGCAGCGAACGCTGATAGGCGACGGCAAGCTTCTCCTGGTCGGCATTCTGCGTCATAATCTCGAACGCGAGTTGGTGGCCGGAGGCGTCGACCATCTTGCCGCCCTGGATCGTATAGCCGCCCTGTTTCAACAATCCGACCGCCTGCTTCAGCACGTTGCGGTCACGGCCGGAGCCGTCGGTAAGCGGCAGTTTATACGTGCCGTCTAGAATTTCGGGTGCGATTTTGTCCTTGATCGGCCCGAGCAGGGCAAGCTCGGTGGCATCGGCGGGAACACCGAAGCTCGAGAGTTCGGAGTTCTGCCAGAAGCTCTGGGTGCGCTTGTAGGCGCCGGAATAGAGATTCTTGTTCGCCCATTCGAAATCGAACACCAGCGACAGGCCTTCGCGCACCTTTGGCTCGGCAAAGATCGGCCGGCGCGTGTTGAACACGAAACCGAGCATGCCGCTTGGCAGTTTCGGCGTGAACACGTCCTTGATGACGGCCCCAGAGATGGCCGCCGGGAAATTGTAAGCGTTAGCCCAATGGCCGGGATTGCCGTCGGGATAGAGGTCGACGTCCCCCTTCTTGAAGGCCTCGAACAGCGTTGTATCCTGCAGAAAATACTGAACGGTTATCTGGTCGTAATTGTCGGTCCCCACCTTCGCGGGAATATCCTTGCCCCAGTAGGTTTGATCGCGCTCATATGTGATACTCTCGCCGGGTTTCACCGTCTTCACCTTATAGGGACCGGAACCGACCGGCGGCGTCAGCGACGTACGGTCGAAGCTTTCCGGATCGATCGCATGTTTCGGCAATACCGGGAAAAGGCCGAAAATCAGCGGCGTCTCGCGGTCAGCCTTCTCATTGAAAGTGAAGCGCACGCTGTGTTCGCCAACCTTCTCCATCTTGGCGACGACTTTTAAGCGTTCGGAATAGGGCACACGTCCCTTGTCACGCATCAGCTCGAAGGTGAACATGACGTCCTCCGGCGTCACCGGCTGACCATCGGACCATTTCGCCTTCGGATCGAGGTTGAACTGGATGAAACTCCTGTCGTCGTCCCATTCGACCGTTTCGGCAAGCAGGCCGTAAAGCGTGAACGGCTCATCCCGGGAGCGCTGCATCAGCGATTCGTAGACAAGGTTTCCATATTCCGGATCCCACATGCCGCGCGCCGTCGTGCGCATGCTCTTCAGGATGAACGGGTTGAGGTTGTCGAATGTGCCGACGACGCCATAGGTGATCTTGCCGCCTTTTTTCACGTCGGGATTGACGTAGGGAAAGTGCTTATAGTCAGCCGGCAATGCCGGCCCGCCATGCATTGCTATGCCGTGCAGCGGCTCAGCGGCGACGGTGCCGCACAGCAACGAGAGGACGAGAGGGATGGCGATCCGGAGCATTCGGCGATCCTTGAATTCCGCGAAAAATGGGCATGATTCATGCCGGAGATTAGCATGGGGTCGACCGATTCCAACACGCAGGGGGCATTTCTTTCCGCGGCACATGAAATTGCGTCGCAAATCGCCAAAGAAATGCTGGATATCTTGAACGCTGCGATGTAACAGGTGAACCCGAAGTTTTGGGGTCATGCATTTGCCTTATTTTTCCATGAGGTGGAGTGCCGAACGACCCGATGGTTGGGGCGGCACGTCGCTGCTCTGAACGGATATCAGGAGACGGAATTCGTTATGATGTTCAAGTCTGAAAAGAAAATGCGGGCAGCACTGTCCGTTCTGGCAGTGATGTTCGGCGCCGCTTCGGCTCCGGTCTCCTCCTTCGCACAGGATGCGGCGGCACAGGCTCCGGCCGATGCTCCGGCACAGGCCGCTGGCGCACCGAAGCTTGGCTGGTACAAGACCTGCAGCAAGCAGGAAGACAACGACATCTGTGTTGTCCAGAACCTGATCCTCGCCAATGGCGGCCAACTCGTCACGGCTGTCGGCCTGATTTCGGTCACTGGCAAGATCAACCGCAAGCTCCTGCAGGTCTCGGTTCCCACGGCACGCCTCATTCCTCCGGGCATCAGCATGCAAATCGATGGCGGCAAGGGCCAGAAGCTCGACTACGCCGTCTGCCTGCCGGACAAGTGCACTGCCGAAATTCCGCTGACCGACGCGATGATCGCCAGCCTCAAGAAGGGCAGCGATGTGATCTTCACCTCGATCAACTTCCGCCGCGCGCCGAACCCGATCAAGATTTCGCTCGAAGGCTTCACCGGCGCTTATGACGGCGAACCGGTTTCCGAATCGAAGCTCGCCGAAAGCCAGCGCAGCCTGCAGGAAGGCATGCAGAAGAAGGCTGAAGAAGCCCGCAAAAAGCTGGAAGACGCCCAAAAGGCTGCCAAGGCTCAGTAATCTAGCCGACAGGCTTGAACAAAAACCCGGCTTCGTGCCGGGTTTTTTGTTGGTAATCTCTGCGCTCTACGCGGATAGCCTCACCCTAACCCTCTCCCGTAAGACTGGGAGAGGGGACGTGCCATGCGAGAGTTTGTGGGGGGCGAGGGCTGCGGCATATTCCCTTCTCCCCGCGAGCGGGGATCCGCTGGACGGGTCGAGACGAGTGGTTCGACCCAGGTCGGTGTCGGCAGGCGGATAAGGGGCATCCCCCACCGTAGGCCAAAAGAAAGGCCTCGCCGGGAGATGCGAGGCCTTGTTGATTTCGTCGGTCATCCGCTCCTAGTGGGCGAAGCTCATCTTGGGTTTGAACTGCCCCGACGGGGCCTGATCGAAAATCTGGTAGATCTGAGGGTTGCGAAGCGGCGTGCCGCTTTCGTCATTCACCAAGTTCTGCTCGGAGACATAAGCGACATATTCGCTTTCGTCATTTTCGGCGAGCAGGTGGTAGAACGGCTGGTCCTTGCTCGGCCGCACCTCGGCCGGAATGGAATTCCACCATTCCTCCGTGTTCGCGAATTCCGGATCAACGTCGAAGATCACGCCGCGAAACGGAAATACCTTATGCCGGACCACTTCGCCGATATTGAACTTTGCTAGTCTTTCTTTCATGGTACGACTTCCTTTCATCACCAAATTTGGTGATTGGTGCGGTGCAAATCAAGATTTTTGCACCAGCGCGTCACATGAACGTCATATCCTCCTTCTGGCGTTCATGACCCGGGGAGGTGAAAGCCCCGGCGAACCGGGACTTTCCGTCATTGCGGCCGATCAGGCCGAATAATACATGTCGTACTCGACCGGATGCGGCGTCATTTCGAAGCGCATCACCTCTGCCATCTTAAGTTCGATGAAGGCATCGATCTGGTCGTCGTCGAAGACGCCGCCTGCTGTCAGGAACTTGCGGTCCTTGTCGAGGCTTTCGAGCGCTTCGCGCAGGCTGCCGCAGACGGTCGGGATCTTTTTCAGCTCCTTCGGCGGCAGATCGTAGAGATCCTTGTCCATGGCCTTGCCCGGATGGATCTTGTTCTTGATGCCGTCTAGGCCGGCCATCAGCATGGCGGCAAAGGCGAGATAGGGGTTGGCAGTCGGATCCGGGAAGCGGACTTCGACGCGCTTGGCCTTCGGGTTGGAGCCGAACGGAATGCGGCAGGACGCCGAGCGGTTGCGGGCCGAATAGGCGAGCAGAACTGGGGCTTCATAACCTGGGACGAGACGCTTGTAGGAGTTCGTCGACGGATTGGTGAAGGCGTTGATCGCCTTGGCGTGTTTGATAATGCCGCCAATGTAGAACAGGCAGGTCTCCGAGAGGCCCGCATATTCGTCGCCGGCAAAAGTCGGCTTGCCGCCCTTCCAGATCGACTGGTGCACGTGCATGCCCGAGCCGTTGTCGCCGAAGATCGGCTTCGGCATGAACGTCGCCGTCTTGCCGTAGGCGTTGGCCACCTGGTGCACGACATATTTGTAGATCTGCATCTTGTCGGCGTTGCGCACCAGCGTATCGAACTTGATGCCGAGCTCATGCTGGGCGGCGGCGACTTCATGGTGATGCTTTTCGACCACCACGCCCATCTCGGAGAGCACCGTCAGCATTTCCGAACGCATGTCCTGGGCGCTGTCAACAGGCGGAACCGGGAAATAGCCGCCCTTGACGCGCGGGCGGTGACCGAGGTTGCCGGTTTCATAGTCGGTGTCATCGTTCGACGGCAGTTCGGTCGAATCGAGCTTGAAGCCGGTATTGTAGGGATCGGCCTTGTACTTGACATCGTCGAAGACGAAGAATTCGGCTTCCGGGCCGACAAACACCGTGTCGCCGATGCCGGATGCCTTGAGATAGGCTTCGGCCTTCTTGGCGGTGCCGCGCGGATCGCGGTTATAGGCTTCGCCGGAAACCGGATCGAGAATATCGCAGACGATAACCATGGTCGACTGAGCGAAGAACGGGTCCATATGCACCGTTTCAGTGTCGGGCATGAGCACCATGTCGGATTCGTTAATGGCCTTCCAGCCGCCGATCGAAGAGCCGTCGAACATCACGCCGTCAGCGAACATGTCCTCGTCGACGCTGGCAACGTCCATCGTGACGTGCTGCAGCTTGCCCTTCGGATCGGTGAAGCGCAGATCGACGAACTTGACGTCGTTTTCCTGGATCTGCTTCAGAATTTCGCTTGCGGTCGCCATTAAATACCTTCCTCCAATTTGTGATAACAATGGGTGGGCGCGGTGACGCTATCGGACTTTGCGCGCTTGGCAAAGTGGTCAGATGGCATCGATGCCGGTCTCGCCGGTACGGATGCGGATCACCTCTTCGACGTTGGATACGAAGATCTTGCCGTCGCCGATGCGGCCGGTCTGAGCCGCCTTGCGGATGGCCTCGATGACCGCCTCCGCGTTCTCGTCCGCCAGCACCACCTCGACTTTCACCTTCGGCAGGAAGTCAACGACGTATTCGGCGCCGCGGTAGAGTTCCGTGTGGCCCTTCTGACGACCGAAGCCCTTGGCTTCCGTGACTGTAATACCCTGCAGGCCGACTTCCTGAAGGGCTTCCTTCACTTCGTCCAGCTTGAAGGGCTTAATGATCGCTTCGATCTTTTTCATGAGAAAATGTCTCTCCGCTTCTCCTGTTATGGCAGGGATGTTCCCGCTCGCGGACATGATGCAGATATCGTGCCAGTTTGAAATCCGTCTTATTGAAAAAAGACGTCAATTTTGTCGAAACCGGCGCGTCCGTGGGTGATTTAATGTCGATTTGGTGACGAGAGAGGTGGAAAAACATCGCCGTCGAAGAAAAATTGGCCGAAAACCGAAAAAGTCAGGTTTTCCGTCCACTGCAAAAGCCGGTTGCGAGTCGATTAAAATATAAGCAAATGCACAAATAGAGTCCCCTTGTGCGTCTCTTCAGGCGGTTGTTTTTTGTGCGTTTTTTGAATTGAATAGGCTCATGAGCAAACATCTCTCAGAGCTTCTGGTGACGCCTGCCGAAATGAGCGCCATCGATGCGGCCGCGGCTGCTTCGGGAATCGATTCCTTCGGCCTGATGGAAAGGGCGGGGGCCGCCGCCGCGGCTGCCGCGCTCAGGCTTCATCCTGGGGCGATGCGTTTCGTCGTGATCTGCGGCCCCGGTAACAACGGGGGCGACGCCTATGTCGCGGCAAGGCATCTGCTGGAGAGCGGAGCGACCGTGGCGCTTTTTCATCTCGGCGATCCCGCAAAGCTGAAAGGCGATGCCGCCCGCGCTCGGGCCGGCTGCCCGTTGGAGGGGCAGGAGCTCGGCCTCTATCGGCCGCAAGCCGGTGACGTCGTCATCGACGGTCTGTTCGGAGCAGGGCTCGGGCGCGCGGTGCCGGCCGATGTGGGCACGTTGATCGAACGCGTCACCGAGGCTGGTTTGCCTGTGCTTGCCATCGACCTCCCCTCCGGCCTCGATGGCCGCACCGGCAAGGCGCTGGGTGCTGCCTTCCAGGCGCGCAACACCATCACCTTCATGACCCGCAAACCCGGCCATCTTCTGATGCCGGGCAGGCAGCTTTGCGGCGAGTTGGAAGTCTTCGACATCGGCATTCCCGCCCGGATTGTCCGGGCCGAGGCGGGCGGCGCCGTCGCCGAGAACACACCTGATGCCTGGAAAGGCGTGCTCCCGGCCGAGGAGCTGGAAACCCACAAATACAAGCGCGGACATCTGGTCGTTTTTTCAGGCGAGGCCGACAGGACCGGAGCTGCTCGCATGTCGGCGGTCTCCGGCCTGAAGGCCGGCGCCGGCCTGGTAACGATCGCTGCCCCCGGCGCGGCGATGGCCGCCAATGCCGCGCATCTTACAGCCGTCATGCTGCATGCAGTCGACGACGAGGCGGATCTGGCAGGATGGCTCTCCGACAAACGGCTGCAGACCTTCGTGCTCGGCCCCGGTTTTGGCATCGGCGCGAGAGCCCGCGGCTTCGTCGCTGCGCTTGCCGATCGCCGGCTCGTGCTCGATGCCGACGGCATCTCTTCATTCAAGGACGATCCGCAACAGCTTTTCGCCCTGTTCCGGGGCGAACCGCGCCTGGTGCTGACGCCGCACGAGGGCGAATTTTCGCGGCTCTTTCCCGACATCGGCGACGACGAGGCGCTGGGGAAGGTGGACAAGGCCGTGGCCGCCGCGCGCCGCGCCAATGCCGCGATCGTCTATAAGGGGGCCGATACCGTCATCGCCTCGCCGGACGGGCGCGCGCTCATCAATACCAATGCGCCTGCCTGGCTTGCCACCGCAGGTTCCGGCGATGTGCTTGCCGGCATTATCGGGGGATTGCTTGCCCAGGGATTGCCGGCCTTCGAGGCCGCGGCCGCCGGCGTGTGGCTGCACGGAGCGGCAGGTCAGCGCACCGGCAAGGGATTGACGGCGGAAGATCTGGCGGCGGCGGTATTGCCGCTTTAACCGACTTATTCCTCGAGCAACCTCTGCAGGGCGATCGCCCCGTGCGGCGCATTGACTTTGCCCTCATGGATCATGAAAGCGAAGATGTCGCGCGGCTCGGCCGTCACCTGGCGATCCGCGTCGATCAGCGGCAGATCGTCCGGGACCTTGCCCTCGGCCCAAGTCTCGAGCCGCTTTGCCCAGGCCTTCAGATCCTTGTCGGGATAGCAGGTCGGAATATCATCCGATCCCTTCTGCAGCCGGGCATAGACGAAATCGGCCGTCACATCGGCGATCATCGGATATTCGAAATGTTCGGCGCAGACCGGCGCCACCCCATATTTCGCCAGCAGTCCGACGAATTCCGGCACCTTGAACGAATCGTGCCGCACTTCGACCACATGGCGGAGCTTCAGCCCGTCCTGCTTTGCCGGCAGCAGCTTCAGGAAGGCTTCGAAATCGTCCGGATCGAACTTCTTCGTCGGCGCGAACTGCCAGAGCAGCGGCCCGAGATGGTCGCCGAGCTCGCTGATTCCGGATGTGAGGAAGCGCTCCATCGATTCACCAGCCTCGGCCAGCACCCGCCGATTGGTAACGAAACGCGTGGCCTTCAGCGAAAAGATAAAGCCATCGGGTACATCCGCTGCCCATTTCGCAAAGACCGCAGGCTTTTGCGTGCTGTAATAGGTGCCGTTGACCTCGATGACCTTCAGCTGACGGCTGGCATAATGCAGCTCGTCCTTCTGTTTCAGGTCTGCCGGAAAGAAATGCCCGCGCCAGGGCTCGAAGGTCCAGCCGCCGATGCCGGTGCGGATAGTGCCGGATTTAGCCATGTCGTCCTCCCAGTTCGCGGCAGTCAGGCCGCATGAATCTTTTTCATCATGTCGACGAGCGTCCATCCTGGCCGATAAGGGTTCGGCCGGCGACCCGTTTCCTGAAATCCGAAGGCGCGATAGAGTGCGACATTCCGCTCCATCCGAGCATTCGTATAGAGCCGGATCTCCGGCGTGGCCCATTCCCGCGCCTTGCCTTCCAGCCAGTTGAGCATCGCCCGCCCATGCCCGGCGCCCTGAAAGGCGGGTAAGACGGCGATGCTGAACAACATGAGGTGATCGGGATGCCGCTCGACGACGACAAGGCTTGCCGCTTCTCCATCGGTCTCACGCAACCACACCTCGCCGCGTTCGATGCGTGGCGCGTAATCTTCCGTCACCGGGATCGGCGGTGCGCCGAGGCGTTCGGTATAGGGCTTGTAGGCGGCTGCGGTCAGGGCCGTGACCGTTTGGAGATCGTCGGGCGAGGCCAGCCTCATCCTCATTCCGCTGCAACCGCCTTCTTCGCCGGCCGCCGCTCAAGCAGCTCCTTCAGGAATTGGCCGGTATAGGACCGCTTTTCCCGGACGATCGCTTCCGGTGTGCCTGTCGCGACGATTTCGCCGCCGCCATCACCGCCTTCGGGGCCGAAATCGAGCACCCAGTCTGCTGTCTTGATGACTTCGAGATTGTGCTCGATCACCACCACCGAATTGCCCTGGTTGACGAGTTCGTGCAGCATCTCCAGGAGCTTGGCGACATCGTGGAAGTGCAGGCCGGTCGTCGGCTCGTCGAGAATGTAGAGTGTGCGTCCGGTCGAGCGTTTCGACAGCTCCTTGGCGAGCTTGACGCGCTGCGCTTCGCCGCCCGAGAGGGTATTCGCCTGCTGGCCGACCTTGATGTAGCCGAGCCCGACATCCTTCAGCGATTGCAGCTTGTCGCGCACGGCAGGTACCGCCGCAAAGAAATCGACGCCTTCTTCCACCGTCATGTCGAGCACGTCGGCGATCGACTTCTGCTTGAAGGTGACGTCGAGCGTCTCTCGGTTGTAACGTTTGCCGTGGCAGACGTCGCAGGTGACGTAAACATCGGGCAGGAAGTGCATCTCGATCTTGATGACGCCGTCGCCCTGGCATGCCTCACAGCGTCCGCCCTTGACGTTGAAGGAAAAGCGCCCCGGCTGGTAGCCGCGCGCTTTCGCTTCCGGTAAGCCCGCGAACCAGTCGCGGATCGGTGTGAAGGCGCCGGTATAGGTCGCAGGATTCGAGCGCGGTGTGCGGCCGATCGGCGACTGGTCGATATCGATCACCTTGTCGATATGCTCGAAACCGTCGATGCGGTCGTGGTCGGCCGGAATTTCGCGCGCGCCCATGACACGCCGTGCCGCCGATTTATAGAGCGTCTCGATCAGGAACGTGGACTTGCCGCCGCCGGAAACGCCGGTCACCGCCGTGAACACGCCGAGCGGGATCGACGCCGTGACGTTCTTCAAATTGTTGCCGCGTGCGCCGATCACCTTGATCTCGCGGCCCTTCTTCGGCTTGCGGCGCTCATGGGGAACGGGCACGCCGAGCTCGCCGGAGAGATATTTGCCGGTCAGCGACTTCGGATTGTCCATGATATCCTGCGGCGTGCCGTGGGCGATGACCTGGCCGCCGTGAATGCCGGCCGCCGGGCCGATATCGACGACGTCGTCGGCCGTCATGATCGCGTCCTCGTCATGTTCGACGACGATCACCGTGTTGCCGATATCGCGCAGGTGCTTCAGCGTGTCGAGCAGTCGGGCATTGTCGCGCTGATGCAGGCCGATCGACGGCTCGTCGAGCACATAGAGCACACCCGTCAGGCCCGAGCCGATCTGCGAGGCGAGCCGAATGCGCTGGCTCTCGCCGCCCGACAGCGTGCCCGAATTGCGCGAAAGGCTGAGATATTCCAGGCCGACATCGTTGAGGAACCGGAGGCGGTCGCGGATTTCCTTGAGGATGCGGACCGCAATCTCGTTCTGCTTGGCGTTGAAGCTCGCCGGCAGCGCCTCGAACCAGTCGCGGGCGACGCGGATCGACATGCCGGTCACTTCACCGATATGCAGCCTGTCGATCTTCACCGCCAAGGCCTCCGGCTTCAGGCGGAAGCCGTTGCAGGAAGGGCAGGGAGCGGTCGACATGAAGCGCTCGATATCTTCGCGCGCCCAGGCGGAATCCGTCTCCTTCCAGCGGCGCTCGAGATTGGTGACGATGCCTTCGAAATTCTTGTGCGTCGTATAGGAACGGGCGCCGTCGGCGTAGTGGAACTCGATCTTGTCGTCCGTGCCGTTGAGGATGACGTCCTTGGCCTCGTCGGACAGGTCGTTCCAGCGGGTGCCGAGCTTGAAGCCGTAATGTTTGCCGAGCGCTTCCAGCGTCTGGTTATAATAGGGCGAGGTCGACTTGGCCCAGGGCGCGATCGCCCCGTCGCGCAGCGTCCGCTCCGGTTCGGGCACGATCAGGTCGGGATCAATCTTCTGCTGGGCGCCGAGACCGTCGCAGGTCGGGCAGGCGCCGAAGGGGTTGTTGAAGGAGAAGAGCCTGGGTTCGATTTCCGGGATGGTGAAGCCCGAGACCGGGCAGGCGAATTTTTCCGAAAACAGCACGCGCTCATGCGTCTCGTTCAGCGACTTGTTGGCCGAACCGCCGGCCGAAGTCTCCTCCGGCGGCAGCGGCTTGTCGGCGAATTCGGCGATCGCCAGCCCGTCGGCGAGTTTCAGGCAGGTTTCAAGGCTGTCGGCCAGGCGTGCCGACACATCCGGGCGCACGACGATACGGTCGACCACCACGTCGATGTCGTGCTTGTATTTCTTGTCGAGAACAGGCGCCTCGGCGATCTCGTAAAACTGCCCGTCAACCTTGACGCGCTGGAAGCCCTTCTTCATCAGCTCCGCCATTTCCTTCTTGTATTCGCCCTTGCGGCCGCGCACGAGCGGCGCGAGAATGTAAAGGCGCGTGCCCTCGCCGAAAGCGAGGATGCGGTCGACCATCTGGCTGACGGTCTGGCTCTCGATCGGCAGGCCGGTCGCCGGCGAATAGGGAACGCCAACGCGGGCAAAGAGCAGGCGCATGTAGTCGTAGATCTCGGTGACGGTGCCGACCGTCGAGCGCGGGTTGCGCGAGGTGGTCTTCTGCTCGATCGAAATGGCAGGCGACAGCCCGTCGATCTGGTCGACATCGGGCTTCTGCATCATTTCGAGGAATTGCCGGGCATAGGCCGACAGACTCTCGACATAGCGCCGCTGGCCCTCGGCATAGATCGTGTCGAAGGCGAGCGAGGATTTGCCCGAGCCTGAAAGACCGGTCATGACGATCAGCTTGTTGCGCGGCAGATCGAGATCGATGCTTTTTAGATTGTGCTCGCGCGCGCCACGGATGGAGATCGTCTTCAGTTCGCTCATCGTCTCTGCTTTGGTTTTCTGGATAACAGCCCTTATTTAGTGATGCCGACGGGCGAGTCGAGGCTGAATATCCTGGATGGCTCAAGGTTTTCGATTCTGTTGACAGGATCATACGGATAAACTAGAACAAATAAAGAACAAAATTCCTGATGGATGCATGCGGCTTTCTGATGGGATTAATTGTGGATTAAACACCGTTCGCGCGCATCTGCGGTCTCTATGGTTTAAGGTGCGCTGATCGATCAACGCCGCCGGGCAGGGCGGCAGGCAGGGTGAGAAGCATGGCTGGTAGCGTAAACAAGGTAATTCTGGTTGGAAACGTGGGTGCAGACCCCGAAATCCGCCGCACTCAGGATGGCCGGCCGATCGCCAACCTCCGTATCGCGACCTCGGAAACCTGGCGCGACCGCAATTCCGGCGAGCGCCGCGAGAAGACCGAATGGCACACCGTCGTCGTCTTCAACGAAGGCCTTTGCAAGGTCGTCGAGCAATATGTGAAGAAGGGCGCCAAGCTCTACATCGAAGGCCAGCTGCAGACCCGCAAATGGCAGGATCAGCAGGGCCAGGATCGCTATTCGACGGAAGTGGTGCTGCAGGGCTTCAATTCGACGCTGACGATGCTCGACGGCCGCGGCGACGGCGGCGGCGCAAGCTCCGGCTTCGGCGGCGGCCGTGGCGGCAGCAGCAGCAATGATTACGGCGACGATTACGGCGCCCCGGCTCCCTCTTCATCGCCGAGCCGCGGCGGTGGCGGCGGCAACTTCTCGCGCGATCTCGACGACGACATCCCGTTCTGATCGGCCGCCTACTCTCGCTTTATGAGAGCATGATGTCCTGGGCGGGCGTCATGCTCTTTTTCTTTGATGCCAGGGCAGATGGTCTAAACGGATCGCGCGGTGCATCTGCCGCGCTTTTTATCGAGGCGTCGCGCTGATGAGGTTGAGCGCGGCTTTCGCGCCGTCGACGACGAACTGCACCGCAAGGGCTGCGAGGATAACGCCGAGCAGGCGGGTCAAAATCGCCCGGCCGGTGACGCCGAGGAAACGGTCAAGCCTTTCGGCGACGAGCAGCATGAGGAAGGTCAGCAGCAGATTGGCGGCGATGACGGCGATCAGCTGCGCTTTTTCGATCGTCGTCGGCAGCGTGCCCGCAAGCAGGATCGTCGCCGAGATCGCGCCGGGGCCGGCGATCAGGGGAAGGGCGAGGGGAAAGACGGCGATATTTTCGATATGATCCTTGGTGACGGCCGCCTCGGAGGCCTTCTCCTTGCGTTCCTGCCGCCTTTCGAAAACCATCTCGAAGGCGATCCAGAAGAGCAGCAGTCCGCCGGCGATGCGGAAGGCGCCGATGGAGATCCCGAGCACGCCGAGCACGCTTGAGCCGAACAGGGCGAAGACGGCGAGGATGATGAAGGCGATGGTCGAGCCGCGCAGCGCTACCTGGGTACGCTCGGTCCGGCTCATGCCTGCCGTCAGTCCCAGGAAGATCGGCGCGAGCCCTGGCGGATCGATGGTGACGATGAGCGTTGTGAAGGCGTTGATCAGTTGGTCGGCGCTTGCCATCGTCTCTCCCGAACCCCATATGAATGCCGGGGTTTTCATGATTGTGAAGCGGGGATTCCGATTTGGCAAACATCCAGCGGCGTATTGCCCGATCCGGCCGCGAAAGTTATGTGTTTTACCCTCTTTAAGCCGCAAAAGCCTGTTCAAAACGCGCTCAGAAATTGGCGCGGGAACAGGCTTTCCGCTATAAATCTTCAAGTGATTCTAGAAGAGATCGTGATCTGTTTTGACTGAGCAAACACCCCCCGGCGGCGGGAAGCTCCCGCCAGGCATCGAGCCCATCTCCATCATGGAGGAAATGCAGCGGTCGTATCTCGATTACGCCATGAGCGTCATCGTCAGCCGCGCGTTGCCCGATGTGCGCGACGGCCTGAAGCCCGTGCACCGGCGCATCCTCTACGGCATGTCCGAGCTCGGCATCGACTGGAACAAGAAATACGTCAAATGCGCCCGCGTCACCGGCGACGTGATGGGTAAATACCATCCGCACGGCAACGCCGCGATCTATGACGCGCTCGCCCGCATGGCGCAGCCGTGGTCGCTGCGCCTGCCGCTGATCGACGGTCAGGGCAATTTCGGCTCGGTCGACGGCGATCCGCCGGCGGCCGAACGATACACCGAGTGCCGTCTGGAAAAGGCTGCCCATTCGCTGCTCGACGATCTCGACAAGGAAACCGTCGACTTCCGCGACAACTATGACGGCACGCTGTCTGAGCCGGTCGTTGTTCCCGCCAAGTTCCCGAACCTGCTCGTCAACGGCGCCGGCGGCATCGCTGTCGGCATGGCGACCAATATACCGCCGCACAACCTCTCCGAAGTCATCGACGGCTGCATCGCGCTGATCAACGATCCGGCGATCGAGCTGCCGGAGCTGATGCAGATCATTCCCGGTCCCGATTTTCCTACGGGCGCGAAGATCCTCGGCCGTGCCGGCATCCGCTCGGCCTACGAGACTGGCCGCGGTTCCGTCATCATGCGCGGCGTCGCCACCATCGAGCCGATGCGCGGCGACCGCGAGCAGATCATCATCACCGAAATTCCCTACCAGGTGAACAAGGCGACGATGATCGAGAAGATGGCCGAGTTGGTGCGTGAAAAGCGCATCGAGGGTATCTCCGATCTGCGCGACGAATCCGACCGTCAGGGCTATCGCGTCGTCATCGAGTTGAAGCGCGACGCCAATGCCGAGGTCATCCTCAATCAGCTTTATCGCTACACGCCGCTGCAGACGTCCTTCGGCTGCAATATGGTGGCGCTGAACGGCGGCAAGCCAGAGCAGCTGACGCTGCTCGACATGCTGCGCGCCTTCGTCTCCTTCCGCGAAGAGGTCGTTAGCCGGAGAACGAAATTCCTGCTGCGCAAGGCGCGTGAGCGTGCCCACGTCTTGGTTGGTCTCGCCATTGCGGTGGCTAATATCGACGAGGTCATCCGCGTCATCCGCCAGGCGCCGGATCCGCAATCGGCCCGCGAAGAGCTGATGACGCGCCGCTGGCCGGCCGAAGATGTCGAAAGCCTGATCCGTCTGATCGACGATCCGCGCCACCGCATCAACGACGACCTCACCTACAACCTCTCCGAAGAGCAGGCGCGCGCCATTCTTGAGCTCCGCCTTGCTCGCCTGACGGCACTCGGCCGCGACGAAATCGGTGATGAACTTAATAAGATAGGCGAGGAAATCCGGGATTATCTCGATATTCTTTCCTCGCGGGTCCGCATCCAGACCATCGTCAAGGACGAACTAACAGCCGTTCGCGACGAGTTCGGTACGCCGCGCCGCACTGAGATCGTCGATGGCGGCCTCGAAATGGACGACGAGGATCTGATCGCCCGCGAAGACATGGTCGTCACCGTCTCGCATCTCGGCTACATCAAGCGCGTGCCGCTGACCACCTACCGGGCCCAGCGTCGCGGCGGCAAGGGCCGCTCCGGCATGACCACCCGCGACGAGGATTTCGTTAGCCGGCTATTCGTCGTCAATACCCATACGCCGGTTCTGTTCTTCTCGTCGCGCGGCATTGTCTACAAGGAGAAGGTCTGGCGCCTGCCGATCGGCACGCCGACCTCGCGCGGCAAGGCGCTGATCAACATGCTGCCGCTCGAACCCGGCGAACGCATCACCACCATCCTGCCCTTGCCCGAGGATGAGGCGAGCTGGGACAATCTCGACGTCATGTTCTCGACGACGCGCGGTACGGTTCGCCGTAACAAGCTTTCGGACTTCGTCCAGGTAAACCGCAACGGCAAGATCGCCATGAAGCTCGAGGAAGAGGGCGACGAAATCCTCTCCGTCGAGACTTGCACTGATCGGGATGACGTTCTCCTGACCACGGCGCTTGGCCAGTGCATCCGCTTCTCCGTCGACGACGTTCGTGTCTTTGCCGGCCGCAACTCGATCGGCGTGCGCGGCATCAATCTCGGCGACGGCGACCGCATCATCTCGATGACGATCGTCGGCCATGTTGATGCCGAGCCATGGGAACGTGCCGCCTACCTCAAGCGCTCCGCCGCCGAACGCCGGGCGATAGGCGTTGATGAAGAGGACATCGCTCTCGTTGGCGAAGAAGTCACAGAAGAGGGGCAGCTTTCCGACGAGCGCTACGAAGAACTGAAGGCGCGCGAGCAATTCGTGCTCACCGTCTCCGAAAAGGGCTACGGCAAGCGTTCTTCCTCCTACGACTTCCGCATCTCCGGCCGCGGCGGCAAGGGCATCCGCGCCACCGATACGTCGAAAACCGGAGAGATCGGCGAGCTGGTGGCGGCCTTCCCGGTTGATGACGGCGATCAGATTATGCTGGTCTCCGACGGCGGCCAGCTGATCCGAGTGCCGGTCGGCGGCATCCGCATCGCCAGCCGTGCCACAAAGGGCGTCACCATCTTCTCGACGGCCAAGGACGAGAAGGTCGTCTCGGTCGAGCGCATCAGCGAGCCGGAGGATGATGAGACGGAAGGGGCGGTTGACGCGGCCGAAGGTACCGCTGGCGCCGATGAAACACCTGTCGTCGATGGCGATCCGGGCGGTGCTGCCGAGGAATGATCGAATGAACTGGGCGGCTTCAAGCCGCCCTTTTCTGTTGGAGCGTTGCTTCCAAGCTGAAGCACTCTGTTGGCTCAAGCCGGCTCATTGCCCAAGAAAAAAGCCGGACGCTGATTGCATCCGGCTTTGAAAAGCCCAGGCGGCGAAAGGGTGCCGCTCATGGGAGGGGAAGAGAGGAATGTCAGAACGCGCTATGCTTTTCGTTCAGCGCCTTCACCTCTTCGCCTTCGCGCCGCAGCGCTGATATCGTCGAGGCCACAGACACGATGAACATGACGCTGATGAGGGCGGTTAGCACTGTCAAGATCGTGAACATAGGCATTCCTTTCCTGGGGAGTTGCGTACTCGCTCCTCAGTACTGGCCCAGTACGGCCGTGCGGGCCGAGGCATAGGGGCCATAAACCTTGGAGGTATCGACCTTCTGATCATAAAGAGCGACAGTTGCGGTGAGCATGCCCGTGACCACAACCATCCAGAGCACGTTAATCATCGTAATCTTGCCGGGCATTATTAGTCCTTCCTGCCGCGCTTTGACGCATTTCTGTGTCGGTTGAGTGAACGCATCCGTTTAAGAATGGTTCCGTCGGATGTTGAGGGGGTGTTTAGCAATGGCGGTCTGAAGCCACCTTGAATGTCCCGTTCATCTGGCGTTCAGATTCGAAGACCGTTTCTCCTGGCGCAGCCGGCCTTTCATTCCGCGCAGCCGGCCTTGAGCACGCACGATCGCCGCATGTTCCGCAAGCTCCGGCCGCACCCAGTTCACCTCGTGGCGATCGGCGAAATAGCCATAGGCGAGCTCGGCGGCGAGGGAGAAAGTGACGGCAAACGCAACAAGCACGATCAGCATGGATCCAGGTCTTTCGGGAGCGCCGGCTGCCGGAATGGCATCGGCTGCATTGATGATTCGAGTTAAGCAGATCCCGTCTGAAACGGCCTTGAATGCCATGTTCATCCGCTGTTCAGCCGTGCGGCGGGGCCCGGTAAATCACTTGCGACAAGTCTGCATCCGTGACAAAAGGCGTCAAACGAATGGCCGGGCCAGATGACGACAGCTTTTTATCCTGGGTCCTTCGACCCGATCACCAACGGACATGTGGATGTTCTGGTCCAGGCGCTGAACGTCGCCGAAAAAGTCATCGTCGCGATCGGCATCCATCCCGGCAAGGCGCCGCTCTTTTCGTTCGAAGAGAGAGCCGAGCTGATCCGCCTGTCGCTGGCCGAAGTCTTGCCCGGCAAGACCGGCAACATCACTGTCGTCGCCTTCGACAATCTGGTCGTCGATGCCGCCCGTGCCCATGGCGCCACGCTTCTGATCCGCGGCCTCCGCGATGGCACGGACCTTGATTATGAAATGCAGATGGCCGGCATGAACCGAACGATGGCGCCCGATATCCAGACCATCTTTTTGCCGGCCGGCACGGCGTCGCGGCCCATTACCGCCACATTGGTCCGCCAGATCGCCGCCATGGGCGGAGATGTCAGCGCTTTCGTCCCGGCCGCCGTCCTGCAAGCCCTCACATCCAAGCGCCCAAACTAGCAAGCAGAAAAGCCTAGGCGGATAACGCCGCAACGGAGCTCACATGAAACTCTTTTATCTCGCATTTGCCGGCGTGCTGTATCTCGCCTCCTTCGCGGGGGATGCGTTGGCCCAGTCGGCCGATCATTATCTCACCATTCAGCTGAAGAACGGCCCGGTGGTGATCCAGCTGATGCCGGATGTAGCGCCGAAACATGTCGCCCAGATCGAGGCGCTCGCCAAGAAGGGCGAATATGACAATGTCGCCTTCCACCGCGTCATCGACGGCTTCATGGCCCAGACCGGCGACGTCAAATACGGCAACATGGAAAAGAACTTTGATGCGAGCCTGGCCGGCACCGGCGGCTCCGACCTTCCGGATCTTCCGGCTGAATTCTCCAAGACCCCGTTCGTGCGCGGCACCGTCGGCATGGCCCGGTCGCAGGATCCGAATTCCGCGAACTCGCAGTTCTTCATCATGTTCGCCGATGGCTCCTTCCTGAACGGCCAGTACACCGTCGTCGGCAAGGTCGTGTCCGGCATGGAGAACGTAGACAAAATAAAGCGCGGCGAAGGCCAGAATGGCGAAGTCAGCAATCCCGACCGGATGATCAAGGTCACCCTGGGCAAGAAGTAGGTTACGAGAGAAAGAAAGAGGAGAAGACAATGGCCGAGATCAAGGATCCCGAAAACACCGTTATCCTGGAAACCACCAAGGGCAAAGTAGTCATTCAGCTGCTGCCGCAGGTCGCCCCGGAGCACGTCGTCCGCATCAAGGAACTCGCCCGCGAGAAGGCCTATGACGGCGTCGTTTTCCACCGCGTCATCCAGGATTTCATGGCTCAGACGGGCGATGTCGAATATGGCAAGAAGGGTTCGGAAACCTTCAATCCCGGCCGCGCGGGCATGGGCGGCTCCGCCAAGCCGGACCTGAAGGCGGAGTTCTCGGCGACGCCGCATGTGCGCGGCACCTGCTCGATGGCGCGTTCGCAGAACCCGAACTCGGCCAATTCGCAGTTCTTCATCTGCTTCACCGACGCTCCGTGGCTGAACAAGCAGTATTCCGTCTGGGGCCAGGTGATCGAAGGCATGGACAATGTCGACAAAATCAAGCGCGGCGAGCCGGTCTCCGATCCGGACTCGATCGTCTCTATGCGGGTTGCCGCCGACGTCTGATTGTGATTTCTGCTGAAACCCGCCCTTGCGCGAGAGCGCGGGGCGGGTTTCGCTTTGCCTGAAAGTACACTTATGCGCGTTGATCTTTTTGATTTCGATCTGCCCGAGGAGCGCATCGCCCTGCGGCCCGCGGAGCCGCGCGACAGCGCACGCCTGCTCGTCGTGGATGCAAAAGCGGCAAGCGCACTGTCGGACCATCGGGTTTCGGATTTGCCGTCATTTCTGCGCGCCGGCGACGCGCTCGTCTTCAACGACACGAAGGTCATCCCCGCCCAGCTCGAGGGCATCCGCCATCGCGACGGCGCCGGCGGTCAGCAGGTCTCGGCAACGCTGCACATGCGCGTCGGTCCCAGCCGTTGGAAGGCATTCGCCAAACCGGGCAAGCGCATCAAGGAAGGCGATCGCATCGCCTTCGGCCACAGCGGCGAAAGCTGCATGATCGGCTCGCTCGATGCGACGGTGGAGGAAAAAGGCGAAGCGGGCGAAGTGACGCTCGCCTTCGATCTTTCCGGTCCGGTGCTCGACGAGGCGATCGCCGCCGTCGGCCATGTTCCGCTGCCGCCCTATATCGCCGCCAAGCGCCCCGAGGACGAGCGCGACCGGGCCGACTACCAGACGATCTATGCCCGCGAGGAAGGGGCCGTTGCAGCCCCCACCGCCGGCCTGCATTTCACGCCTGGCCTGTTCGAAGCGCTCGACAGGGCCGGCATCGAACGTCATTTCGTCACGCTGCATGTCGGCGCCGGCACTTTCCTGCCTGTTAAGGCTGATGATACCGACGATCACAAAATGCATCTCGAAAGCGGCTATGTCAGCACCGATGTCGCCGCGCGCTTGAATGCCGTGCGGGAAAGAGGCGGGCGTATCGTCTGCGTCGGCACGACCTCGCTGCGGCTGATCGAGAGCGCCGCCGGGGAAAGCGGAGAGATCAAACCATGGGCCGGCGCCACTGGGATCTTCATCACTCCCGGTTACCGTTTTAAGGCGGTCGACATGCTGATGACCAATTTCCACCTGCCGCGCTCAACGCTGTTCATGTTGGTCTCGGCCTTCGCAGGCTTCGAAACCATGCATGCGGCCTATGAACACGCGATTTCCACAGGCTACCGCTTCTACTCCTACGGCGACGCGAGCCTTCTTTTCCGGAAAGACTAGATGACAGAGAACTTCCAATTCACGCTCGAGAAGACCGATGCCGGTGCCCGTCTCGGTGAGATTTCCATGCCGCGCGGCGCGATCCGCACGCCGGCCTTCATGCCGGTCGGTACAGTCGGCACCGTCAAGGCCATGTATCTCGATCAGGTGCGGGAGACCGGCGCGGACATCATCCTCGGCAATACCTATCACTTGATGCTCCGCCCCACAGCGGAGCGCGTCTCCCGCCTCGGCGGCCTGCACAAGCTGATCCGCTGGGAACATCCTATCCTGACGGATTCAGGCGGCTTCCAAGTCATGTCGCTCTCCGGCCTGCGCAAGCTCGACGAGCAGGGTGTCACGTTCAAGTCGCATGTCGACGGCAGCCTGCATCATATGTCGCCGGAGCGCTCGATCGAGATCCAAGGGCTGCTCGGCTCCGACATCCAGATGCAGCTCGACGAATGCGTGGCGCTGCCGGCCGAACCGAAGGAGATCGAGCGCGCCATGGAAATGTCGCTGCGCTGGGCCGAGCGCTGCAAGGTGGCCTTCGGCGAGCAGCCGGGCAAGGCGATGTTCGGCATCGTTCAGGGCGGCGATATCCCAGCCCTGCGCATCCGTTCGGCCGAGGAACTCACCAAGCTCGACCTCAAGGGCTACGCCGTTGGCGGTCTCGCGGTCGGCGAGCCGCAGGACGTGATGCTGAACATGCTGAAAGAGACGCTTCCGGTCCTGCCCGTGGAAAAGCCGCGTTACTTGATGGGCGTCGGCACGCCTGACGATATCCTCAAATCCGTCGCCCGTGGCATCGACATGTTCGACTGCGTCATGCCGACCCGCTCCGGACGCCATGGCCTGGCCTTTACCCGCCGCGGCAAGGTCAATATCCGCAATGCCCGCCATGCCGAGGATATGCGTCCGCTCGACGAACAATCGAATTGCCCGGCTTCGCACGATTATTCGCGCGCCTATCTCCACCATCTCGTCCGCGCCAACGAAGCCCTCGGCGGCATGCTGCTCTCCTGGCACAATCTCGCTTATTATCAGGAACTGATGCAGGGCATCCGCAAGGCGATCGCCGAAGGCCGCTTCGCCGATTTCATGGCGGAAACGATGGAGGAATGGTCGAGGGGCGATCTCGATCCCGTTTGATCGGCCGAACGCAGTTTGATCAAATTCCCTTGCTGTCCGCATCCGGCATGATCTGAACGCCGTTGATCCGGTAGCTGCCGTCGGGCTGCCGCGTGACCTGATAGATCGCCGTCCAGTCCTTGCCGTCGCGTCCTGAGATTAGCACTTCGTGGTAGATCAGCGCGCCATTGTCGATCGAGCGGCTGCGGCCGAAGGCGTAATTGCCGGGGTGATAGACTGGTTCGTAGCTCTTCTTCACCATGGCGAAGAACAGGTTCTTGTCGGGATACATCGCCTTGATGCCGGGGGCGGCGAAGGAATAGGCGGTTTCGGCATCGTCCTTGAGGAAGGCTTTGATCTGTTCCTCGATCATCGTTCGCGTGGTGTCGATCGGATCTTCGGCATGGGCCGAGAGAGGAGAGAGGGCGGACGCGGCACACAGAATGAGAACTGCGAGAAAGGCGCGCATGGATTGATCTCCGGCTCCATCGGGGAGCGAGCCCCCGATAGAGCGGAAGTGTAAGCGAATTTCAGCACAAGGAAAACGGACTTTACGACCAGCGCCGGAAGAGGGCGCTGGCATTGACGCCGCCGAAGCCGAAGCCGTTGGTGATGGCATAGTCCATGGCAAGCGGCCGCGCCGTCTTGCCGACGATGTCGATGCCGTCGGCGGCCGGATCGGCTTCGTTGAGGTTGCGGGTCGGCGGCGCGATCTGGTCGCGCAGCGCAAGAATGGTGAAGATTGCTTCCAACCCGCCCGCCGCGCCGAGCAGATGGCCTGTCGCCGACTTCGTCGCGCTGACGGCAATGGCGCCATTGCGGCCGAACACCGTGCCGATCGCAGCGATCTCGCCTCTGTCACCGACCGGAGTCGACGTCGCGTGCGCGTTGAGGTGCCTGACCTCGGAGGCCGGAATCTTCGCCTGCCTGAGTGCCGCCACCATCGCCCGGCGCGCGCCGTCGCCATCTTCGGGACCTGCGGTCATGTGGTAGGCATCCGCCGCCGTGCCGTAGCCGACGAGTTCGGCAAGTGGTGTCGCCCCGCGGGCCAGCGCGTGGGCGAGCGTTTCGATGACCAGGATGCCGGCGCCTTCGCCCATGACGAAACCGTCGCGTGCCGTGTCGAAGGGCCGCGAAGCCAGTTCCGGCGTCTCGTTGAAGCCGGTGGACAGCGCACGCGCGGCGGCAAAGCCGCCGAGGCTAACCTTGTCGATGCAGGCCTCGGCACCGCCGCAGATCGCCACATCGGCTTCGCCGGAGCGGATCAGCCGCGCCGCATCACCGATCGCCTGAACGCTGGCGGCACAGGCCGTCACCGGCGCGCCGAGCGGCCCCTTGAAACCATAGCGGATGCTGACCTGGCCGGCGGCGAGGTTGACGAGGAAGGAGGGCACGGTAAAGGGTGATAGCCGCCGAACGCCCCGCGTCTCGCCGATCCGCACCGCTTCGGCGATTGCAGGAAAGCCGCCGACGCCCGAAGCGATGATCGTTGCGGTGCGTTCACGGCTGCCTTCGTCGGTCGGCATCCAGCCGGCCTGCTTCACCGCTTCCTCCGTCGCCGCCATCGCGAACTGGATGAAGCGATCCATCTTCTTCTGGTCTTTCGGCGTGATCGAGCGGTCGGGATCGAAGCCGGCCTGCGCGTCCTCGGCGATGCCGGGAACGACACCGCCGACCTTGGCCGAGAGCTCGCCGACAACATCGTCCGGCAGCACCCTGAGACCGGAGGCGCCGTCGACGAGACGTGTCCAGGCAGGCTCGACGCCGGTGCCGAGTGGCGAGACAAGTCCCATGCCGGTGACAACGATGCGATCCATGCTATTTTCCTCTCTATGCGTCGATACCGAGATACCAGGCGCGCATGCGGGCGATCCGCGCACGCACCTCGTCATCGGCGGCTGGTCCAGGGAGCAGGCTGGTGTTTTCGGGCGTTACTTCTTCGCCGGTCCGTGCGTCCACAAGCACCGTCTCGCGCGCTTTGCCGGAAGCGGCGTCGCTGAGCAGAAATGCGAGATCCTCTTCCGGAATGTGCCGGCTCCCCCAGGAAAACAGCGCCATCAACACCGGAAAGAAATCGCGGCCCTTCTTGGTCAGCACATATTCGTAGCGGGCAGGGCGCTGCTGGTAGAGCCGTCGTTCGAACAGGCCCTGGTCCGTCAGATGTTTTAGCCGCCGCGTCAGGATGTTCGGGGCCACACCGAGGCTTTTCTGAAACTCGTCGAAGCGCGACAGCCCCTGGAAGGCGTCGCGCAGAATCAGGATGCTCCACCAGTCGCCGACGCTGTCGAGCGCGCGCGCCGCCGGGCATTTGAATTGGCCGAAACTTGTCCGCTGCATGGCAGATGTCACTACAGGAGTGACTATCATCATGCAAGCTACTATCTGGCGCTGCCTTCGAAAAAGCGGGCGAGGAGGATGCCGGTGACGAGCATGCCGGCCGCGGCAAAAATCGTATCGCCCGGAGTGCCGATATAGAGCGGCCCGATATTGGCAAAGAGCAGGAAGGCGATGAGGAAGTTGGCCCAGCCCCATATGACATTCACCGTCGGTGAACTTGGATTGGCGAATGGGGTGCGGAAGGGCCGGCCGCTGACGCCATTGACGAAATGCGGGATGCCGTTGGCCAGAAAGGCCGCGGCGATGAAATGGGCGATGTAGGCGATCCAGGGCAAAGGCTTCTCCTGACCTGCGCGAGTGGCGTCAAAGGAGAATGTGGCCGGGATCATCCGGCCGACAAGAGGAGGTTATGGCTGCTTAGACGAAGCCGAGCGGCAGTTTTTCCAGTTTTCTGTCGGCGCCGTAATCGCGTTCATGCGGCGAGCGACGGCGGTCGTCGCGGCGCGATGAAAGGTCGATGCGGTTTTCGGCGAAGATCCCGTCGGGATAGGTGCCGGTATCATGGCAATCGGAGTCGATCTTTGGCGCAAGGATTTTCAGTATCATCGAGGTTCCTCCACGGCCCAGCAACAACACTCGGAAAGGCCGCATGGTTCCAATGATAAGCGCCGAATTATTAATAAATTAACCATAAATACCGGCCGAATTATCAGCGGATCTAGACCCTCGGCGCGCCACGCATCGCGTTGAAGTGGCGCTGTCGTGGAACTCCTGATGCTGATCGCCGTTGGTTTGGCATGAACACAGGAGGTTCCCATGCAGTTGATCGATACGCGCGTGACACAGTCCGGCAATTTCTTCACGGTGGAATTTCTGGGCGAGGGAGGAGAGTCGATTGCCGTCAAAATCGACAATTCTCATGGCGAACTCGACAGTTCGACGGCGCTCGACCACGCCAAGGTGATGATGGTTCAGCTGACGGCCTTTCCCGGCCGCAGCCCAGACGGCAGCATCAACCGGTATGATGCCTTGAGCAACGGCAACTTCGACGAAGGCAGCAAGGGTCTCATCGGCCAGCCGAGCGCGCGTTCCACCCACGACAGCGAAACGCTGGAAGAGGAGCTGAACGAAGGTCTCGAAGACACCTTCCCCGCAAGCGACCCGGTTTCGGCGACGGTATCGTCCATTCCCGCGAACGCGCCGCGGCACTGACCCCCACCTAATCAGCAGATGGGCCGGCTCCCACTTCGGGAGGCGGCCTGCGGCTGTGTGACAGATTGATGTCAAAACTGAAAAACAGCTGAAAACCGCAGATGTCTGATTGACATGGGAGCCCTCTAGAGAGGCTCCGAGAAGGGAGGGTCCGGGAGACGCTTCCGAGGTTCTCGGAGACGCGCCCCATGAAAATCATTCAGATCACCGACACGCATTTCAGCCCCGGCAAGCCGCATTTCAACGGCAACTGGGCACCGCTCTTGAGCTGGATCGAAGAGACCGACGTCGATCTGATCGTCCATACAGGTGATCTCACCGTCGACGGCGCCGACAAGGACGAGGACATCATCTTCTCGATGGATCTCATGCGCCAGGTAAGACCGGATTGGTGATGCTTGGAATCAAGACGCCGACCACCGGCCTGCGTCCGAGCCGGCCGGCGGAGTGATAGCCGAGTTCCGCGGCAGCCCGGCGCACCTTGTGCACCATCAGATCGCTGGCTGGCCCGTTGCGGTTGAGAACTCTGCTCGCGGTCGCCAGCGAACATCCTGCCCGGAACGCGACCTGCTGCAATGTCGCCATCGAATGCGCCTCGCATCAATCAAATCGTTGCCGGCGCTTTAAAGGGTTTCGATGACAGTGATCTGACACTGCGCTGCGACGATCGCGCAGGGCAACGATCAGGGGCGACGTTTGACCACGCTCATGTTCATTTCCGACCGAACCACGAAGCCCTGCGCCTTGTAGAGCGAAATGGCCGATGTGTTCGCCGCATAGGCATGCAGATAGGCCACGTCGCCGCTGGATGCGATTTCGCCGGCAACGAAGCGGAATAGCAAGGTGCCGAGGCCGCCTCCTTGGAAAGCGGGATGGGTACAAAGCCCGCTGAGCTCGATAAAGCCCGGCTGTCGCATGCGCTGACCGGCCATCGCCACCAGACGACCCTCATGCCTTATCCCCCAGAAGCGGCCAAGGCTCTGGGCGCGCAAGGTGAACGGGCCTGGTTTGGTCAAGATTGCCAAGTCAAGCATATCGGCGGCATCAGCCTCCGTCAGCGGCTGGATGCGGGAGTCGGAAATTGTCTTGTGAGGCCGCTCGGCAACCATCTGGGTCACCGGCGCCTCCATCATTATGGCAAGACCTGGCGGAACCGCGATTGGTCCAACCTCGACGAGAAACATGCGCTCCTGCCGCGACGGCAGCTTCTCCAGGGCATCGAGGCTTTCCGGCGTATCGTCCGCGGAGGCGGCGAAGGGGACAATGGACGGCGGGTATCGCCTCGCGTAGCTGCCGCCTTCGGAGATATCGGCGTGCGCGGTCTGCAGAGCGCTCCAGATCGGCCGGTCGAGCACATGTTTCATCATCCTTCCTCCTCTTGGGCGTCTGAAAGGACGCGCGGTGCGGCAGCGGTGCGCCGGCGTTTGAGCGGCACCTCCGCAAGCCCGTCCTCGATAGCGGCGAGCTGTTCGAGGATCGGTCCGTCGAGATCGCCGCAGAGATCCGCGACGGCAGCCGCGACGCGCGGCCAGATCGTCGCCTTCGAATAATTGACAAGCTCCTGCCCCTTGTCGGTCAGCGACACCAGTCTGCGGCGCTGATCGTCCGGTGCCGGCCGCATGTCGACGAAGCCGAGTTCGAGAAGCTGGCCGATCGTCCGCGTCGCGCCGGGTTGGGTGATGCCCACCGACTGGGCCAGTTCGCCGATCGTCAGCGGCCCGGTCCGGTCGATCGCCGCCAGGAACGGATACTGACCGGCTTGAATGCCGAGCTCGGCCTCGTCGATGATCTGCTGGGTATCGGCCTGCAATCGTTCGCCGATGCGCCGCAGCCGGCTGCCCAGACATAGAAAGCCAAGCGTTCGGACCACATCTTCGACCATGCCCATCTCGCCATTTCGATAAATTGTTATATAACAATTTATATATTGCGGGGATGCGCCTATTCAAGGGCAGGGGATAAACGGAATCGGATCGCAGAAAAATAACGCCTATTCAGAGTATTACCGCGTCATCCTCAGATCTAAGACGAGGCGTATCGAGAGGACAGTGCTGAGCAGGCCGAGTGATAGTGTGAGCCCGTGATGCCCGATCAGCTGCATTGCCGATCCGGCAGCTGGTGAGGCCGCCATGCCGCCAATGCCCCATGTGAAGGCGAAGGCCGCGTTACCGGCGATCAGGGTCCGGCCGGTGAAACGCTCGCCGAGCTGGATCAGTGACGTGGTGTAAAGCCCGAACGAGACGCCGCCCCAGACGAATACCAGCGGCCAGATGAGCCATGTGGTAAAAAGCGGCGCCAGCAGCAGGCAGCCGGTGAGGCAAGCCAGGACGCAGAATAACATCGTCCGCGTCGCACCGAACCGTTCGGCCGCGCGCCCGAGCAGGACCTGCAGCATCGCATTGCCGGCGACGAAACAGGTGATGAGCGAAGCAATGCGCGCCTCGGCGCTGCCGAGGGCTGCGCCATAGACCGCGAACAGCGAAAGCAGGATCTGCTCGAAGGCGGCTGCCGCGAAAACCGCAAAGAGCAGCAGCGGCGCCAACGCGAAGAAGCCACCGACCGACACTGCCTCGCCTTCGCGAGGCATGTCAGGCAGGCGGGGAGCGACGGCAAGCACGATCAGGCCGCAGGCAAGAAAGGCCGTAACGCCGATGATGAAGGGCGGCCAACCTTCCGTGCCGACGACGCCGAGGGATAGCGGGCCGACGGCGAAACCAGCCGAAACGATCGATGAGTAGAGGCCCATGATCCGGCCGCGGCGCGCCGCCGGCGTGATCGAGATCAGCCAGGTTTCGCTGATGACGTAGAGAGGATTGGCAAAGAAGCCGAGCAGGAAGCGCAGCGGCATCCAGACCCAGGCGTGCTGGATCCAGCCAATCGCAACCAGGATGAGGGCGGCCAGGATCGAACAGAGGATAGCAAGCCGCGCCCCGCCGACGCGTCGCGAAAGCGCTGGAATGACGGGCGCCGATAAGATGAAACCCAGCGGCGTCATCGCTGCCGACAGGCCGATGAGCCCTGACGTCAGCCCCTGCCGTTCCAGGATAAAGCTCAGCAGCGGATAGGTCAGTCCCTGCGCCACGGCAAACACCGTGACCGTCGCAATGATGCCCGCCATCGCGGCCCGTGGGAGCTGATCCTCTTGCGGTGATGTCGTGCTTGCACTCGTCATGCTGATATCCTCGTCAGTCGGTATGGTCTGAAGGGCGCGGCCTGGCCTGAAAGAGGATGAAATTCTGCGGAATAAGGGGAGCGGCGTAATTAAGCCTCGCCAAAACGTTCTCAAAAACTTCCAAACGGACTATAGATCCGCTTCATGCAGGGATCGCGCTTTGCCTTTGGTCCGTTCGTGCTTGATCCGGATGCGGGAACGCTCCTTCGGAACGATGATCCCGTTGCCGTTAGCCACCGCGGGCTGAAGCTGCTTGCGGCGCTTGTCGGGCGAGCCGGCGACATCGTCGCCAAGACCGAGCTGATGGACGCGGCCTGGCCAGGCATCGCGGTCGAGGAAGGCAACCTCACCGTCCAGATCGCGCAGCTGCGCAAGCTGCTCGGTTCGTCCGCCGGCGGCGGCGAATGGATTGCGACGGTTCCGCGTGTCGGCTACCGCTTCACGGGAGCCGTTCATCGGCTCAGCGGCGTGAGGCGAAAAACCTTGCCGCTGCCTGACAAGCCGTCGATTGCTGTCCTGCCCTTTCTGAATATCGGCAGCGACCCAGAGCAGGAATCCTTCGTGGACGGGCTGAGCGAAGACCTGATCACCGACCTCTCCAGAATGCCCGGCCTGTTCGTCATCGCCCGCAACTCGGCCTTCGCTTACAAGGGCAGGGCGATGGACGTACGAGAGATCGCCGAGGAGCTCGGCGTGCGCTATCTGCTGGAGGGCAGCGCAAGACGCGCTGCCGGGCGCGTGCGCATCAACGCCAAGCTGATCGACGCGGTCAGCGGCGATCACCTCTGGGCGGAACGTTTCGATCGCAGCCTGAACGATATCTTCGCTCTTCAGGACGAGGTGACGAGCAGGATCGTCGAGGCGCTGCTCGGCAGACTCCGAGCACTGCCGCCGCGCAATCGGCCGAAGAACATCGAGGCTTACGATCTCTGCGTGCGGGCGCGCAAGCTGATGGACGATGCCCCGCAGGCGGCTGAGGAAGCGCATCTCATGCTGACGCGCGCAATCTCGCTCGACCCGGACTATGCCGAGGCCTATCGCTGGCTTGCCGTGAACCACTGGATGGGATGGGTCCATAGCGGCGGACCGACGGAATCGACCCGCGGCATCGCTCTGCAACTGGCACGCAAGGCGGTTGCGATCGACCCCAATGATGCCGGCTGCCGCTGGGTCCTGGCCTATCTGCTTGCCTATGAGCGCGATTTTGCCGAGGCGGATGCGCAATTCGCCAAGGCGATCGAACTCGACCCGAACGAGGCAGACACCTTTGCGTCATTATCCGACATCACGGTCCTCGCCGGGCGGATTGACGAGGGCCTCGAGCATGTCCGCAAGGCGTTCCGGCTGAATCCCTTTCCGGCGAGCTGGTATTATCTGGCGCTCGGCCAGGCGCAATATGCAGCCGGGCAATATGAGGCCGTTGTCGAGACGCTGCGTCGCGACGAAACCTATCGCACGAGCTCCCGTCGTTTCCTGGCGGCAAGCCTTGCGCAGCTCGGCCGGCTCGACGAGGCGCGGGCGGAGACCGAACTCTTCCTTGTCGCCAACCCCGGCTTTTCCACCCGCCACTGGGCCGCGACCGAACCGTTTCGCGACGCTCGGACGCTTGACCATTTCCTGGACGGCTACCGCAAGGCCGGCCTGCCGGCTTGAAGCGGCCGGTCCGCCCAGGCAAAGGGCCAGGGAAGTCGCGTCAAACAGCCATATTCGAAGCCGCCGACATTACATCGCGGGGGGCGGGACCGCCGAACAAGTTGCGGCCACCTTCCTCGACCTCCGTGAAACACCAGCGCACGACGCCATCGCGGTCGAGCAGGAATTCGCCGACAAGCTGGCCATGGCCGGTGGCGATCATCCGTGTGTCGTCCTCGGTGAATTCATAACCGTCGGCCTTGTCGAGATATTCCATCGCCGCCATCACACCCATGGCCTCTGGCAACTCGCCCGGCATGTCGACCTGCATTGACGACATTGTGCTCATGCTGACCTTGTACGGCCATTCGTTCTCGGATTCGGTGAACTCGATATTCGGCAAGCCGAAAGCTCTGTGCGATACCCGTTCGGGGTCGGAGGCCGCGAGCAAATTGGGAAGCGGGTGGTAGCGGAAATAGAGGCGCGCTCGCTCGATCGGAGTATTGACGACCGTGAGGCTATCGATGCCTTTTTCCTGCAGCGCATCGGTGAGTTCGGCCATGGCGGCGATCTGTCGGCGGCAGAAGGGGCAGTGCAGGCCGCGAAACAAGCCGACAAGCACCGGCTTCTGACCGCGAAAATCATCGATGGCGATCTTGCCATGGCGGGTGATCGCATCCAGCACCACGTTGGGCGCGCGATCCCCAGGCTGTAATGGTTTATCGGCGTGGTTCTCCTGCATTGTTAGTTCCTCCCTTTATGTCTCTGAATCGCTTTGGCGAATTGATGCAGAGCGACGAGTGAGATGCGAAGCCTTCAGTCGAGAAACGGCAAGACGACGAATGTGCCGGGGTCAAGCTTGTGGCGGATGCACACATCCTGCGCCAGCGCGAAATACCGTTCCGCTTCATCCATGTCGTCGTGTTCAAGGCTCAGTGTCGCCAAGCCATCATAACACGGAAAGAGCAGTTGCGGCTCGTCAATTTCCTTCGCAACCTCAAGGGCTTCCTCGTAATACTTACGAGCTAGGTTCGGCTGCCCATGGCACTGGTGTATCTGCCCGAGTACGATCAGCGGTACGGACAGATGGTCGCGCTGATCGAGCGCCCGGTCGATTTCGACCGCCTTCTCCGCCGCCGGCACGCCCTCGGCTCCACAGCGATCGGTGAAGGTGCAGCAGGAGACCGCGAGATTGGCGAGAAGACGCGCCTGGAAGCCGAGATCGCCGATGCGGGTGGCGACCTCCAATCCGCGTCGGCAGATCCTGATGGCGTTGGCCGGATCGACGATCGTGTAGAGAACGCCGAGGTTGGAATAGGCGCGGCAGGCGGCGCTTTGCAGATCGGCCTTTTCGGCGACCGAGAGGCTGCGCTCCACTTCCTGCACGGCATCACGGCGGCGTCCGAGACGCGCGAGTGCTGCACCTTTGGTGTTCAGCGCCTCTGCCATCGCCCGCGCTGCCTCCCGTCCGGCCTCGGTCGTTCCATCGATCGGCAGTGTTTGCAAGCATTGCAGCGCCTGTGTCGCCCATTCGGCAGCAGCAGCCTGGTCGCCGGTGCGGAAGGCGAGGTGGCCGCGTTCTTGCAGGAGATGGGCATGTTCGACCGGCGCATCGATCGGCGCGATCATCGTTTCGGCTTCGGCACAATGGGCCTCCGCCTGATCGCGGCGTCCCGCATCGAGATGCAGGCGGCTGATCTTGCGCAAGATCCTCGCAGCGGCGATCCGATCATCTTTCGCGCGGTGGATCGCGAGTGCTCGCTGATAATGGTTCAGGGCGGCCTCACGCCGGCCGGCAGGACCGCAGAGATCGCCAAGGCGCTCCAACAGTGCCAATTGCTCCGGCGGCGCCTCCTGCTCGTCGGCGAAGGCAGCAAGAGCCTGTCGGTAAAGACGCATGGCATCGTCATTGGCGTATATCTTGCGCGCCATATCGCCGGCCGCCATGAGATAGCTGGCCCCCTTGGCCTTTTCGGTGGTCAGGCTGAAATGATGGCCGAGCTGCGCCAGATGCTCTGCTCGATCCGGCGCCACGCCATATTGGCGTTCCAGCGCCCGGCCGATCCGTCGGTGAAGCTCCATGCGGCGTTGCAGCAGCAGATTGTGGTAGATGACATCGTGCATCAAGGTCTGGCTGAAGCGATAGCCCGGCGCTGTCTCGGCGTCCGGTCCACGCAACTCCTCGATGATATTGGCATCGCAGAGATAATCCAGCGCTGCATCGATGCCGGCCGGATCGGTCGCGACGGTGCGGAGCAGGGCGGTATCGAACTTCGGGCCGACGACGGCAGCCTCCTGCGCCAGACGTCTGATCTCCTGCGGTAACCTGTCGACGCGGGCAAGCAACAGGGCTTGCAAATTGACCGGTATATCGACATCCGCGTCTTCGGCTGCGACATGCCAGCGCTGCCCGTCATTGTGCAGCGCGCCCATGTCGATCAGGCCGCGCAGGATTTCTTCGATAAACAGCGGATTGCCGCCGGCGCGCTCGAGGATGCGCTTGCGCATTGGCGCCGGCAACTTGCCGTGACCCTCGCCAAAAAAGGCGGCAAGCAGCTTCTGCCCATCGGCAGCGAAGAGGGGGCCGAGACGCTGAACAGTGACGCTGACGCGATCGGAGTTCAGCGGATCCGTCTGCGACGTCGGCCGGTAAATCGCAAGCAGCATCAGTCGGCTGCGCTCCAGCCGGTCCATCATGAAACGCAGCACTTCCAGTGAGGCGGCATCCGCCCAGTGGAGATCCTCGATCACAAGCAGGAGAGGGCCTTGTGCCAGCCGCCGCTCGAAGATGGTTCGCACCGCATAGAAGATCTGGCGACGCAATTGTTCCGGTTCGATGTGCCGGAGCGCGCCATCGGGATCGCCGAGGCCGAGAACATGGAAAAAGAGCGGCAAAAGCGCCGCGACGTCGTCAGGCCCGAGATCGAGGGCACGGAATCCCGTTGTCAGCAGTTGCCGTGTCCTGTCGGGATCGTCCCGCTCGCCGATTCCATAGGCGCTCCGCACGACCGCGGCGAGCGTGCCGTACGATTGTTCGCCGAGGGGAGAGCAGGTGGCTCTGCGGATAGCAAGCCCAGGAAAACGGTCCGTGTTGCCGGCGATCCCGACGAATTCGCTGGCCAGACGCGATTTGCCGATGCCCGCTTCGCCGATCAGACGGACAAGCTGCGCGGCGCCGCCACAGGCAAGATCGAGGCAGGTCAACAGGCGCGACAATTCCGCGTCCCGACCGACCATCGGCGCCTGAAGGCCGAAACTTTCGAGCCCGCGTGCCGTATGCGGCGCTTCCAGCAGTCCGGTCAGCCGATGCACGAGGACGTTTCCAACCTTACCGCGCAGGGTTTGCGCGCCGAGGCTGTCGAAGGCAAAGGCGTGGCGGGTGAGACGGTAGGTCAGCGGACCAACGAGAATATCGTTTTCGCCGGCCATGGATTGCAACCGTTGTGCGGTGTTCACCGTGTCGCCGGTCACGGAATAGGATTTTGTACTGGCGGCGCCGAAGCCGCCAGTGACGACAGGGCCGCTATTGATGCCGATATGCAAGCGCAGCGGCACGCCCGCACGCGACTGCCAGCGCTTGCCGACCGCAGCGGCCCGGTCGATCATATCAAGTGCGGCGCCAAGCGCCCGCACCGGATCGTCCTCATGGGCGACCGGCGCCCCGAACAGCGCCAGCAGTGCATCGCCGACAAATTTGTCGACGAAGCCGCCATAGGCTTCCACCGCCCGGGTCATCTCTTCGAACAATTCGTTCTGCAGCACCCGCATGATTTCGGGGTCGATCTGCTCGCTCAACGTCGTGAAGCCGCAGAGATCGGCAAAGAGCACCGTCACCGGCCGCCGGTCGGCATCGCCATCGGATTCAGCCGGTGCCGTCTCGATGGCTGGCTTCGCGGCCGGCTGGGCTTTGCCTGAGATCGACGCGCCGCATTTCGGGCAAAAGGCAAAATCAGGCTGACATGGATAACCGCAGGCCGCGCAGGAGAGGGGTTGCCTTGCGCCGCATCGCGGACAGAAAGCAAAACCGCTCTGAATGTCGAAACCGCAGCCGGCGCATTCCATCGCAGGCATCTCACGAAAACCCGGTATGCGACAGCGACATCGGCCGCTGCCGGCGGGCTTCTCAATGGGGACAAGAATGAACCTGCTGACGAGGACCCGCAAGCACAAACAGCCGACGGCCAACCTAGCGGCCTGCCTTTGCGGTTCCTCTATGCGGCTGATGGCAAAATTCGATCAACTGCTCCGAGGTCATTGGCCGCGCCAGTGCGTAACCTTGCAGCAGATGGCAGCCGAGATCTTTCAGGATCTTCGCGTGCTCCATTGTCTCCACGCCTTCGGCAACGATGTCGATGTTCTGTGATCGGCCGATTTCGATGATTGAGGAGACCAGACGGCGTTGAGAAGGAGAGGCGAGGATCGGCTTGACAATCTCTCGATCGATCTTGAGCCTTCGGGGTTCAAATCGAAGCAAGCTGACGATACTGGCATGTTCTGTGCCGAAATCGTCGATTTCTATTTCTATGCCGAGCGCCTTGATGGCTGGAATCACCTCATTGAGAGCAGGCTGAAGCTCATCGAAGGAGATTGTTTCAAGCAGCTCGAAACACAGGCGGCCCCTCACTGCGGGAAGGGCCGAAAGCTCGGCAAGCAGATTTGCCTGCGCCAGTCGGCGCGCGGAGATATTGACCGAGACCCGGGGGATTTGCAGTCCCAAGCCGTCCCATCTCGTCAGCTCGAAGAGTGCCTTTTGCAGGATCAGTCTATCCATGTCGCCGCTACGCCCGAGCCTTTCCGCAGCATCAAGAAACTCGGTGGGGCCGAGCAGACCTCTTCGCGGATGATCCCAGCGGGCGAGGGCTTCGACGCCTGCGACCGCCAATGTGGTTGCGTCGAACTGCGGCTGGAAGAACGCGACGAACTCGTCGCGTTCGAGCGCTTGGTTGAATTCATCCGCCAGTTCTTTCGAATGGACTGCGGCGCTTCGAAGCTCTTCGGTGAAGATAGCCGCGCGACCGCGACCCGCCTTCTTCGCCTCGTAGAGCGCCAGATCGGCATTCAGGAGCAACTGGCCGAGGTCCTGTCGAGAAGGTTCAGCCTCCCAGGCGACGCCGACGCTTGCTCCGACCACATAGGCTGCTCCATCGATAAAAATGTTGCGCTGAAGCGCGTCGACAATCTGCTTGGCCAATTCGGTTGCTTTAGGCTCAGGATTGGCGCTCCAGCTGGCGAAAATGAACTCGTCTCCACCGATGCGAGCCGCGACGTCGTTCGGACCGGCCAAATCGGCGAGCCGCAAAGCCGTGGCCTGGAGGACGATGTCACCGCCGGCATGGCCCTTCGTGTCGTTGATCTCTTTAAACCGGTCAAGGTCGATATGGATGAGGATCAGGCAATCGTGCGGAGCCGGCCGCGGCGGCTGCGAGATCATCTGGTCGACGAACCGTCGATTGGGAAGTCCCGTCAGCGCGTCGTGCAGTGACAGGTATTCCAGGCGTTGCCGCGCGCGAACGAGCTTCTTCTTGTGCAGGCGAAGTTTTTCGATGGTTCTTTGGCGCGATCTGGTCAGAAAGCCGACCCAGACGATGGGGGCAACGACACAGAAGGCCAACAAACTTGCATAGAACTCGAAGGCGCCGATCCCGTTATTTTGGCCCCATCCATGCTTCGGACGCGCGGCGAGGGTCCATCGGCCGTAGGTCATATCCACGTTTGCGACGACCGGCTTTCTTTGAAAGGTCTCCAGGCCGCCGAGAAAAACTTGGTTGGGCGATTCCGGCTCCGGTTCGGTGCTGATGGCAATCTCAAGATCGGTCGAACGAAGGCCGCTATCTCCATAAAGCCTTGGAATATCAATGATCCCGGAAAGCAGCCCCCAAAAGACCTGGCTATTTCCGTCGGTGGTATAGACAGGGCACCTGACCACAAAAGCCATTCCGCCTTGGACAAGCTCCACCGGGCCGGTCAAGACGATGTTGTGGGTGTTGCGCGCCAGCATCGCGGCAGCCCGTTGCTTCTCGTTCTTCCGGTAGTCGAGCCCGATGGCTCTTTCATTTCCTTTTTCCGGATAGACCCAGCTGACCACCATGTCAGGCGCCGCGGCGAAGCTTCGCAATTGTGAATCAGGCTGCAGGATCCGTGCTGCAAGTTTGGAAAATCCGTTCTGACCCATTGCCGGATCGACGGAGATAGCCGCCGCCAGCCCTTGTAACAGTTTCACATTGCTATTCAGATTCGTCTGCAGCCGAGATGATATCGTGGCAAGCTCACCGGCGACAATCGAACGTTCATCGGCGAGAGCGCGCTCCAGCCGCCAATTCGTTGCCACCCAGACGACGATAGCTGCAATAATGGCCGCAAACACCGCTGGCGCGAAGGCGCTCACATGGCCGGTTAGGCAGCCCGCGCGGCTGCGCGCTATCTCTGGGTTTTTTCGAAACTTCATCAGCTCGCCGGTGTGGTGGTAAGAGCGTATCCTTGCACAGTTTCTTTAAGGCAACGCTAAACCGACCAATACGGTTCGAATATCGTCAGTCCGGATGCACGGATGCCTAGATTTTTGCAGGGCCACACCGCGCATCGCTGTCAGTCCCATCCGCAATCTCCAAGCTCATCAAAACCCGGGGAGAGTGACACTCTTATTTTGCAGAAACAGGACACTTTAACTTTGC